>CAZHWD010000047.1:0-23468 GCA_964536335.1 uncultured Eudoraea sp. | reverse complement strand
CCTGGCTTGTAGAAGGATGTACAGATAACAGCAACCCTTCGTTATTTAACGAAGAATATCAATCGCTTCTGGCTGCCATTGTCGAAATTATTTTACCGGTAACGGATGCATCTCCGGGTGCCAAAGAGGCTAAGGTTCATTATTTTATAGCGCTTATTGCAGAAGATTGTTATGAAGTTGAAAGAAAGGATCGCATTATAGTTGGGCTAAACCAATTATTGCGTGATGGATTTATGGATTTTTCAGCTCAAAAACAATATGAAGGTATTGAGCAACTAGACGAGGAAGCAAATTCCACAACCCCTAAAATTCCTCATTATTTTAAGGACCTTAAGTCCCTCACACAGTGGGGATATTTTTCCTCAAAAATAGGTATCATGGAAGGATTAAGGTATAATCCTATCCCGGGATATTACAAAGGCTGCGTTCCTTATAATGGTGAAATAGCCTGGTATTAATGACAAACCAACAGTGTATAGACACTCAGGAATTAAGCAAAATGGCCTATAAAATATCACTAATATTAACTAAATAAATCAATGAATTATGGATTACAAAAAATCAATTCTCCGTCTTGTAATTAGCTTGTTTTTATCTCCTATTATTTTTTACATTGTATTTCTGGCAGCCAAATTGGCCGGTGCTTCCTACGAAATGACGCATGGCGAAACATTTATTATCTGGCTCCTTATGGCAATTGTTATCAATCTGTCTTTGACAAAAAAGACATAGCTAAGAACCATGAATTTATTGCCAGGGATAGGCACTCAGCAGCCTTAATCCGCTGCTGCGTATCACCTCCATCCGTTAGGCACAGGTAAAAATTTAATTAACTAAATCTAAAATTATGGGAACAACAAAATTATTCGACCTTTCAGAAAACGTAGCAATAATTACTGGGGGAAATGGAGGCATTGGTCGAAGCATTGCAATAGGCCTGGCAGAAGCTGGGGCTTCAGTAGCAATATTTGGGCGCAACGAAGAAAAAAACAAAAAGACCCTTGCCGAATTAAAAGCAATTGGGGTACCTGCAATGGCTTTAAAAATTGATCTCACAAAACGAATTGAATTGGCACCCGCCATAATGAAAGTGGAGCAGGAATTAGGCAGCATTAGCATCCTCGTAAATAATGCTGGTATTGCTGTATTAAGTGGAGGAATTCTTAATGAAACAGAAGAAGAATGGGATGGCTTAATAGAGATACAACTTAATGCCGTTTTTTTATTATCTAAACTAGTTGCAAAATCAATGGTTGAAAACAAAAGAGGAAAGATAATAAACATTGGTAGTATGTATTCATTCTTTGGTTCCAGTTTTGCTCCTTCATATAGTGCGGCAAAAGGAGCTGTAATTCAGTTAACTAAATCAATGGCAATTGAATTGGCTACACACAACATTCAAGTGAATGCCATTGCGCCAGGATGGTTCGAAACCGATATGACCGCAGCAGTTAAAACAATGCCGCTTTATGATGAAATAATTATAAGAACCCCTGCCGGTCGTTTTGGGCTAACAGAAGAATTAGCCGGTACAGCAGTGTTTTTGGCCTCAAAAGCCTCTGACTTTGTAACCGGTGAAACCATTCGTGTGGACGGAGGATATGCAATTCGATAATAGCCGGTGCCCAACAACCTATATAAATAAATAGCGGATTAAGTGCTAAAACGAAAGTATAAACATAAAATAAAGGTCAGTAATAAACCGAAAAGTTAATGCGTGAAAAACCGCTACTTTTCATACCAGCCTGCCTTCCTAAGGCGGGTAAACCAGCAGGCAGGTACAAGACCGTTTTTGGTAATTTTATAAAACAAAATGATACAACAATGAAATCCATAAAAGTACAGTACACCGTTCAACCGGGATACGTTGAACAAAACAAGGTAAACATTAAAGCCGTAATGGACTATTTACAGGCAAATCCGATAGAAGGAATGTTTTATGCTTGCTACCAACTTGAAGATGGCAGCTCATTTATGCACATTAATATTGCTAAAGATGATGAAACCATGAGTAAGTTGAACGAAGTAGAAGCATTCACTAAATTTAGAATGGGCTTGAAAGCAAGCAATCCTATTTCACCTCCCAAGTCGGAAAATATTTCTTTGGTAGGAATGAGTTGGAAATAATCCCATCACTATAAAAACAATACACCATGAAACCGTTTACCAAAATCGCATCTTTTATTTTAGCTGTTGTTGCTCTTGGTCATCTCGCACGGGTCTTCCTGGATGCGCTGGTAGTGGTAGGCAACTATGAGTTGCCAATATGGGTAAGTGTAGCGGGCTTTATTGTAGCCTCAATCTTAAGCATTGGGCTGTGGCGAGAATCAAAATGAATAAATAATGGAAAAATCAAGCAGAATTAGAGTGTTCTCCTTTGCAAAACTCCAAGCTGCTCTAATGACACTTGTAGGTTTAGTTGCTGGAATATCATAGAAATATTGTTATAAAGCATTACAAGAGATGCGTTGGACTGTAATGCCATATTCAATAATTCCTTACCTTAGGAAGAACAACCAACCACTTCCTTACAATGATCAAATTTTTTAGGCGGATAAGACACCAATTACTAACTGAAAACAAGTTCAGCAAGTATCTTCTTTATGCTATCGGTGAGATTGGGCTCGTGGTGGTAGGAATATTGATTGCCTTCGGTGTCAACTCTTGGAATAAGACCCGAGAAAACAACATTAGAGAAAAAGAAATTCTATTTAGTGTACAGAAAGAATTTAAACAAAATCTTATTGATTTAAAAAATTATGTCAAATACATTGACAATCGCAATAATCACCGATCTAAAATATTGACATTATTGGAAGAATTTGGTCCGGATTATATTCCATCTGCTTTAGATAGTTTTGAGTATCACTTGAACAGAAGTTATGAAGAAAGTTCACTTGACCTGGGACAAGGTTCTACCAGAGCAATTATGAATTCCAATGAATTGTCATTAATCCGAAGTGATTCTTTAAGAGCATTACTTACAGGTTGGGAATTAGCTAATATAGACCATAACGAAGACGATTGGATGTATTTGGACATAGTATATCACAATTATATTCCACTTTTGATAAAATACTATCCCCTGAAATATTTACATACTCCTAAAGAAGGAACTCTTGGCCGAGGGGGACCATTTAATCTTCTAAATAATGAGTTCTCCGGGTATATTTCAAAATCTCCGAGTAAATATACCCCACGACTTAAAGAATTGATACAAGATAGTGATTTTGAGAGCCTGCTCATCTGGATGGACATAAAATATGTTCATAGGATAATGGAAGCACAAATCTTAGAGTTTAAGATTTTGTCTATCTTGAATTTAATTGAGCAAGAACTCAGATAACGCATTTAGAATCTCACTAAACTAAAGTGAATTTACGAGCTTCATGTTAAAACAAAAGGTCATCTTTTAGTAAATCAATTGCTAAAATTTTCAGTTAGTCTCTAGCACTGCCTTGGCCGAAGATAATTCTAAAATCTTCTATGTCAAAACCCGTTTATTGCTTTTATAGATTGCCCGCAACGTTCAGATATAGTAACAAGTTACTATATTTCTATTTTGTGAGTACTTCTAATTTTGTTCTTTGTTGTAGCTAGTTTACCTTGACCAAATAGGTCCACTATAATACATAGTTATGACAGACCTTGTGTAATATAATGAGAAAAAGGATCCCAGAATAAAAAACCCTCTAAATCTCTTTAATTTCATCATAACGAGGATAGACTCCCTGTATACCTCATAAAAAATAAAATATCACTTTGTTCTATTTGTAGGAAATTTGTATATTCATAATTCTGAAGACATCCATCATAGATTAATTTTTTACTATGTTCCAACTCAAAAGAATTTCCAAAAAATCCATTCCCAAGGCGCTGATCAGAGCTAAGCACTATAGACTTCTAAATGAACCCAGGCAGGCCGAAAGTATATGCAGGGATATACTGCAGGTAGACCCTGCTAACCAGCTCGCAATGGTGATAATGATATTGGCGATTACGGATCGGTTCGACAGTGACAACTTTACTTCCCCCTCGGATGCATTGGATTTATGCACCCAGCTGACCGACCCATACCAACAATTGTATTATACTGGAATCATTGAAGAGCGTCTCGGAAAGGCGGCCTTGAAGAGAACCACGCCCAGGGCAGGGTATATTGCATATGAACACTACCGTTCTGCTATGTCTAACTACGAAAAAGCGGAAAAAATTAGCCCGGAAGGCAATCAAGATGCCGTTTTAAGGTGGAATTCCTGTGTGAGGGGCATTGAAGAGTTTAAGCTTGCGCCCGCAAAGGACCGCGATGGGGTACGTCCTTTTCTGGACGTATAATGCAGGAGCTCCGGACCCATTTCAGGTTCAAATTTTTAACTTATCGCCGAGCGCTTATTTGATAGGAGGTAATTTCTTCTTCCTTGGGCCGAAAAGCTTGCGTCTGATAATGGTCACAGGGTCGTAAAATCTATCTATCACCCGCTCCTTAAGGGGAATAATTGCATTATCCGTGAGATTGATATGCTCCGGACATACATCGGTACAACATTTGGTTATATTGCACATTCCTGAACCATGCTCGTTTTTAAGTTCCGGGATCCTATCCTCAATATCTAAGGGATGCATCTCCAGGCTGGCCACACGGATCATATATCGGGGACCGATAAATTCTTCCTTTTTATCATGGTCACGTAAGATGTGACATACATTTTGGCATAAATAGCATTCAATACACTTACGAAATTCCTGGACCCTGTCTACATCTTCCTGGTACATCACGTAGCCCTTGTCAGTCTTTGCTTCGGGCGCGAGTTTTACAGGTTTTATTCTTTTGTTCTGGCTGTAGTTCCAGGAAACATCAGTCACCAGATCTTTAATAATGGCAAATGTTTTTAAGGGCGTGATGGTAATTGTTTCCTCGGGCCCATATTCGTTCATCCTTGTCATGCAGGACAATTTGGGCTTTCCATTAATTTCAACACTGCAGGATCCACATTTGCCCGCCTTGCAGTTCCACCTAACTGCAAGATCATTGGCTTGCTCTGCCTGAATTTTATGGACCACATCCAAAACGACCATACCTTCACTCACTTCGGTCTCGAAGGTAACAAGCTCACCGTTTTCCTGGTCTCCTCTAAAAATTTGAAATTTCCGCATCCCTTTTCTACGAATTAGCCGTTGGTACTGGCACTGTCAAAAATTCTTATATTTTTTTCAATATTCTGCACTGATTTCATATTACTTATTAAGTCTTTTCCTGTTTTCGTTCCCTCACGATTTCCAATTCAAGATCTTCGATTGTTGCTTTGGCTATACGCTCCAATTCCGGATCTGCTGCCGATCGTGCCACTTTTTTCAGAAGCATCTTACCATCTGCCCCTTTGGTGGTCACGATGTTATACTGTAGCCAATCATCTTGTTCTCCGGGAAAATCGGCACGTGTGTGGGCACCCCTGCTTTCTTCCCTCAAAAGTGCGGCACGCGCCACGGCTTCTGAGGTAATTAAAAGATTGCGCAATCCCAGTGCTTCGTGCCAACCTGGGTTGAACTGGCTTGCCCCTTTAGCCTTCACAGTTTTATAGTCTTCCTTGATTTTTTCCAATTGATCGATCCCTTCCTCAAGTTCTTCCTTTGTTCTAATGATCCCTACTTTTTTTTGCATATTTTGCTCTAATTCGGTATGCAAAAGATAAGGGTTAGCCCCGGATTCACGATTTAAAATGGTGGTGGCATTTCTAATTATTCTACTTGCCTGGATAGCGTCAATTTCGGAATGTGTTGTTACTTTTTTGGCGTATTCTGCGGCGTTTTTACCCGCCAGATACCCAAAAACGAGAAGGTCCGATAGGGAATTCCCCCCTAGTCGATTTGCACCGTGCATTCCAGCGGCACATTCCCCGCAGGCAAACAAACCAGGAACTGAGCTCATGCTGGTATTTGCATCTACCCGTATTCCCCCCATAAAATAATGACAGGTAGGACCCACTTCCATTGGTTCTTTTGTAATGTCCAATTCTGCCAGGACCTTGAACTGATGGTACATGGAGGGCAACTTCTTTTTTATGTCTTCTGCAGATCGCTGGGTCGCGATATTAAGATAGGCGCCTCCATGTTCAGAACCCCTTCCGGCTTTGACCTCTTCATTGATCGCCCGTGCCACTACATCGCGTGTAAGTAGTTCAGGCGGGCGTCTTGCATTTGGATCTCCTTTGAGCCAGCGAGCGGCTTCTTCCTGGGTATCTGCCGTTTCCGAGCGAAAGCGCTCTGGAATATAATCGAACATAAAACGATTTCCTTCATTGTTCAGGAGGATACCACCTTCACCCCTCACACTTTCTGTTACCAAAAGTCCCTTTACCGAAAGTGGCCAAACCATTCCGGTAGGATGAAACTGATTAAATTCTAAGTCCATTAATTCGGCCCCTGCCTCGTATGCCATGGCGTAACCATCTCCGGTATATTCCCAGGAATTGGAGGTTACGTCCCAGGCTTTTCCTCCACCGCCGGTGGCAAAGATGATCGATTTGGCCTTAAATATCACAAAGCTTCCGGTCTCCCGCCACATACAGACGACACCACTTATCTCCCCCCTTTCATTTTTGAGTAGATCCAGGGCGGTGCATTCCATGTAGGTCTCAATTCCCTGGTGGATACCATGATCCTGTAAAGTTCTGATCATTTCCAGGCCGGTCCTATCTCCCACATGCGCCAATCTTGGGTATCTGTGCCCCCCAAAATTACGTTGGTTGATCAGGCCTTTTTTGGTTCGGTCAAAAACGGCGCCCCATTCTTCCAAAAGGCGTACCCTCTCCGGGGCAAGTTTTGCGTGGAGTTCAACCATGCGCCAAACGTTCAAAAATTTTCCGCCCCGTATTGTATCCCGAAAATGAATTTTCCAATGGTCGCGTTCATCTACATTTCCCAGGGCGGCCGCCATACCACCTTCGGCCATCACCGTATGTGCCTTGCCCAATAAGGATTTCATGACTATACCCGTGCTCGCACCCTGAGCCGAGGCCTCAATGGCCGCACTGAGACCGGCACCGCCAGCCCCGACGATAAGCACATCATGTTCAATGGTTTTAATTTCTGATATGTCTAGCATATATTTTTCTTTGTTTTCCCTACACCCAAGTATTGAGGTCGGTAATATATCCCATAGAAACCATACGGATATAGAAATCGGCAATCATGATCCAAATTAAGCTAAGCCAGGCAAAGAGTTCATGGCGCCGGTTGAGCCAGCCCACCACTTTTCCATTGTTATGCGCCATCTTTCCGCCCATGCCACAGGAGTAACAATCCCTGCTGCCACCTACCAAATGTCTTATGGAATGGCAACCAAAAGTATAACAGCACAATAAAATAGGATTTCCCAATAACAGAATGCTTCCTACTCCCAAACCTAGTTCCCCTGCCCTAAAAAACGATAGGTAGGCATCATAAAAGAAAACGATTATATACATCACCGCAAAGTACATGGTAATGCGATGTATGTTTTGTACGAGCATGAGTCCTGTTTCTCCTTTATAACCAGATTTCCGCTTTCGGGGCAAGGCGCCCACGGCACAGGCTGGTGGAGTTCCGGTGAAGGCCCTATAATAAGCTTTTCTATAATAATAGCAGGTGAATCTAAAGATACCCGGAATGGCCAATATCAGCAGTGATGGAGAAGGTGGAAGCCAGCCGGGCCACCAATCGGGCCAGGTTCCAAATAAGGAGTGCTCTATGGGTGCGGCACCCGCAACTCCTTCTTTAATGAATAGTAAGGGAGAATAAAAAGGGGCCAGATATCCCCCAAATCCTTCTTGCCCCGCGCTGTACCAGTAAAAATCGGCCTGCCAGGCAGACCAAAATCCGTAAACTAAAAAACTGGTAAGCCCGAAAAGAACAAGCGCGGGATATAGCCACCATCTATCTTTACGTAAGGTTTTTGCAAAACCTTTGGAGCGGATGGCAATAGCGGCGTTTGAAGACATACGGTAGATTGTTTTACGATTTGCTCAAGCGTACGGGATTAAATTTATACAATTTAGTGAAAAACTTAATTTCATGCTTATTTTTTTAAATGAAACTAAGCACAAATTTTATATGGATTCCCTCTTATACCATTAACATATGTGTATATTATAAGTAATGGGAATACTGCTCTTTATCCCGTATATTTGAGATATAAAGCGAATAAATCTCTTTACTCAATAGTTGTGCATAGTTTAATCCCAATGATGAATTCACGTATAAAACAACTGATTTTAATAACATTAATTCCACTAATAGGAATCGCATCTTATGGGCAAGAATTAACGAATGAAATCGCGTGGAGAATAAAGTATGGCCATACTGAAAATTTGAAACATTTAATTACCGGGGGCCACATCAATGAATGTGTGGGAGTAGCAGACAGCAAAAAATATAATTATTTGGCAATAAGCATCAAGTTAAAATCAATGAAATCCTTACGCTATTTTGTTGAAAACGGCGCCGATATAGAGGGCGTTTGCGCGGATAAAACACCCTTGATGTATGCGGCAAAATACGGGCAATTGGAAATGGTCCAATATCTGGTGCAAAAGGGTGCTGATCTCAGTGCGACCTACGAAGGCAAAACCGCATTAAGTTTCGCAAGACAATTTTATCAGCGTGACATCATAAAGTACTTAATAGAACATAAAAAGACATTAAAAAAGATGCAGGGCGACGGCACCTTTGAAAAGTCCTCGCCCAGTTCTTAAAAGTTCAAATAAACGATAGCAAATAGTTCAAAAAAAATAATTATATTTATATTCCATTTTGATACTAAATAAATCTCTATCACTATCAACCGATTCCTATTCATAAAACCGGATAAAATTACTTTGAAGCCATGCTTTTTAATGGACTTTGAGGCAAAATTTAATTAAAAAAACAATTCAAATATAAATGTAACACCAAAAAATATGCAAGCAGAAGCGGTATATTCAAGTGACCTTTCTTTTAATTTGGAAATTTGGAAAAGGGAACTAAAGTTTCACATGTCCGAATTGGATATGTTTCAACAAAAACTCGAAGAAATTTCCAGTAGAGCGTATATTGATAAATCTTCATTTAAACTTCAAAGCTTTCAAAACAAGATAATGATAGAAAGGGACGCAATTGGCAAATTGTTACACCGCTGTCGGGCCAAATTAGGTAATCTTCACAGTGCAGACCATTACAAAAATGTTGATGGGCAGTTACAGTACGAAAAACGTTCGCTCTATGAAGACCTTAAACATTATATAAAATTACATTACGAATTTAAGGAGGCCATAATGGACTTCTTGCTAAAATGGTTGTAGGCTAATAATAAGGTGAGTTTGATACAACTACAAAGCTAAAAATAGCCAGATAAACGCGAACCATAAGGTTTGTGTTTATTTGTTACCTTTCATTTGTCGGAAAAGTTTGCATTGATTTATGCGCTACTTTTCATACCCGCCTTAGGAGGGCAGGCCCGCCTTAGGAAGGAAGGCAGGTACAAAACCGTTATGGGGTATTAAAATGAAGAAAATAATTTGATTTTTCCACTATGATTATTTCCTTTTCTTTCTCACAAACAGAGGACAAAATATTAGTAGAAGAAGAAATAATACCAGTCACTCAGACTGATCCTATTTATCCTTCAGCGTTAATAATAGATTGGAATTCTGAATATTTAATCGAAGCAAAAAAAAATTGAAACAATACAAAAACTACTTCCATTACGACACAAACAAACTATTTCACAATAATCAGAATTGCCGGCAAAAAGATTATAGTTTTATTAGCAATTATTGGCACATTTTTGGCATGTAAACAAAACCAGCAATCCGAAAACGTTTCAGAAAAACCCTTAAACATAGTATTCTTTTTAGTTGACGATTTGGGCTGGAAAGATGTGGGTTGCTATGGAAGTAGATTCTATGAAACACCAAACATAGATAAACTTGCTACCGAGGGTGTTCGTTTTACAAATGCCTATGCTGCTTGCCATGTTTGCTCTCCTACCCGAGCCAGTATTTTAACAGGTAAGTATCCGGCAAGTATAAATTTAACCGATTGGCTAACAGGGCGAAGGGATTTTCCTTTTCAAAAATTGCTGAATGTAAAAATCAATCAACATTTGCCTTATAATATTCCAACACTTCCTAAAGTTTTGAAAGAGAACGGTTACCAAACCGCAATCTTTGGAAAATGGCATTTAGGAGAAGATTCAGCTTCGACTAACAAGCAGGGGTTTGATTTGCATATACCTGATTGGAACAGAGGTTGGCCAAAAAATGGTTACTACTATCCTTTTGGAATGAAAGGTTTGGAAGAAGGTACGGATGGAGATTACCTAACCGATAAATTAACCGATAAGGCCCTTAAATACATTGAAACCAACAAGAACAAGCCCTTCTTTTTGTATTTATCGCACTTTGCGGTTCACGATCCCATTGAAGGTCGACCTGATTTGGTTGAAAAGTATCAAAAAAAACTGATAAAAATGGTCCCTCCTGAAAGTCACCCTTTCATTTTAGAAGGAAAACCTGGTGTAGAAAATCCAATTTCAAGAACCGATCTGGATGAAGCTATTGATCAGGAGGAATATAAAGGTTTTAAGGTGTTTCCCAATCAAACGGTAAAAATCAAACAACATCAAGATAATGTGCAATTTGCAGGAATGGTTGAAAGTATGGACGAAAGCCTTGGACGAGTACTCAGCAAACTGAAAGAATTGGAAATAGAGGACCAAACAGTAGTAATATTTTATTCAGATAATGGAGGAATGTCAGCAGCCAATTTTTGGGATCCGGAAAGAGAAATCTCTGAAAAGGTACTAGACAAAGCTTACTCCACCTCAAACCTTCCTTTGCGTGGAGCAAAAGGTTGGATGTACGAAGGTGGAATTCGGGTTCCCTTAATCATCAAATGGCCCGGGAAAGGATTACAAAAAGCTACGTGTAGTGTTCCAGTTACCAGTCCCGATTTCTTTCCAACCATTCTGGATATGGTAGGCATCAATTCCCAAAGTATTGCAAGCGATGGTTTGAGTATAGCCCCCCTAGTCACAGGTGAAATGGAACTATATCGTGAAGCAATTTACTGGCACTTTCCGCATTACAGCAACCATGGAATGCAAAGCGCAGGAGGTGCTGTCCGATCTGGAGATTTCAAGTTACTTGAATATTATGACACTGGTAATGTTCAGCTTTTTAACCTTAAGGAAGATATTGGGGAACAAAATGATCTTTCAACTACAGAACCTAAGAAGGTTGAAGAATTAAAAAAGATGCTACACAATTGGAGGGAAAGTGTAGGTGCAAAAATGATGAATCCAAATCCAAAATATGAGGACAAAAAGTAATTCATATAGGCCACATACAGAAACCTATCCGAAAGTATGTTGAAGAACAAAGAAAAGATAGTTCCAATCTGGATAAAGCTTCTGATATTGAAACGAAATTCATAGAAAGTAAATATCCTACTTTCGGAAAAGAGCGAAAAAAATCGAGAAACTGAAAATTTAAGGTTAATATTTAACCGAAAAGATAGTGCATGAAAATCCGCTACTTTTCATACCCGCCTTAGGCGGGCAGGCAGGTACAAGACCGTAGTGACAATTAATAGCTGCCAATCTCCTACTCCATCCTTTCATTAAGAAAGACCACCCAACAGTACTTCTGAGACGGACTATAATGTGGCTTATTATTTTTTTGTTTGTTTTAGACTGATTCAAAGTCGCTTAGATTAATTCAGTAAATTAGGGGATAGAACAAACAAGCTTTTACTCATCCAGGTTGGCTGTAATATTAAAATATAAAATATGGAATTGATAAATTTTCTTTCCTGGCTCGGTGGATTTATCATAGCATTAATTACGATTTATTTGACGATTCGCCATTTTAAGACAACCAAAACGATTTCCTATATTGAACGCCTCAAAACAGGAGAATTGTTTTACCCGATGATACCCACTTATTGGAAAGATCTATTTTTTTACATTAAATACAAAAGAGGTAAAGGATATCCCATTGGGTATTACTTCGAATATCTTTCAAAAGAAGTCAGAAAAACGGAGGGGAAAAATAAATCAACATTATTAAAGCGATACTCACATATATCATAAAAAAATAAAAAAATCTAACTATTGCCAACAATGTATAGCTGTCCAGTCTCACGATTTCTGCCAAAATGAAATCAACCTTATTGAGTACAGAAACACGATTTAAGTCTCTTGATAAAAAACCAAAAAGGTGGACATATCCGGCAAACTTTTGGGATATTGAGGTATATTTATCCACATATAACAGCTTGTATACAATTAAACTAAAATGAAGGAAAGTAAATACCCAAGATCTTTTTCACATATCGGAATTACCGTACCAGACATCAATAAAGCAGTCGTATTTTATCAGGAAGTAATGGGTTGGTATATTATTATGTCACCATCAAAAGTCAAAAAAGAAAGAGATACCGCTATTGGACAAATGTGCATTGATGTTTTTGGGGAAGATTGGGAAGAATTCGAAATAGCTCATATGTCTACTTCTGACGGAATTGGAATAGAATTATTTTCCTTTCCAAACGGGATTAAAGAAGCCCAAGAGTTCAATCCGTTTAATACAGGACTATTCCACTTCTGTGTTCAAGACCCCAATATTGAGACTTTGACAAATAAAATCGTAGAATATGGAGGCAAACAACGAATGCCAATAAGAGAGTATTACCCCAATGAGAAACCTTATAAAATGGTATATGTTGAAGACCCTTTCGGAATAGTCTTTGAGATATACACACATAGTTATGAATTAACTTATTCTTCTGGAGCATATCAAAAATAAAAACTGTATACAACATTGTATATAGCAAACCTGCCTGCCCTCCTAAGGCAGGTAGGACGTTCAGTTGTTTAAGAAAGTTCAGTGTTATTTACCAACACTGCCAATTCGTGGATTTGGCTTTTAAAAAATGAATAAATTAAAAAAAATACAACGTTTTGGCTCTGTGCAAACCCGTAAGTTTATCGCTTTCTACTACACTACATGCCATATACTAAACGTTATAAACAACTATAAAATAAGACTGAAAAATATTATTATGAGTAAGTGGAGTCCAGAACCCACTAAATAAAACGGGGCGTAACTGAAAAGCCATACGAGTAAGAATTATTAAAATGATTAAAAATGAAAAAAGGAACAATTAAGGTAAGCGTCTTGTACCCTGACGGAGAAGGAAAAACATTTGATATGGACTATTACTGCAATAAACACGTTCCTATGGTTGCAGGCTTATTGGGTGATGCTGTAATAGGAGCAACTGTTGAAAAGGGACTTGCAGGAGGAGAGCCAGATTCAACGGCAACATATCAGGCTATGGGAAATTTATACTTTGAATCTGTTGAAGTGTTTCAGAATTCGTTCGGCCCAAATGCTGTTAAAATAATGGGAGATGCGCCTAATTACACAAACATAGAGCCTATTATCCAAATTAGTCAAGTAATGATTTGATTTGAAAAGCTCACAAAAATGTATAATGGGCATTATCACCTTCGCTAAAGCTTCAGTAATCAAAGTAAAGGCTCTTTATACCTAGCCGTTATGATCAACATTTAACCTATGATAAAATTCTTTCGTAAAATTCGACTACAATTACTGACTGAAAATAAGGTTAGTAAATACCTGCTTTATGCTGTTGGCGAAATAGTACTTGTGGTTATTGGAATTTTGATTGCCTTACAGATCAACAACTGGAATGAAAAACGCAAGGCAATTGTAAAAACAGAGAACTATCTGGTAGAGATTCTGAAAGACTTAGCATCAGATACTATAGTGATTAATAGTGGTATTAGAGGCAGCTCTAGAATGATTCAATATGAGGAATGGGCTTTGGGAAGAACCGATTATACACCAAATCAGGTTGATAGTTTATGGACCAGCATCGGAGGTTTTTATTTGGGTTATTCCCTGAATAACAGAACATTTCAAAAGATTCAAAATGCAGGAGATTCCAAATTAATTGGATTCGATTCGGTCGTTAACAGTATTACAAATTACTATACAATAATAAAAGACAGATTCGATGCTCATGTAGATTGGGATATAAGAGATGTTACCGAACGACAAGCATATTTGCAGGATATAGAAGAATCTATAGAAATTAGTAATCATCGTATAAATATTCTCGGCCGAGGCTTACCTGAGCAAGAATTTATAATGACGCAAGATTCTACGGAACAAATTAAGACGCTTATTGGTTTTGCTAAATCAATAAGAGGGAGGAATCATTTTAAGAACAATTATATACGTCATATAAGGATTCGGAATTTTTTCAAAGAGGCGGAACAAGAAGCAATAAATCTTATTGCTGAAATAGAGCAAGAGTTAAATGAAGTAGAAAAATAACGAAAGGCTATATCGTGTATAGTTCATTGCGTCTGATTTTCCTTTCGGAAAATCCTCGCTGATGAACAATGGGTTCTCACCTTTTTGCTATCTTAGTCGCAACCCAACAAACCATACGCGCAAACGTTAATGCACATTTAACAGAAGTTGACTTTTTCTTCAAACCCAAACACCACTACCTCAGTAATGATATTTAATGTGGATTTCTATTTCCTGTTTGTTTTAGGCTAATTTAAAGCGGTTTAGATTAATTCAGTAAATTATGAGATATAACAACCAACCGCTTTTTCCCTATGATCAACTTCTTCCGTAAAATCCGTAATTGAAAAGTTTCCGTTTAATTTTCGGGGGGCTCCAATGCCTATTCTATTCCTATGCAATGAGTAAAATCACCCTGCCACCGGAATCACAATTTATCAAGTATAGTTTTACTAAATTAGTTGCTACATCGATCTTTAGGAACTAAAATCAAGGCTCAAAAATTAATGAAATTCTTTAAAAAAAGTAAATAAACATGAAACACCACTTCAAATTATGGATTATCCTTAGTGCCTTTTGCATTCTTTGTTGCAATCCCAACAAAGAAAAGAAATCTGAAGGGCCTAAAAACGTCGACGAAATGACCAAGGTTTTTTCATCGATTCCGCCCAAGAAATGGATAGTACAAAGGGTTAATAACGCTCATAATAGGTTAGCTAAAACAAAAGAAGGACAAATTCTATGGAATGCAATTGAAAAACATGGAGGGCTTGAGCACTGGTATAGCAAGGGACCTTTATATTTTCGTTTTAATTACAAAAACCTTAAAACAGGTGGTCCGGATACCTACCAAACGGTTGATACATGGTCATCCAAAGCAAGGCATCAACTTGTTTCCGATACAACTGTTGAATATGGCTGGGACGGCCATAAAGCCTGGAAATATCCCTATGACGCCATATTGAAGGAAAATCCAAGATTTTGGGCCCTTACCCCTTTTTATTTTGTCGGGGTTCCATTTGTTATTGCCGACCAGGGCATTCAATTGGCATATGAAGGTGAAATAACATTTGAAGGCAATACTTATCATCAAATAAAGGTAAATTTTGGCAGTCAAGTAGGAGATGCTCCGGATGATTTTTATGTGCTATATATTGATGCCAAAACTTTTAGGGTCGGTGGACTGAGATATATCGTTTCATATCCCGGTTATTATGAAAAAGGCAAGCACAGTCCCGAAAAACATATGACCTATTACGGAGAACAAATTATTGACGGTATCCTATTCCCGGAATCAATCAAGACGTATGCCTGGAACGGTAAGATGCCTCAAGAGCATATGGTTGATATCACTATATCAGATGTCGGCTTTAGAGCGAATACTGCTTCTGAATACTTCTATGCACCGGAAGGAAGCAGGTTTATGGAGGGCTACTCTTTTGATTAGAACTATTTAAAACGCAAGGAAATATAAATATACTCTCGCTACCGCCCTTATTAGACTCAGGGAGTTCGTCCAAAAACAAAACCGCGTTATGTGATAAGGATATTTCACCGGGCTGAGGATATGCCCCCCACCGACCAATGCAACATCTGTTACTCTATACAATGTGGTGGTCTTATAATCATTCTAAATCATTCCAATTCCACATTATAGTTGCATTGTATTTAACAAATTTAGTTCAATGATCCTCTACGAACACAAAATGCTTTTAATGGAGCAGTACGACACTGTATTTGCCAAAGGCAAGTTTTTAGATATTTATGAAGAAGGCAATACTAAGTATGTCCTTTATGCAATAGAACTGTTCTTTTTTGAGGCAATATGGGGTATAGAAAAGGACGAGATTATTGGAAAAGGAACATTCAAAGAAGGAGAGTGCCTGGATAAGTATGCTAATGTTCCTAAGGAGATTTGAATAATCAATTAAAAGAAATTATTCCTCTTCGTTTTTACATCAAGAATAATATATTTTTTATTGATCTTGCGTATTTTTAGACATACTTTTATTCCAAACAGAATAAAGCACGGCTATGCCAGCGATAATGAGTAGAATAGGAACCAATGCAATACCGGGGTCTATAAATTCCCAGAGACCGCCGAGTACAAAACAGGCACCTACTATTAACCAAAACGCTTCCAGTTTTAGATTAAAATAGCTCCGAGCTGCTTGACCTCCCAAGGTAATTACTCCTACACCAAGAAGCCCAATACCATCACTCACCTTTGCAAGAAACGCAATTCCTACCCATACAAAGAAAAGGCCCCATGCGATAGCCTCTATTCTCCGACCTATTTCACTTTTTTCTCCGGTTCTAAGATTTTTTGTTTCAGTTTCCATGATATATTGTTTATTTTAAATTGCAATCCAACAGTGTTGGCAATGTATTGATATTTCATTCTTTGTGAAATGATTTTAATCATCCGGAAGGATAATTTTTGTAATTATTTAACTTGATTTTCAACCACTTAGATTGGTAAGGAAGGGCGTCTATAGCCGTTTTAAACTGGAATCCTCACCGTCTCCTCACTAACTCTTTTCTGCACTATTTTTCCGTAATACTCCTGGGTTATCTTCATGTTGGAATGCCCCAATAATTCAGTACCTTAGGAAGAACAACCAACCTTTTCCTTTCTATGATCAATTTCTTCCGTAAAATCCGCAAGAATCTCCTTACCCAAAACAAGGTGTCTAAATACCTTTTATATGCTATTGGAGAGATTGTACTTGTCGTGATAGGAATTTTAATCGCATTATCAATTAATAATTCGAATGAATATAGAAAGCAAAATGCTCAAATTGCAAAGTATGCCAAATCGTTAGTTCAAGATTTAGAAAAAGATATTGCAATGATGGATACAATTAATAATACCGCAAAACATATCTCTATTAGAATTGATAGCCTGGCCAATTATGTGCGAAATTCAAAAATCGAAGACATATCGAACCTTAATGTTATTTGTCTCACATGGATTCGATTATACAGACCCTACTCATGGAACAGAGCAACACTTGAAGAAATAAAGAATTCTGGTAGTTTGAGGTTAATTAAAAATGAAGATATTTTAAAAAGGATTGTCAAATACGACACTCAATCAAGGCATATGGATGAAGATTATTACGCAGATAAAGAGCAATCTGAAAACGCTAGTCAGCTATTAAATAAGGTAGTTAATTACAATTATCCCAATATGGTAGAATTAGCAGAAATGTTAAGATTCACAAATAATTATGGTCAGATAAATGATACGTTTAATAATCCTATTTATAAAGAAGCTCAAGAATATGATTTTAGTTTAATATTAGAGGATAAAATTTTACTCGATAATGTAGTAAACAGTTTTATAAGGCTTAAATACCTTTTTAGTATTAGAACAAAAATAGAATTACCTGAATTGATCGAAGATGGACAGGAATTAATTGAGCTATTAAAAGAGGAGTATAAGTTTTAAACAACGGATATTAAATTCTTAATATATTTAAAAAGACAATCACATACAATTAAATAAACTACCGCCAACACCGTGTATAGTTCATTACTCCAAGGCTGGTGCGGGCGTCACGCCCGTACCCCAATCAGCTATTTGCCTGAACAGGCTAAATTGGCATTTATTCTCTTTCTTAAAAATAGTTCAAACCCTTTTTGTAAAGAAGCCTATGGCCGGTTTAAACAATGTTCAACACGAGCATGATGCTCGCGCTAGCGGGGGACTCTGAGGAATTGACAAATATCATGTTTTATGGAACTTTATTTGTGGATCTTTAGGCCGTTTTAATACTCTCAAAAAATACAAAAATAGTTATGAAAATAATGAAGAAGATTGCAATCTGGCTTGGGCTAAGCGTCCTGATGATGATTTTATGGGTAGCAGGTTTGATGATTGGGAATATGGTTTTTCCGAGCAATCTCATGGAAATGGAAACGGATAGCGATGGTACTGCAGGATTCATTTTCTTTTTGGTAAGTGCGCTTAATGCCGGGATTATACTTAAACTAATTAACAAAGCACGTTATGCGGGCTGGAAGCTGGCGGGTTATGTCTTCCTGGTTTCCTTTGGGATCCAGTATTTTATGTCCCAAATTGAGACTGTTTGGTTTAATGACAGTCTTGGTTTGCCGGGCAATGGTATTGCGGCCATCGTTCTTGGAGGGGCATTTACCCTTGTTACTTTTTCAGCGATTGCCATATGGATCACAGGCAAATTTAAATCTGAGCCGGACAAAAGCAATGATGGTGTTCGCTTGAGATTTAATGTCAAAAAGATAATATTACTTTCGGCAGTCATTTGGCCACTGATCTATTTTGCATTTGGCTATTTTGTTGCCTGGCAATTTAAAGAAGTTCGCCTCCTGTACTCCGGTACCACGGAGATAGATTCACTTATGGAGATCATGAAGGGAAATTTCAAATCCGGACTTTATCTGTTTCAGATCTTTAGAGGATTTTTATGGGTCTTTATTGGCTTAATGGTTATGAGGATGGCCAGGGGTAATAAGATCTCGAAAGGTATCCTTCTGGGGCTTTTATTTACCATCCTTGGCAGCAGCGGATTATTGCTTCCCAATCCTATCATGCCGGAAATGGTGCGGATAGCTCATCTTATAGAAACAAGCACATCCAGCTTTATTTGGGGGTTTATCATTTCGTGGACTCTGTGGCAGCCGGTATCGGGAACAGAAATGGAAAATAATTAAACAGAATAGGTTTTATATACTAACCAGGTCTATCCGCCATATTTAATAATTCCTTACCTTAGGAAGAACAACCAACTTTTTGCTTTCTATGATCAATTTCTTTCGTAAAATCCGCGAAGGACCTCGTTTAATTTTCTCGAGGTCTGTGTATTTCAGTTAATAAAAGCTTTATAGTAGTTTCACCAACATTTGTGGCGGCATCGGTTAATGGGCCTGCTACAAAGCCTACCCCCGATATTAATTCCATTTCAACAGGGTCAGTACCATTAATGTAAAGCATTAATTTACCACCTTGAAGCACATAAACAGAGTGATCCAAATGTTGGTGGAGACCGACGGAATCACCAGGCTTCATAGTAAACTCATACATTTGTACATTCAGTGTATCAGAGAATACTTTGGAAAATTCCTTTCCAATTACTAAAGGATCCAAAGAGGGATCTAAAACTGGCATGGCTTCCATATTATCATCATTTGCCTGAGATTGTGTTTTTTCTTCCATTGGATTTTCTTTGGTTGTAGTCTCTTTACAACTAAAAGTTAACAGACTTACAAATACTACAATGGATAGGGTTAGGATATTATTAGTTTTCATGATAATTAAGGTTTAATAACTAGATGTGAAAATAAAAGTAGATGCTTGATGAGTGTAAGGCAATGATATTGATCATGCCTTGATTAGTTCATTTAAACAACAGCACTTTCAATTCCTGAGAAGGTAGGTTTCCAGTTAATTCAGTAAGTCTTTTGTTTCCTAAGAACACATTTTAAGCCATTTTAAGACACTTTCCATTAATGCCAATCAACATAATGGATTATAGCATCGGATAAGGTCTATCTCGCCATATTCAATAATTCCTTACCTTAGGAAGAACAACCAACCTCTTCCTTTCTATGATCAACTTCTTCCATTATCGAAACAGAATCACGCCAGGGCGTGATCAAATGTCCAGTGGACATTTGGTAGAGATAGCCGCTTGCGGTCGTCTTGAAAATATAATTAAAAACCATGATTAATTTTTTTAGACGAATACGTAAACAACTAGCAGATGACAACCCGCCTAGTTGGCGGGCAGGCAAGCCTTTAAAATATATGAGGTATGCTATTGGGGAGATACTTTTGGTGGTTATTGGGATATTGATTGCACTGCAGATTAATAATTGGAATGAAAATCAGAAAAATGAAAAATTAAAAGTTTCGTATAAAATCTCTTTAATGAATGACCTCTCATCAGATACCCTACTATTAGGTAGATTGATTACGGAAAATTACAATATCGTGAAATCCTTGGAAATGCAACAAAGTAGGTTTTTAGGCCCTGAAACACCAATCGACACTCTTGTAACAATTTTAAGGAATGAATTTGATCCTGAATTAAATACACGTTTTAAGTATAACAGAAATACTTTAAACACATTAATCGCATCAGGAAATATTGACCTTTTCACTAAAGAATTTAATGAAATGTTAATGGCCTTAATTTCATTACAGGACATTGAAAGAGAAAAAACGAATTATTATTCGGAAATATATTCAAGCAAAGTATCAAGGTTTTCAGATGATTATCCAGTCTCTAGGCGTCAAAATTCAAATCTTATTAATTCGATCTGGATTGATATAGATGAAAAAAAACTGTCATCAGGCTTTATTAGTCTTACAGATATTAAAGGATTTGCTCATTATTCATTTATTAATGAAATAGAAAATGTGAAAGAGCAAACAACTATTATTTTAAAACAAGTAAATAACCAGAATTGATTACATTATAAAAACGAAAGGTTAACAATGGGTATGTCGATCATGTCTTCCGTTGTCGGCCATGTCGCATACCCGAGATGTTCCCCCTGCCTCCAAAACATCAAGTGACTCTATCTAATGTGGTGCTCTTATAATCATTCTAAATCATGCCAATTCCACATTATAGTTGCATTGTATTTAACAAATTTAGTGCAATGACCCTCTACGTAAACAAAATGCTTTTAATGGAGCAGTACGATACCGTATTTACCAAAGGTAAGTTTCTGGATATTTATGAAGAAGGTAAACCAAGTATGTTCACTATGCCATAGAACTGTTCTTTGTTGAGGTTATTTGGGATATAGAACCTGCTACAAACCCAACAAATACCTATTTAATTACCAGCGTTTTTGGAAATGGAAAAGTATTATTCTTCTAAGTGGTACAGATCAGCCAATCTATAAACCAAAAAGTTAATGATTTCTGTATCAGAAGAACCTTTGCTAAACATTAAATAGGCATTTTCTAATTGTTGTTGTTTAAAGAAATCCAGATCGTCAGAACCGTATTCACTAAAGGCGTTCCATGATTTTAGTCCCTCCAACATTTTCCAATGCGCTTCATACATTAATTTTGCCAGTGCCAATTCTTGAGTATACGCCGCCCTGTCTGGTCTGTTTTTAGAAGCTTTGAGTAAGTTATTATATTCCTCCAGCAAGTGCTGATCGGCTTTTTGTGCCTCGCTTATCAGACTGTAATAGGCCCTTGAGACATAGGAGTCATATAATTCAACAAATAAGCCAGCCCTTTCCCGGGCTTTAGGGTTCATTGTTGCCAGAATCACCTGCCCTGTCGAGGAATAAAGATCCTCAATTGGCTTATCACTCAAAGAAGTAGTGCCATTAAAGGAATTGATCCATGCTGCTGACCGGGTGGTTTCTTGCCAAACTCTTCTATATTCTTTTTGGAAGTAATTCTGAGACGTATTACAAGCCGTTAAGGAGATGACAAACAGTATCAATAATATCCCTGAAAAAATACGCAGATCGTTTTTTCTTTCCATTTTCACCAATAGGATTATAATCCCATTTTACGCTCCTGTTCTAAAGAGAGCTGATTTTACCTCAAGTAACGAAAAGAAGGAAGTTAAAAAAAGAAATGCCTTTAAAGTGCCTATATAGTCGATGAGGATGCTTCAAAAAGGGTTGTCCAATGCAAAAACCCCGGCCAAATGGTGCGGGTTCAAAGGTTATGCAGAAAACTATGATAATGGTGGAGTTGAGCATTCATTCATGTATACAGATTTTATTACTTAATGAGGGGAGATGACTTATCAACTGGAAATGACCTCTTACAGCGCAAATACAATTGGATTAAACAGAATATTTTTAAAGGTATTGAGTATCGGAACGATTTTGAGCCAGTTTAAATTCATATGATTTAAGTCATAATTTCCGTGAGGACTTCAATCTAACTTCACATCTTTTAATCAATTACACAGTAAGAATAAAACAATGAATGTTATTAATTTAAATGGAGGTTATGTCCAGGCTTGTGATCCTGAACAGTAAAAATATTTGACGGTCGGAATATGCCGAAGAGACCAAAAAAATCGAAGTAGGCATCTTCTAATTATAAAATAATGAAAAAATTATTAAGTGTTTTAGCAATTTCAACAGCTTTATCCCTAATGATGAGCTCTTGTTACTCACATAAATTTGTTGTTGGAAATGGACCTCAAACAGGGGTAGATCTAACGGCAAAAAACAATTTCTTTGTTCTGGGTTTAATACCGGGAAAAGTTTCAGAACCTCAGAAGATGGCCGGTGATGCGCAAGATTTTGAGGTAACAGAAGTTCAAACATTTGTTGACGGGCTTGTAGGTGTTTTAACATTTGGTATTTATACTCCAACAACCACTAAAGTGCAAAAGTAAAAGTCAATTAGTCCGGGAAATATAAGGATTTTGATTGTGCTTATAAGCCTTCCAAATCGCTTGACTATTAGGAATTTGAACAAAAAAAACGAGGGCTAATGCCCTCGCTTGTATAAATTTAGGAGTAATTCACTAAAAACGGTATCCCACTCCTAATTGAAAACCTTTGGTTTTTAAGGATATATCCTCAGAAAAAATTGGATCTACTTCGATATCTGATATGTCAGACAATCCCAGATTGTAACGCGCATCCACGAAAAAGCCACCGGCCAGTTCATAGGCAGCGCCAAAGTTAATGCCAAAATTACTGGATTTTAAGCCATCAGTACCCCCTTCGGCATCCAGTACAAATCCTATTTGAGGTCCTGCCTGAACGTTTAACCCTCCAAAAATGTAATACTTCAGCATCACAGGGATATTCAGAAAACTGATATCTGCATCCTCAGCACCTTCTATTGAAAATAGAAATTCAGGCTGAACATGAAATTTTTCAGAAAACCCTATATCTGCCAAACCACCTACATAAAAGCTGGTGGCCCCATCTGGGCTTACACCTCCTAAATCAGATGAAATTTTCAGATTGGAGAAATTAGCACCGGCCTTAACACCAAAATGCAATTCCTGTCCCTGAACATTACATGCGAAAACGCCAGAGACCATCAAAATAATTAAAAGATTTTTCATTGTTAATATGTTTAATTTTTAGTTAATGAATCAATCAAACGAGAAAACATTG
>CAZHWD010000046.1:0-14520 GCA_964536335.1 uncultured Eudoraea sp. | reverse complement strand
TGACCGGCCCTATTCATTTCTTCCGGCATTTCAATCCATCGTGTATTAAAATTGATGTTTTCAAAGGCAATCTTAAAAACCATCCCTACTTCCTTTACCCCTTTTGCATTTAAAGTGCCGCTGTTAATATTGACAACATTTTCCAAAAAGTCGATGGCTTCAGAATTATTGGCTTCCACTGTTTTAACCAATTTTTTTTCAACTCTTGAAAGTCTCTGAGCGCCTATTTGAGTACAAATAAGGAGAAATAGAATTACGCTCGTTAATCTTCTAAAATTCATATGCCTATTTAATTTAAGATTATTCCTCTAAAAACCCTTGCTCCTTCATCCATTCATCATTATAAATCTTACCCACGTACCTGCTACCATGATCATGGAAAAGAACCACAACGACATCGTCTTTGTTAAATTCTTCCTTTAGCTGGAGAACACCTTTAATTGCTGCACCTGCAGAATTACCAAGAAACATTCCTTCTTCCTTTGCCAGCCGTTGTGTGTATACTGCAGCATCTTTATCTGTTACTTTAGTAAATCCGTCTATGATATCAAAATTCACGTTTTTTGGCAAAATGTCTTCTCCAATACCTTCAGTTATATAAGGGTATATCTCATTTTCATCAAATATACCTGTTTCGTGATATTTTTTAAAAACTGAGCCATAAGTATCCACTCCCCAAATTTTAATATTTGGGTTTTTTGACTTTAAAAAAGTACCCACTCCGGAAATTGTACCTCCGGTGCCCACCCCTACCACAAAATGGGTTACTTTACCATTGGTTTGCTCCCAGATCTCCGGCCCTGTAGTCAAAAAATGAGCCTTAGTATTGGACGGGTTATCATACTGATTTACATACCATGAATTAGGAATCTCTTCTGATAGCCTTCTGGCGGTAGAATAATAGCTTCGGGGATCTTCGGGAGATACATCAGTGGGACAAACATGAACTTCGCTTCCCATCGCTCTTAGAATATCTACTTTTTCCTTGGATTGTTTATCACTGATCACACAGATCATTTTATACCCTTTTACAACCGCAACCAGGGCCAACCCCATTCCCGTATTACCGGAAGTTCCTTCAATTATGGTTCCTCCCGGCTTTAATTTTCCTTCAGCTTCTGCATCCTCAACCATTTGAACGGCCATCCGGTCTTTTACAGAGTTTCCCGGATTAAATGTTTCATACTTAGCCAAAACCAGGCACGGCAATTCTACTGTCAATTTATTTATTTTAACCAATGGCGTATTTCCAATGGTTTCAAGGATATTTTTGGCATAATTCATAAGCAATGTAAAGATAGTATTTTCAAGAAGTAGATTTCAGCAATTTGTTTTAGGAATCGTTGTGATTTAGATAGTTTTAAGTTAGTTGATAGATACAGCCTTCTGTTATAGGAAAGCAAAAAACTGTCTTTGTTATTCAAATTTAATAGCTTTTACAGGGGTGATTTTTGTAATAATAAAAGACGGTATTAAAAGCATCAGCAGACACAATATAAGTACTCCAAGATTTAGAATAACAACTGTTGGGAAATCTATATGCACCGGAATATAGTCTATATAATACTCTTTGGGATTAGGAAATTTGAAAATCCGATATGTTCCCTGAAACCAGATAATCCCAAGTCCAATCAGGTTACCCCAAAGCAAACCAATAGTTATCAGATAAGCAGCGTTATATAAAAACACTTTACGAATACTCCAATTTGCCGAGCCCAGAGCCTTAAGAATACCTATCATCTGTGTTCTTTCCAATATTAGCACCAAAAGAGCGGTGATCATATTTATCCCACCAACTATAACCATTATACCTATGATAAGGGCGATATTAAAATCAAACAAGCCAATCCATTCAAAAATTTTGAAATACCTATTCTTTATATTTTGTGTATCCAGATCACTAAGTGTTTTACCGTAAATTTCTTTTGTTTTAGTATCAATATCTTCAAAGTTGAAAAGGAAAATTTCAAAGTTCCCAACCTGATCTTCCTGCCATTTGTTAACCCTTTGAATGTGACGGATATCTGTAAAAACATACTTGGCATCAAACTCTTCAAATCCGCTGTCATAGATTCCCACAATCTTAAATTTTCTTTGATTCGGAATCTGGGAAGGATCCTCATCCTTTAAAAAGAAGGTGAAGAATTCATCGCCTACTTTCAATTGAAGCCTTCTGGCCATCAAGGACGACATTAGCACTTCGGTGTTTAGTTCTCTCTTAAAGTCGGGCAATCGACCCTCCTGTAGATATTCACTAAATACTTCCCAATTATAATCTTTCCCAACTCCTTTGGCAATAATTCCTTCAAATGTATCCTCGGTCCTTATGATCCCTGCCTTACTGGCAACGGCCTGGATATGAGCAATTCCATCCACAGATGTAAATTCCGGATAAAATTCCTGATTCACAGATACCGGAACCACGGAAACATCAGAAACATTATTATCGTAATTATAGATTTGAATATGGCCATTGAATGCAGCAACTTTCTCCCGAATCTTATGTTTTAATCCTACCCCGGTGGCAATAGCAATAAGCATCATTATGATCCCCAATGCAATTGCAGCAATGGCAATTTTTATTATTGGGGCGGATATACTAATTTTATGCTCCTTACCCTTAATAAGGCGTTTTGCTATAAAAAATTCTAAATTCAACAGATGGCTTTTTTATCCAGGTTCAAAAATACATTTTTATTGTGGCTTTTGATACTAACGGCCTGTGGAAACCCCGTAAAAAAAGAAAAGGATTCGGCAGCATTGGAATTAGCAAATACTAAACAACTATTAGATTCAGTCATTATTGTTGGAGCCAATTCTACCGAAGAATACCTCCCTTATTTGCGAAAAAAAAAGGTAGGGGTAGTTGCCAATCAGACCAGTATTATTTTTAAAAATTACGACTCAGAAAATGCAGAGGATGAAAACTTCACACATCTAGTAGATTCCCTATTATCACTGGATATTGAGATAAATAAAGTATTCGCTCCCGAGCATGGGTTTCGGGGAATGGCAGATGCCGGAGAACATGTAAAAGATGGTACGGACACAAAAACCGGACTTCCCATTATCTCACTTTACGGTAAAAACAGAAAACCCACTTCATCACAATTAGACAAGCTGGATATTGTAGTATTTGATATTCAGGATGTGGGGGTTAGATTTTATACATATATAGCCACTATGCAATTAGTGATGGAGGCCTGTGCAGAAAAAGGTATTCCTGTTTTAGTCCTTGATCGCCCCAATCCTAATGGTCATTATGTTGATGGGCCAACAATGGAAATTGCACATAAGGGGTTTCTGGGCCTTACACCCATACCCCTGGTCTATGGTATGACCATTGGAGAATATGCCCTAATGATCAACAATGAAGGTTGGTTGGATAAAGGTGTCAAAGCCGATTTAACTATAATTCCCCTCAGAAATTATACACATAAATCAAGCTATAGCATTCCTGTCAGGCCTTCACCAAATCTTCCTAATCCGGCAGCCATTAATCTTTATCCAAGTCTGGGACTTTTTGAAGGCACCAATATTAATGCCGGCCGTGGCACAGAAAGTCAATTTCAAAGATATGGAGCTCCTTTTCTGGACAGCGCTGCCTATGATTTTAGCTATGTTCCAAAGCCCAATTTTGGTTCTAAAAACCCCAAACATATGGGAGAAAAATGCTTTGGCCGGAATCTCTCTGAATGGCCCAGAATGAGTGAAGTGTCCTTGCAGTGGTTAATTGATGCCTGTAATAATGCCACAGATAAAAAATTAGTCTTTAACCGCAGTGGATTTACCAAACACGCTGGCACGGAAAAACTTCAGCAACAAATTGAAGCAGGGCTGAGCGAAAAAGAGATAAAAAACAGCTGGCAGAGCGACTTGGATAAATTCAGAGATATACGCGTTAAATACCTCCTCTACAAATAATCATTAATTATCTGCTTTCATGGTGGTTGGCCTTCTGTATTTATGAAAAGGTTGCTTGAGCAGGCCGGTTACACTTCCATTTTCCTTTCTGTCAGGAAAAGTATCCACGCCATACACAATATGGCCGCGGTCCAGTTTCATGAAAGTCCCGAAGATGTGATCCCAGACAGAGAAAATATTTCCGTAATTGGAATCTGTATAAGGTAACCTATAATGGTGATGCACCTTGTGCATGTCAGGAGATACAATCACCCAGCTTATAATATCGTCCACTTTTTTTGGTAAGCGAATATTGGCATGGCTGAATTGAGTAGCGACAAGAGACAAAGATTGATAGAGCATTACTATACCTATGGGTGTGCCAATTATAAATACTCCCATTAATGTGAATGTAAAACGGATAAGACTCTCCAGCGGGTGATGCCTGTTGGCTGTGGTTGTATCTACTTCATGATCTGTATGATGAACCAAATGAATCATCCATAGGGGGTTTACCTTATGCTCAACATAATGTGCCAAATAAGCCCCGATAAAATCGAGAAGTAAAACGCCTAAAATGACATAGAGCCATAGAGGAATTTCAGGTAACCAATTTATAATACCGAATTTAGTTGCCGTGACCCAATCGCTCGATTTCAATAATACAAAAGCCAGCGCAAAATTGATAACAATTGTGGTAAGTGTAAAAAAGAAATTAGGCAGGGCATGCCTCCACTTCTTATACTTAAAATTAAAAAGCGGCAATGCTCCTTCAAGCAGCCAAAAAAAGGTTATTCCCAAAACAAGAATAAGGCTCCTGTGTGATGACGGTATGTTTTCAAAATAGTTTAATATAACCTCCATAAGCGTAAAGTTACTTATTTTCAGATTAGTTATTTTTAAGAAAGCGGTCTTGTAAAACAACCTATTTTGGTGTTTGCCTAGGTCTTAATTCTCCGTTTCATGTCTTCAACAATGTTATACGCAGCCGGACAGATGGCTACATTCTTAAGTGTAAGATTTGTAATCTGTTGAAATTTTTTGCGATCGGTATGGGGAAATTCCCGGCAAGCTTTGGGTCTGACATCATATATTGAACAATAGTTATCCTCTCCAAGAAAAACACAGGGAACTTGCTTCAGCACAAAATCATTGTCTTCATCAATTCTTAAATAAGTATCTATGAATTTTTGCGGTTTTTGCTTAAGACTTTTGGATATTCGAGCAATATCTGTATTTGTAAAAAGTGGTCCGGTAGTCTTACAACAATTAGCACAATCCAGACAATTTGTTTTTTTAAACTCTGCCTGATGTAATTCCTGCATGATATAGTCCAAATTGTGGGGAGGCCTCTTTTTGAGTTTCGCAAAGAACTTTTTGTTTTCCGTATGCTTTTCTTTTGCCCTTAAGGGTAAATTTTTAAGTTGTTCTTTCATCCGGATTTACAAATTCAATTTATTTAATAGTTCGCTGTTTTTACTTTCCATTCAAAAAGTTCACTTTTGCAGGTAAAATTACTAATTAAATGAACGGGGATATTTTTGGCATGGCTCTGATTGATTTTCAAAATGGAAAATATTCTGAAGATATTACAACTTACTCCTCCCTGGACGAGAAAGACATACTTCCTCTGCCCTATTTATTCCGAGATTATGATGCTATGCCTTTAATAGAACAAAAAGCTTTAGATCTCTGCCGGGGAACCGTATTGGATGTGGGATGCGGGTCTGGCAGCCACAGTCTCTATTTGCAAAATAAAGGTGTTGAGGTTACCGGCCTTGATGATTCTGAAGGGGCTGTATTCACAGCTGAGTCAAGGGGGGTATGCAATGTAATACACTCAAATATTTACGATTATTCTGGTATGAAATTTGATACCATATTGCTATTAATGAATGGGATAGGAATAGCAGGTCGGTTAAATGAGGTACCTCGTTTATTAAGTCATTTAGAAGGTTTATTGAATCCCGGAGGGCAGATATTGGTAGATTCCAGTGATATAATTTATATGTTTGAAGTAGATGATGATGGTGGTTACTGGGTCCCGAATAATGAGAAATATTATGGTGAAGTAGAATTTACAATGGAATATAAAGGGTTAAAAGGTGCTTCGTTTAATTGGTTATATTTAGACTATAACAGACTTAAACTGTTTGCTGAGCAACAAAATTTAAGCTGTGAGCTTGTTTGTGAAGGCACACATTATGACTATTTAGCGATGCTTAGAGTTCAACCATAATAGAAACCTGAAATTCACGTTGTATTTTATATGTAAATTTGGCCCTGAAAGAAAATTAAAGATCCTATGAAAAAATTTCGAATACTAATACTATTACTAACCATTGGTTTATTTTTAAATTGTTCAAAAGACAGTGACGATGATCCAAATGGCATTGACAAATCTGCTAATTTACTTGCCACCGGAGCTTCTGCTAATGATATCCTTTCCGATACCAAATTCACAACATTGTTAATAGAAGCTGCCTACGTTAACGGTTTCAGACCTACGATGGAGACCATGAATAATTTTGAAACCTATCTTAGAGATCGAACCTTTAAGGACGACATTCAGGTAATATACCGGCAATTGCCTTCGCCGAATGAAGAAACCCTGACTTTAGAGGAGATTGCCGATCTTGAAAGCGAAAACAGGACAGAATATAATAACGGAGAAACACTTGCCATTTATATATATTTTGCAGATGCACCATCAGATGCCGATGATGAAGAAGAAGGTATTGTAACCCTTGGAGCGGTATATAGAAACACATCGATGGTCATACATGAAGGCGTGGTGCGCCAACTCGCAAATCAGAGTTCACTTATTACAATTACAGATGTGGAAACGTCTACCCTGAACCATGAATTTGGACATCTTTTTGGTTTGGTTGATCTTGGATCTGTAATGGTGAATAATCATGAGGACCCAGATTTTGAAAATCATTGCGATGTAGCTGGATGCCTTATGAGGGGTGAATTGCAATTTGGCGGAGGTATGATGGGTATTTTGGAAAAAAGTAAAATCTCCAAAGGTGTAGCAGTTCCCACTTTGGATCCTGAGTGTATCCTTGATCTTCAAAATAACGGAGGAAGATAATTCACTCCTCTTTATAGGTATTTGCTTAATTCTTTAGCATTTAATAACCCGGCTAACGCCGTTATTGAGAGCATACAGATTAAAATTTAAGGGATATTCAGATATTTATGGGTTTGTAAGGATACTTTCCATTTTGGATTTTTCATTACATAATCTACAATGATTGGAGTTACCTTATCCCTCATACTCCACTCTGGTTGCAAATACAATATACAGGTTTTGCCAACCTTTTTAGCCTGCTCTTCCGCAAAAACCAGATCATTCCTATTATAGACAATTACTTTTAGCTCGTGAGCCCGTTCGTAAATAGGGTCTACAGGCTGCTTGTTTTTTTTAGGTGACAAACATATCCAGTCCCATATACCCGACAAGGGGTACGCGCCTGAGGTTTCTATATGTGTATTGAGTTCTTTATTTTTTAGGGCTTCCGTTAAAGGCCCCATATCCCACATTAATGGTTCCCCACCAGTTACAACTATGGTATCTGAATAGTTGGCGGCATTATCCACAATACTCTCAATAGCCGTTGGCGGGTGGGTTTCGGCATTCCAGCTTTCCTTTACATCACACCAATGACACCCAACATCACAACCTCCAACCCTGATAAAATAGGCAGCCGTACCTTTGTGAAAACCCTCTCCCTGAATAGTATAGAATTCCTCCATGAGAGGGAGCATTTCCCCTGCGCTTACCAATTCTAAAACCTCCTTATTAATCATCCCGCAAAGATAGCATATAGAAGACGGTATTTTGAATGTAATTTCCGGAAATAAATAACATATAGATTAGCTAGTTCTGTCAGCATACATTTCTCTTACACAGGATATAAGAGTAATTATTTCCTGCATAAATTCAATTCTTAACGGCTATTACATCTATCTCCACCTTCGCATTTCTGGCCAGGCCGCTTGCAGCAAAAGTTGTTCGCGCCGGTTTCTTTGTAAAATATTTGGAATAAACTTCATTAAAAGCCGAGAAGTCATCTATAGTACTCAATATCACCGTGCATTTCACAACATTATTTAAAGTTAGTCCGTGATGCTCTAATACTGCCTGTATATTTTTAATCGCCTGTTCCGTTTCCGTTTTAATGCCGGGTACAACTATAGTTCGGGTAGTATGATCCATCCCTATTTGACCGGCTAGAAAAAAAAGATTTCCGGCTTCCACAGCATCACTGTATGGGGCGCTTTTTTTCTTTTCCTCATGAGATTCATGAAAAGTAATAACTGTATCTTCCTGTGAACTCACCGTTGAACACCAAACTAATGAGAGTATAATAGATAATTGTAAATATTTTTTCATTCGATTTTGGTTTTATTGTTGGTTAAAATTACCCTATTTTTATCAAAAATAGACTAAATGAGTACCAAAGAAGAATTCTTAGCACATATAGAAAAAGGGTATACGACTAAGGGCGATTTTATAATTATGGGTGCGGCAATGTTAGACGGAGAAACAGTTACAGGGGCACATGTAAAAGTTCCCTTAAAGACTTTGAACAGACACGGACTAATAGCCGGTGCCACCGGAACGGGTAAAACCAAAACACTGCAAGTAATTGCGGAAAACCTGTCTGATAAGGGAATACCGGTACTTTTAATGGATTTAAAGGGTGACCTCAGCGGGATAGCCCAACCCAGCCCCGGACATCCTAAAATAGATGAAAGACATGAGAAGATTGGATTGCCTTTTGAACCTAAAAACTTTCCGGTTGAAATCCTTTCCCTTTCAGAACAGGATGGTGTAAAACTCCGTGCTACAGTTTCAGAATTTGGACCAATTTTACTTTCCCGTATTCTGGATTTATCTGAAACACAGGAAGGAATTGTAGCCGTTATTTTTAAATATTGTGATGATAACAAACTGCCTTTATTAGATCTGAAGGACTTCAAAAAGGTTTTGCAATACGCTACGGGAACTGGCAAAAAAGAGTTTGCAAAGGAATATGGAAGAATTTCAACAAGCTCAACAGGAACTATTCTTAGGAAAATTATAGAATTGGAACAACAGGGAGCCGATTTGTTTTTTGGCGAAAAATCCTTTGACGTGGAGGACCTTACACGTATTGATGAAAATGGAAGAGGTTATATAAATATCGTTCGATTAACAGATATACAAGACAGACCCAAATTATTCAGCACATTTATGCTGAGTTTATTGGCGGAAATATATTCCACATTCCCCGAGCAGGGAGACAGTGACAGACCCGAGTTGATTTTCTTTATAGATGAAGCTCATTTAATTTTTAAAGAAGCTTCAGATGCCTTATTGGACCAGATAGAAAGTATCGTAAAACTAATTCGTTCTAAAGGTATTGGTCTTTATTTTGTTACACAGAATCCAACAGATGTGCCCAATGCAGTGCTCGCGCAATTAGGTTTGAAAGTTCAACATGCCCTGAGAGCCTTTACAGCAAGAGATCGCAAGGCCATTAAGCTAACCGCGGAAAACTATCCTATCTCAGCGTATTATGACACCAAAGAGGTACTAACTTCATTAGGCATCGGAGAGGCACTTATTACTGTATTAGATGAAAAAGGAAGGCCAACCCCACTTGCCGCTACAATGTTACGTGCGCCAATGAGCCGCATGGATGTTTTATCTGATAGTGAATTAGATTCCGTAATTAATAATTCAAAACTGGTAAGGAAATACAATGATATTATTGACAGGGAAAGTGCCTACGAGATCTTAAATGAAAAAATAGAAAGGGCTGAAATAGAAGCTGAGAAAGAGGCAGAAAAAGAAAAAGAAGTTCAAACCCGAAGAACATCGACAAGAAGAACTACAACACGGAGAAGTACACGTCAAAATCCGGTTATAAAAGTTTTAACCAGTGCAACCTTTATTCGGGGTGTATTGGGGGTATTAAAAAAAGTGATACGATAACAGAATATGAAAAACATTCAATTTATATCCCTTTTAGTAGTTGCATTGATCTTAGTACATTGTAAAAAGGAGAGAGATCCCAACTTTTTGATTAATAATTCACAAGTTGGAAAACTAATGCGAACCAGTCCTATAAGTGAACTGGAAAGTATTTATGGCAATGATTCAATAGTTAAGGACACTTCGCTGCCCACCTTGGTATCTAATTCTAATACTATAAAGGTCTATGAAAAAGGGGGAAAGCAATTGCTGACTTTAACCTCAAACGGGGATAGTATTCCAAAAATTGGGATAATACGTGTTTTAGACCCCAGATTTAAAACAGAAAAAGGAATTGGACTGGAAAGTACATTTAAGGAAATAAAAGATAAATACATCATAAAAAAAATAGTAACCTCATTAAATAATGTAATTATATTTATTGAGAATAGCGATGTGTATTTCACCATAGATAAAGAAGAATTACCGGCAAGTCTGCGATATGATACCAGCATTAATATTGAAGAGGTGCAAATCCCCGATAATGCCAAAATCAAATACCTGATGGTTGGATGGGAATGAAACGGACTTTGGTCTAAATTCTTGAAAAAAGATTGCTGTTAATTGAAAGTTAAGCTGTGTTTCCAAGATGTGAATGTTAAATAATAGCTATTGTATTGGATACGATCTAAACCCCATCAATTTTAATATTTGGCTAAGTTGTCACTGTATTTTTTCACCCATCCGGTTAATTTGATAATCGATGAAAAAACTAGTAAATCGTATTCTTGCCCTGGCTTATGGGGCCTATTTTAATATCCTTGCTTTGTTCTCAAAAAAACTGGCTGGGGAAAAGGCAGTTACCCTGTTTAGTTCACCCCGAAAAGGTAAAGTTCTTCCCATACAAGCTTCCTTTTTAACCAAAGCCGAGGATATAAAGATTGAAGTGGGAGGTAAACAAATTCAAACTTATTTCTGGGCCGGCACCAAAGAAACCGTTTTATTACTCCATGGTTGGGAGAGTAATTCTTTTCGCTGGCGTAACCTGATAAGTTTTCTGAGTGACGCAAATTTTGCTATAGTCGCATTTGATGCGCCTGCCCACGGAAATTCATCTGGCGGAATATTTAATGTCCCCCTATATGCAGAATGTGCGCAGCATATCGTTAAACATTATAAACCCACCTTTATAATTGGGCATTCCGTTGGCGGTATGACAGCCTTGTATCGCCAATACATTTATCCGCATAATTCCATTCAAAAGATCGTAACCATCGGTTCCCCATCCGAACTATCTGAACTTATGGAGTATTATCAAAATCTGTTAGGTTTCAACAACCATGTGCTTTCCGCCCTGAACGATTATTTTCAGGCACATTTTGGGTTTGGAATCCGAGACTTTTCCAGTTCACAATTTGTACAGAAGATTCAAATTGAAGGATTGCTAATACACGATATAGAAGATGAAATAACTCCCTATCACAACTCAGAAAAAGTACATGCTAATTGGAAGAACAGTAAACTAATTAGTACCCGTGGTTTAGGTCATTCCATGCATCAAGACTATGTAAATAATCAAATTATAGATTTTTTGAAATCAAAGAAAAGGGCTAATTTTAGTGCTTAAATCGCTTCCTATGCCAATTATTTCGCCATTTCACATCGCAATTCCTGTACATAATCTGGATGAATGCCGAACTTTTTACAGAGAAGTCCTTAAATGTGATGAGGGCCGTAGCAGCGACCATTGGGTTGACTTTAATCTTTTTGGTCATCAACTAGTAATTCATTACAAGCCAAAATCTAAAGAAGAATTACATTCCAATCCGGTGGATGGTAAAGATGTTCCGGTGCCTCACTATGGGGTAGTATTGCCCTGGGACGTGTTTAAAATTTTTTCCAAAGAATTAGAAGCCAAAGGAATACAGTTTATTATTGAACCTTACATTCGTTTTGAAGGCCAGGTTGGAGAACAAGCTACTATGTTTTTTTTAGACCCGGCAGGTAATGCTCTGGAGTTTAAGGCATTTAAAGACATGGGGCAGTTGTTTGCTAAATAAGTATAATCTTCCTAAAGCTTTTTTTTATACCTGTACCATAACCACATGACGATGGCGTAGATTACACCAAAAACCACTCCTTCTTTTAATTCACTAAAAATGGCATCTGTAGAATAGTCTTTTCCCAGAATGACAGAAAACAAAGTATAAATGAAAATTGCTGCCAGTGTTTGGGATGTAAATTTCTTTCTATCCATCTCATATCTTTTTATTGGGACCATGCAGTGGGAATCCTATCCCATCTGTGCTTTCCTAGTTCCCCGTATAATTCTTCAGGTAATCCTTGCCCATCACTAGTTCCAATGTTGGACAAAACATTTCTTTGTTTGCGCATACCGGGTATAATAGTGCTCACATCAGAATTCATTAAAATGAAACGCAATGCCATTTCGGCCATTGTCATTCCTTCAGGAATTAGTGGCCGCAATAAATCTGCCTTGTCTGCACTTGCATTTAAATTTTCAGGCACAAAATAGGTGCCACGCCAGTCGCCTTCAGGAAAAGTAGTTTCCCTTGTTACATTGCCTGTTAAGGTACCCTCGTCAAAAGGAACCCTTGCAATCACAGCTATATTAAGGTCTTTGCATAAAGGAAATAAGACATCCTCAGGGGCCTGATCAAAAATATTATAAATTACCTGTACTGCGTCAATCAATCCGGTTTTTAAAGCCTCTATTCCATTCTCTGGCTCCCATCGGTTTACACTAATTCCCATGGCTGCAATTTTGCCAGCTTTTTTTAAATCCTCCACTGCTCTTTTCCACTCTTCCTTTTCAGTCCAATCGTCATCCCAGGTATGAAATTGCATAAGATCTATCTGTTCTAATCCCAAATTTTTCAAGGTCTTATGAGTATAATCCAATATGTGTTCCGTTGGATATGATTCCTCAAATGAATACTCGGGTTTTGCTGGCCATTTAAAATTTTTCGGAGGAATTTTACTTGCTGTATAAAGTTTGGTGTTTTTATGTCTGTGAAGGAGCTGACCAAGAAGTCGCTCACTATGCCCCTCTCCATAGCCCCATGCGGTATCAAAAAAGTTAATCCCATTTTCTACTGCAAGATCTAAAGACTTTGCAGAATGGATATCAACAGATTCAGTCCATCCCCCCATGCCCCACATTCCGTAACCAATTTCACTAACTGCCCAGTTTATTCTTCCAAATCTTCTAGTATTCATAAGGGTAATTAAGGCTTCTTATACTATTTTTAATCTTTATCTTATTTATACCTCCAGCTTTTTAGATCAGCTCCATGGGGAGCACTTTCTGCAATTCTTTTCATAATCTTAGGAACATACATGCTGTTATATCGCAGCCTGGAAATATGGTTGGGTTCCTTTGGGTCTCCATTCCAGCAGTGTTCTGCCCTGTCACCATATAAAACTTCCCCATCGTAATAAGGATCGGAGGTATTTTCAAGAAATTCCTCCATTTTATAAACCGCATTGTTTAAATAATAGTTATCCATATCCCCACAGTAAATATTAATTTTACCTTTTAACTTCTCGCCCAGTTTATCCCAGTCCCGCTCCAGAATATGGAGGAGGTCATAATTCTCTTTCCAGTAATTTGCTACCTCAGGATTTATAATTCCACTCTTTTTATCCCATATGCGTTCAGGGTATCCCTCTTTTCCCTGAGGGGAATAGGTGGCTTCCCAAATATCCCACTGCTGACCCGAGCGGGATTTATCTCCCAATACTAATTCCAGATGATTCTCGTCACGTACGGTAGATTGAATCTGACCTAAATAATCTCTGTGCGCAGGTACTTCCAGCATTTTATGGTCACTTTTATAATAATATGCATTTTCATCTTCATAAATATTGGTAAGGACGTATGCACTAAAATCAATAGGATCCGGACAGGCAGCAAAACAACCGTTATATTCTTCCGGGTATTTAACCTGAACTGCCAGTGCCTCCCAGCCTCCGGTAGATCCGCCGTATAAAAAACGAGACCAGCCTTCACCTAAACCTCTGAACTCTTTTTCAATATATGGAATGAGCTCATGGGTTATGGCATCGCCATAAGGACCCTGACTGCCAGAATTCACGGCATATGAATCGTCATAATAAGGAGTAGGATGTTGTATTTCAATGACCAGGAACCTCGGAAAATCGGGTTCGTTCCATCTTGTATAGAAATCGTAGGCTTCTTGTTGCTGTATGATATTATAACCTGAAACCTTAAAGCGTTCCGCATAATCCGGTTCAAGGTTTGGATCTGGTGGAACCGTTCTGAATCCTCCAAAATCATCTGGAAAATGCCCGTGGAATATCATAAGCGGATACTTTGCCTCCGGATGTTCCTCAAACCCTTTTGGCAAAAGTATATGAGCCCCTAAATATATGTCCCTTCCCCAAAACTCCGAAAGCTTTTCGGATCGCATCTTAATGTGTTTTATCCATTCTGTGTCTTCCGGTTCTTCAATGGGTGGAATCACCTGATCCATTACGACAGCTATTTCCAAATCACCATTTTCCGGGATGGTAATTTTAAATGGTTTACTGTACAAATTACCGGGAGACCTGTTCCATTTCTGTCCTTCTCCATTATCCATGGGTAACTTTACCGTATGACCAGT
>CAZHWD010000045.1:0-2198 GCA_964536335.1 uncultured Eudoraea sp. | reverse complement strand
CTAAAACTGGTCGATATTGGTACACTCATAAAATCGTCAGGCACTCCTTCATGGTGATCAAAAAGGCATTACTAGATAATCCAATTTTTTGAAAATTTACCAACTATTTTGGCGGCATTACGGTTGCATGCATATCGATGAATACTTCTTCAGTTATAATCGAAGGAACAACAGGAAACGATCTTAGATAAAATTTTCCAACAATGTGTGTTGCTTTAGCCGCTGAGTTATCAAATAATTAGGGTCTGCTGTTTTATTATTACGTGCTGATTATCAACAATATATAACGGATATATGTTGTATATATGCAAATATATAAGTATTTTTATGTTTATAAACCTGCATTTATGACACGATATACACCTTCCTCGCAGCTAAAAATCGAAGAGTTTAAAACACCATTTGAATTAAAGCTGGATTCGAATAACCGATGGGTAAAACTCAGTCAACTTATTCCATGGGATGACTTGGCTGGCATTTATTACAAGAATCTTCATACTGACAAAGGGAGGGCCGCGGTAAATGCGAGGATAGCTATTGGGGCAATGGTAATTAAGCATAAGTTGAACCTATCGGACCGGGAAACTATAGCCACTATCCAGGAAAATCCATATATGCAGTATTTCCTGGGTTTAGACCAGTTTCGCCCTGATCCCCTGTTTGATCCCAGTGTTTTTGTCGATCTGAGAAAGCGTATGGGAGAGGATACTTTTGATCAATTTAGTGAGATTATCATCAATAAAGTCGTCAACAAATCCATACCCAAAAAGGTCTCTACAAAAAATTTAGCTGATCGGGAAGATGATGTAATCAAGCAACAAGATAGAGCTGAGGCTGACAAGAAGGAAGAGGCAAAACCAAAAGGCAAATTACAACTGGACGCCACTGTCTCAGACATTTACATTAAATATCCGACAGACCTGGATTTGCTGAACTCCAGTAGGGAATGGAGCGAAGATATTGTGGATGAACTATTCAAGAAATTAGACTGGGAACTGAAACCCCGGACATACCGCAAGGTAGCCCGCAAGGAATATCTGAACGTAGCTAAGAAGAAAAAGAAGAATAAAAAAGTATTGCGAAGGGCCTTAAAACTTCAATTGAATTATTTAAAGCGAAATTTTGCTTATATCGAAAAGATGTTAGACGAAATAGGAGGGCAACAATTTCCATTACCTTTTAAGTACCAGCGATATTATTGGGTGATCCAGCAAGTTTACCGTCAACAGGATGAAATGTTTAGGGAACATAAGCACCAGTGTGACGACAGGATAGTCAGCGTACACCAACCTTATGTCCGGCCCATAGTGCGGGGGAAGAGCGGAACACCGGTAGAATTTGGCCCTAAACTTGGCCTTAGCCTTGATAACGGTTATACACGTATTAACACCTTGAGTTGGAATGCTTATCATGAAAGCAAAGATTTTCAACAAAGTGTTGAGGCTTACCGAAAAATACACGGTCATTATCCTGAGTTGGTTCAGGTAGATGCCATTTACCCAACACGGGAAAACAGGGACTGGGCCAAAGAACGAAATATACGAATTACGGCAAAGCCGTTGGGGAGGCCTAAACAGGAACAAGAAACACCATACCAAAAACGCAAACGAAAAAAAGAAAACGCTGAACGCAACCATATTGAAGGTAAGATAGGTCAGGGCAAAAATGGCTACAGGATGAATCAAGTAAGGACAAGGTTGAAAGAAACGGCAGAAAGCTGGATATCTTGTATAATATTTGTAATGAACCTGGTAAGAATGGAATCAGATATGGTAAAAAAGAAAGGTAAATCTTTTTGGCTCTATACTATTTGGCTATTATTTGACATGAATTGGACCAGATATATCAAACCACTCAGATATCAAAAAAGACAGAGAAATTATATATAAACTATATATGTAGTTAACAAATCAGTGTTCAAGAAAAACAGCAAACCTTAATTATTCATTTTTTGATCTTCTTCAAAATTTCAATTTTTCTATAAAATCATGAATTACCTTTCAGCATAATTGTGCTAAAATAAAGTAAATTATAAGTTACAAATTTTTCATCCGTTGTTATATTACTCTTGTTCATGGATATCATCCGTTTACATAATAAAATTTGATTTTGACTTAGAATTACTTTTTCTTGTAGCATTTATATAAAACTATCAAAGTAAATTGATCGATTGCATGAGCACCATTATTGAAACTTCC
>CAZHWD010000044.1:0-72794 GCA_964536335.1 uncultured Eudoraea sp. | reverse complement strand
GTATTTTTAGAATGTCCAACACGAAAAGCTCTTGAGTTATAGGTCATTACGCTCAGGTCCTCATTTTTTATTGAATCACTAGTAGAACCGAATTTGTAAAAAGAACCAAAAGTGAAATAAGAAATGAGAACAGCTGAAGATGACAGTATAAATATCTTTTTTTTTCTAAATATCCAATAAAAAATAAATAGAATATTTATGATAAAAATTATTGGAAAAAACAAGCTCAAAAAGGTTAAAGGAAGAAATGTATTTACCGAAATATAAGGTGCCAAAAACGAAAATAAAAGAAGTGCACCTAATATCAGGTTTAAAAAAAAAATTATTTTATCAAAAATGGATAATTCTCTCACAGATTAATCCTCTTTACCTGCTTTAAATAAAAAATCCTTTTCTGATTTGGAGAGACTTTCATAGCCCGATTTACTTATCTTATCCAGAATAGTATCTATCTTACGCTGTTTGCTTTCCTTATCGTAATTAACATTAGAAACACTATTTCCCTTTGCACGGCGGTACACTGTTTTCAAAGGTGCTTTCTTTTCTTTCTTCTTAAAAAGGCCTTCAAGACTTTCCAACATTTTGGTAAATCCTTCTCCAATATCTCTGCCTTTTAAAAGCTGCCTGGCATACACATATCCCAGTAAAGCTCCTCCTAAATGGGCAAGATGCCCACCTGCATTTCCGCCGGATGGTATCTGAATTAAATCTACCAACACAAAGAAAGCTCCAATATACCACAATTTTACATTGAAAATAAAGAGCCTTACCTCCTGATTAGGAATATAGGTACATACAAAAATTAATACAGCAGTCACGCCCGCAGATGCTCCTATAAGTGCAGCGTTGGTGCTTAAAAGAGCAGGAAATACATTGTAACTTAGCAAAAAGACTAAACCGCCTAATATGACCCCTAAAAAATAAGCACTTACGAATTTTTTAGGTCCAAAAAGATTAAGAAAAATTCTCCCAGAGAAATAAAGCATTATCATATTCCAAAAAAGGTGCCAAATACCCCCGTGGAAAAAGGAATAGGTTACCAATGACCAAGGTTGAGAAATAAAGTCGATAAAATCTTTTGGCAATTCAAACCATCGAAGCAATGAATTGGATGGCATGCCCATTAAGAAAGTAAATAATCCGTTTATTATAAAAACAAATACATTTACTGCAATTAACTTTTCTGCTATACTAAGCCGAGTAAATTGATATTTTAAATTTCCAGAAATCATTCTAGTCCCATCGATTTTTATTATACTGATTTTTTTTCCAGTACCACATCATTAGAAATCCAAAAAGGGCTCCTCCTACATGGGCAAAATGGGCAATTCCATTGCCAAATATGGAATATCCGGTAACTCCTGAAAACAAATCCAGGCCTATTAATACAGGAATGAAAAATTTTGCTTTAATAGGAATTGGTAGGAAGATAAGGAATAATTCACTATTTGGATAAGACATTCCAAAAGCTACCAATATTCCATAAATAGCTCCCGAAGCACCCACAGCCGGTGTATTATATGCACTTAAAAAATTGTCTATAACACTACGCGGCGCGTAATTATACCAGTCTGGACTATATTGGCCGCCAGAAATAATTTCCATAATCTGACTTTTCGCTATTCCTGAATTTACCAGGGCCTCAATTCCCTGATTGAAATAATAATAATTTACACCGGTATGTATAAGTGCTGCCCCAATTCCCGCAGAGAAATAAAAGAACAAAAACTTATTCCGACCCCACATTCGCTCCAAAGGCGTACCAAAAGCCCAGAGCGCATACATATTAAATAAAATATGCATAAAACCCCCGTGCATAAACATATGGGACAATATCTGCCAAATTCCAAAATTCTCATTCTCCGGAAACCACAATGAAAACCATTGATACATCTGATCTCCAAATAAATTTGTCGCCACAAAGAACAACACATTAACAATTAGCAGATGCTTAATGGCATCAGTTAGTCTTCCCATCTAAATAAATTTATTATCAATCTCACGCTCGGTTATTGTAACGTAAATTAATTTGTTAAACGGACTTCGGTTAGTTTCCTTACACGCAAACAATGCATTTACCAAAGTCTGTTGTGAGTCATTATCTAATTTTTCTCCGGTTTTTACCGCCAATGACTTGCAAAGTGCTTTTGATAATACCTCAGATTGAGTAAATCCGTTCCCATTTATCTCCATCTGATAATCAGAAATTAATTGATCCAGAATAATACCTATTTCACTCTCATTAATAAGTTGGGGTATTCCGGTTATTTGCAGTTCATCCTGCGTAAAAGGACCGAACGCAAAACCAAGAGATGTCAAACTTCCTTGAATTTCCTTAAGAACAGCTAATTCTGTCTTTGAAAAAATGAGTGATATAGGAAAGAGCAATTGCTGGCTTAAAGTTTCTTTTACCGTAATATTCTTAAGAAATTTTTCATATAGCACTCGTTGATGTGCGCGCCCCTGGTCAATAATAAGCATCCCGGATTTTATGGTCGTTACTATATATTTTCTTCTAAGCTGAAATGTGGTTACCCCTATTCCATCCAATTCCTGCTTTTCCTCAAAAATAGAACCCGTAATAGCGTCAGATTCAAAATGTACTGTACTAAAACCCTCTTCCCTGCCAACTTTGGACTCCAAACCTACATACATACTTTCCCAATCCCCAGATGGTTGCCTTGCAAAAGTCTTTTTGGTACTATTTTCAAATCCGCTTTCCTTAAATGGATTATAGCCTGGATCAATAGTAATTCCAGGCTGTTGTGCCTGTTTATTTAACAAAACATATGGTGTGTCTAAATTCTGATCTTTGTCAAAATCTAAAACCGGACTTACATTAAACTGACCTAAGCTATGTTTTATTGTTGACTTGAGTATAGCGTATAAGATATGTTCATCATCAAACTTAATTTCTGTCTTTGTGGGGTGTATATTAATATCTATTGAAGATGGATCTACCTCGAGATATAAAAAGTAGCCCGGACTTGTATCTGGTCTTAACAGCCCTTCATAAGACGCCATAACTGCATGATAGAGATACGGGCTTTTTATGAAGCGATTATTCACAAAGAAAAACTGTTCCCCTCTACTTTTTTTTGCGTATTCCGGTTTGCAAATAAAGCCTGATATCCTAACCACCTGGGTTTGTTCCTCTACAGGCACTAATTTTTCTTTTGTTTTAACCCCAAATACATGTACAACTCGTTTTTTTAAATTGGTAGAAGGCAAGTTGAATAGTTCACTGCTATTGTTATAAAAATAAAAATGTACCGATGGATGTGCCAGAGCTATCCGATGAAATTCATTAGTTATGTGACGTAATTCTACCTGGTTGGACTTTAAGAATTTTCTCCTTGCCGGGATATTAAAAAAGAGATTCTTTACTGATACAGATGTTCCTTTAGGTGTTACGGCTACTTCTTGCGATAAAACCTTACTCCCTTCAATTTTAAGAAGCGTCCCCACTTCATCTCCTTCCGGACGGGTATTCATTTCAACATGAGCTATAGCAGCAATAGAAGCCAGTGCTTCTCCACGAAATCCTTTGGTATCCAAATGAAATAAATCCTCAGCACAATTAATTTTGGAAGTGGCGTGCCTTTCAAAACTTAATCGGGCATCCGTTACGCTCATGCCTAATCCGTCATCAACAATCTGGATCAAAGTCTTTCCTCCGTCTTTTACAATTAATTTTATAGTAGTAGCTCCTGCGTCAATGGCATTCTCCAACAACTCCTTAACCACAGAGGCAGGGCGCTGAACTACTTCACCCGCGGCAATCTGATTGGCCACATGGTCTGGCAAAAGTTGTATAATATCTGCCATTAGTTTGAATAGAAGATTGACAAATCAAAATCGATAATATACAGGAATATAAGTATAAGGATGGCGATTATAATTAGCATTCTTAATTTTAGGTTTTGGTCTCCAGCTTTCCTGATATCACCCATTGCATTACTAAACTTTCCCTTTAAACCTCTTGGCGCATTTATGGTAGTGCGGTATTTATCAAGTTTTGGCTGCATTTTATATGGGCTACCTTCACCCTTGTCGTCATAATAACGGGGCGTGTAATTGTATTTTCTGTTCTTACGTAGTTTTGAAAATTTTCCCATATACCTATGTCTCAAAGTTACTCAAAATCAAAAAATATGAAGAGATATCCTTCCCAAAAATTGTTAACAGTTTGTGGCATACTCATTATTCAGATTACATCGTACAATATAATCCAAATGTGCCTATATGTGATTATAAGCAAATCTAAACATCAGAAGTAATCAGTTAAAGTAAAGCCATTTTGATTGCTGCAATGGCAGCTTCCGTTCCTTTATTTCCATACTTACCACCACTTCTGTCCTTTGCCTGTTGAAGATTATTATCCGTTAACACACAAAAAATCACGGGGGTGTCGGTATTTACATTTAGGTCTTTTATCCCCTGGGCGGTAGCGTTGCAAACAAAATCAAAGTGTTTGGTTTCTCCCCGTATTACACTACCAATGGCAATCACAACATCCGGATTACTATCCTGAATCATTTTTTTACTTCCAAATGTCAGCTCGAAACTACCCGGAACATTCCATCTTAAAATGTTCCCTTGTTTTGCACCACAATCCAATAATGCGGCTTCAGCGCCTTTATATAAATTTTCAGTAATCTCAGGATTCCATTCTGAAACAACAATCCCAAACCGAAGATCCTTCGCGTCTGGGATTGTTTTCTTGTCATAAACTGACAGATTTTTGTTGGACGTAACCATTTATTTTTTGCTTTTAGCCATTCCTATAAAAGCGTCTATAGTTTGGGCTTCTTCTGAATTTGAAAATTCATCTTTTATTCTCTGAAAATACTGAAGTGCCTTATCATTTTGGTTCAGCTCTGAAGCAGTTACTCCGGCTTTATAAAGAAATCTTGGAGTAGTATAGTCATTTATATTGTGGGCAAATGCCAATTCATAATACCCTAAAGCATCTGTGGCTTGTCCTAATTGCATAAATGCATCTCCAATTCCCCCTTTCGCCAGGGCGCCAAGGATGGCATCATCGGAAGTAAAATTTTCCAAATGCCTTATAGCATCTTCGTATTGTTTCATGTTCAAATAAGCCATACCTGCAGAATAATTTGCCAGGTTTGCTGCTTTTGTCCCTTTGTATTCATCGATTATATCCAGAAAACCGTATTTCCCTTCGGCTCCATTTAATGCTAAAGAAAACAGTGAATCCTTTTCCGTTGTATTGTTTAAAGCCTGATCAAAATATTGTTGAGGATAAAAAAGTTCATTGGCTGCATTTGCCTCTTTTGGTTTTTGAATGAATTGATTATAAGCAAGATAGCCCAACACAGCTATGGCAATTACACCTATCAGGCCAAGTATATAATTTTGATTTTTGGCTACCCATTGTTCAGATCTGGAAGCACTCTCATCCAGGCTACTAAAAACCTCCGCCGTTGCACTTTTCTGAGAATCAAGTTCTCTTTCTTCGGCTTTATTTTTAGGCTTATAACCCCTTTTCTTATATGTTGCCATCTTTAAATTTATTGGTCGCGCAAAAATAAAGTTTTTATCCAAAACCAAAAGCCAAATTATTCGTTATTTTTCGATAATTTGCACCTTCCATGTTTATTGCCTAATTACTTACCCAATGTTCCTGAAGAATTTATCACTGGTTAACTACAAAAATTTTGAGGCGCAACAATTTGAGTTCGATTCGAAAACGAATTGTTTAGTCGGTGATAACGGAAAAGGGAAAACCAATGTGCTTGATGCTATTTACCATCTTGCATTTGGTAAAAGTTACTTTAATCCCCTGGCCGGTCAGAATATAAAGCACGGAGAGGAGTTTTTTATCATTGAAGGTACTTTTAAACTCAACAACAGAAACGAAAAGATTGTTTGCAGCCTCAAAAAGGGTTTGAAAAAAATCATAAAACGAAACAACAAAGTATATGATCGCTTATCTGATCATATTGGACTATTACCCTTAGTTATTATTTCGCCTGCCGATAGAGATTTAATTCTTGAGGGAAGTGATATTAGAAGAAAATTTGTGGACAGTGTTATATCACAGTCAGATAAGGAGTACTTGCAAACACTTCTTAAATACAATAAAATTCTCCAACAACGTAATACCTTACTAAAATATTTTGCGGTCAACCATTCTTTTGACCAGGCAACAATTTCTGTTTATAACGAACAGTTAAATGGCTTCGGAACAAGCATTTTCCAAAAACGGACAGCTTTTATCGCAGATTTTATTCCTATTTTTAAAGAACAATACTTAGCAATTTCTGGCGGACAGGAATTGGTTAACATACATTATGAAAGCAAATTGTTCTCACAAGATCTATTATCGCTCCTTGAGAGTAATATTGAGAAAGATAGGACATTGCAATACACCTCCACAGGTATTCATAAGGATGATCTTCGCTTTGAAATAGAAGATCATCCTATAAAGAAATTTGGAAGTCAGGGACAGCAAAAGTCATTTTTAATCGCTTTAAAGTTTGCTCAGTTTCAATTTCTAAAGGCACATGCCGGAACAACCCCGATAATGCTTTTGGATGATATCTTTGACAAATTGGATGAGAATAGGGTAAAACATATTATTACATTAGTTGATGATGAAAATTTTGGTCAAATATTTATTAGTGACACACATCCAGACCGTACGGAAAATGTTGTGAAATCTATTCATCAATCCTATAAAATTTTTAAATTGTAGTATGCGCAAGCTGGTTTCTTTACTGCTGATTTTTTGCTTTCTGGCGTGTTCTGAAAAAATATCTGTTTCAGATTTAAATAATATCAACGGATATTGGGAGATTGAAGAAGTTAAATTTCCCGATGGAGAAACCAAAGAATATGACTTAAATCTAACTATTGATTATTTTGAGTACAATAATATGAAAGGTTTTCGTAAGAAAGTGCAACCCACTTTTGATGGAACTTATAATACTTCCAGCGATGCAGAATCATTCAAAGTAAATGAAAGAGATGGTTTATTTTGGATGAATTATCAGAATGACTTAAGTTCATGGGAAGAACAAATAATTGAGATTAATAAAACCAAAATGGTTGTCAAAAATAAGGAAGGCCTGTCCTATCATTACAGACGATTTCAGCCAATCAATGCTAAAGAGTAATGGCTAAAGAAAAACATCTACATTCCCTTAGTGAAGCTTTGAATGAATTTATTAAAGAAAATAAATTGCAGAAAGGCATAGACAAAGTCATGGTCAGAAAAGCCTGGGAAAAGATAATGGACAACGGAGTGAATAATTATACTACCGCAGTGGAGCTGCGCAACGATACGCTTTTTGTCTCACTTTCATCTTCTGTATTACGAGAAGAACTGAGTCATGGAAAATCCAGGATCATTGATATGATCAATGAAGAATTAAATAAGGACTTAGTTAAAAATATTGTATTGAGGTAACTAGTAAACTTTATTTACGAATTTTCCGTATAATTCACTTTAGTAAATTTCCCTGCCTGAAAAATGGAAACTTCCTTCTATAGCTGCGTTTTCGTCACTATCTGAACCGTGTATAGCATTCTCACCTATATCTTTAGCGAATAATTTTCGTATAGTTCCTTCAGCAGCTTCCATAGGATTTGTGGCCCCTATTAAGGCTCTAAAGTCATCTACTGCATTGTCTTTTTCTAAAATAGCAGAAACAATTGGTCCTCTTGTCATAAACTGAATCAACTCTCCAAAAAAGGGACGGTCACGGTGAATGGCATAAAACTGCTGGGCATCACGCCTGCTCAACTGAGTATATTTCATAGCTATGATCTTGAAACCTGCAGATGTGATTTTTTCTAAAATGGCTCCAATATGCCTACTTTCAACCGCATCTGGTTTAATCATTGTAAAAGTTCTGTTAGCTGTCATTTATAAAATTTTGGGCAAAAATACATTTTCTTACAGCAAACCACAACATTAATAATTCTGTCTTATCTCAAGAGGCACAATACCGTTATTTTCCACTATTTGCAACTGAACTTCCTTAGTAATCATATTCAACTTTACCAGTCCAAAACTTTCTTTTGCAATAACACTACCAAGTCGATATGAATTGGGTTCTCCGGAAAAATCTGAATAGGCATGTGTAAGTCCGCTACTGGTAAAATCTATTAGTGGGTAAGAAAGTCCGGGAATATCAATTTTAGAAAACTCAGAAATATGACGATCCCCAGAAAGGATAATTATTCCTTTTGCCTTTGAATCCAACAGTAATTGTTTAAATCTTTCAACTTCATGGGGGAAATTTCCCCAACATTCAAAACCGTGTTCCTTGGACAAGAACTGAATACTACTTACAATCAGATTAAAATCTGCATCCGTATTTTTCAGCTCATTGGTTAGCCATTTCCATTGTGTTTCTCCAAGAAGTGTACCCTCATCATATTTATTGGGCTTATAACTTTTTTCAGTTGCCGTATCCGGGGTTAATGCTGTTCTAAAATATCGTGTATCTAAAACTATTATCTTTATTTTACCCAGATTGCCGTTATAGTCATAGGCAAAATAAATGCCCTCCTGAGCTCGTCTCGGATGATCTGCCGGTACGTCCATAAAATCTAAAAAAGCCTGTTGGCTTTGTTTTTTAGATACAAATTCTGTTCCTCCATCATTTATACCATAATCATGATCATCCCAAGTTCCTATTACCTGCGTCCTTTTTTTTAATTTTTTATAACCTGTAACCTTATTTTGGGCGTTATATAATTCTCTTATTTCGGTTACATCTTCTGTGTCGGCGTAAATTATGTCCCCTCCCCATATCCATAATAATGGATTAGCTTCTTTTATATCATCCCACAAAAGATTTTCTAAGTTATGCTTATTACAAGAACCAAAAGCAATTGTAATTTCAGCATCCGGGATAGTTGTTTTAACCGATTTTTTTTTTGTGGTACAAGCTGCAAAAGCAAACACAATTATAACAACGAATGATTTATACATGAATCAAATGATTTACTAAACAAAAATAAACTTTTATAAAAAGGAATATTAGTCTGTCACCAGAATACTTTTCTACCATATTTTAAAGTAGGATAAATGACCTATTGCGCTGGCTCCAACTTTTGAAATTTTCGGTATAGGGAATCTCTAATTTAATTGTATATTTGCGCGCATGAATTCTGAGGATGTAAAGGCCATAAAAGCACTGCTCTCAAAGCCACTAAGAATAGTTATTGTGCCCCATAAAAACCCTGATGGTGATGCTATCGGCTCTTCGCTGGGTTTATGGCATTATCTTAAGGCAATTGGACAGGAAGTAAGGGTAATTGTCCCCAATGATTATCCCAAGTTCCTAAAATGGATGCCTGGTACTAACGAAGTCCTTAATTTCGAAAGAGATAACGCTGCTGCAGTTGAATACCTTAATAGCTCTGACCTTTGTTTTACCCTGGATTTTAATCAACTCGGAAGAGTAGGACAAATGACACCTATACTGGAAGGGTTGCAAGCAACTTTTATAATGATAGACCACCATCAGGCTCCTGATAATTATGCCCAAATAACCTATTCAGATTCAAAAATGAGTTCAACTTCTGAAATGATTTTTAATTTCATTAGTTCGCTAGGGGATGTCAACAAGATTTCAAATGAAATTGCTGATTGTTTGTATGCCGGAATTGTTACAGACACAGGCTCTTTTAAGTATTCGTCAACAACCAGTAAAACGCATCAGGTGGTAGCTGAGCTGATAAATAAAGGAGCAAATAATTTTGAAGTGCAAAATCAAATATTTGATACTAACACCCCTAGTAAGTTACAACTCTTGGGTTGTGCACTAAAAAATATGGTTATCCTAAATGATTATAACACTGCTTATACTAGTTTGAGTCAGGAAGAATTAGATACCCATAATTATAAAAAAGGAGATACCGAAGGTTTTGTAAATTATGGCCTTACGATTCAAAATATTCGTTTTGCTGTTATTTTTATTGAGAATAAAGAAGAAAGAATTATTAAGATTTCATTTCGTTCAGAAGGAAATTTTTCGGTTAATGAGTTTGCGAGAAATCACTTTCATGGAGGTGGGCATACCAATGCGGCAGGAGGAAGAAGTGAAAGCAATATGGAGGACACAATAAAGCATTTCGAAGCCTTATTGGAAAACTATAAAGACCAGCTTAACAAATGAAGAACTTCCTTTATATAATACCGATCATATGTCTTATTGCTTGTGGCGAACCTGAACCCAGGCGGCCCGTTAAAACCAAGGCTGGAAGTATTATTAATGCTTCCGTTCAACGCAACATAGAACTGTTAAACAGGGAGGAGCAGATTATTCAGCAAATCATCGCAAATGATACTCTTCATCACTATCTGACATCGGCCACAGGATCCTGGTACTTTTATAGTGCCATAAATGAGGAAAGTGATTACACTCCCAATCCTGATGATTTGGTGACTCTCAATTACAATTTAGTTAGTCTTGAAAATGATACTATCTATTCTTTGGAGGAAATTGGGACTATTAAGTATAAAGTAGATAAACAAGAATTATTTCCAGGCCTGCGCAATAGCGTAAAACTTCTTAAAGAAAATGAAACGGCCACTTTCTTTTTCCCTTCTGCCATGGCATATGGTTATCATGGCGATAATAATAAAATTGGACCTAACGTAGCGCTTAAGTCTACCATTAGCATTCTAAAAATTGAAAAACAAAAAGAAAATCTTGATAATTAAACTCTAAAAAATGAAAAAATTAATTGCAATCGTTTTAATTGGTATATCAGCATTAACAGGCTGTACGTCAAGTAAGTACCGGGATCTGGGAGATGGGTTGTTCGCGGATATAAATACCAACCAGGGAGATATCATTATAAAGCTTGAAATGGAAAAAACACCTGTAACGGTGGCCAATTTCGTTTCCCTTGCAGAAGGCAACAATCCCTTTGTAAGTGAAGAGTATAAAGACCGAAAGTATTATGACGGCTTAATTTTTCACAGGATCATTAAAGATTTTATGATTCAGGGGGGTGATCCTACCGGAACAGGTCGTGGTAACCCAGGGTACAGGTTTAAAGATGAATTCAATGACTCATTGGTACATGATAAGGCGGGTATTCTTTCTATGGCCAATTCGGGGCCAAAAACCAATGGAAGTCAGTTTTTCATAACTCATAAAGAGACACCTTTCCTAAACGGTAAACACACTGTTTTTGGAGAGGTAGTATCAGGAATAGATGTTGTTGATTCTATTGCCAATGTAAAAACCTTTGCAGAACCCAATAAAAAGGACAAACCCGTAGTTGATGTAATACTGAATTCGATGACCATTGTTAGAAATGGTAAAGATGCCAAGAATTTTGATGCGGTACAGGTAATGTCAGATTATTTTGCTGAGGAAGAAGAGGTTATTGCCGCCATGGCAAAGGTTAAAACCGATTTTGCAGCGGAAATAAAACAACAACAGGAACTTGCAAAAGAGCTCCCTTCTGGTTTAAAAATTCTTAGCCTAAAGGAAGGAACTGGTGCTAACCCAAAAATTGGTGATAAAGTATTGGTTTATTATGCTGGCTGGCTTACAGATGGAACTCTTTTTGATAGTAATTACGAAGATGTTGCCATCAAGTTTGACAAATTCGATGAAAGAAGAAAACAAGGAGGAGGTTATGAGGCCTTTCCAATGGATTACAGTCCGGATTCAAGGCTTGTAGCCGGTTTTAAAGAGGGTTTATTAGGTATGAAAATTGGAGACAAAATCAGGGTATTTATTCCACCACATTTGGGTTATGGCGAACAAGGTGGAGGTCCAATCCCTCCAAACGCTGATCTCATTTTTGACCTGGAGATTACAGGTATAGCTGAGTAATAAAAAAGGGCCCGAAAATTTTCGGACCTTTTTTATTTAAGGTGTATTCTTTAAAATCTCTAATAGAAAGGTCCAAAACTTCTTTACTGAAGAGATACTTACTCTTTCATCGGGAGAATGCGCACCTTTAATGGTAGGCCCGAAACTTATCATATCCATTTTAGGGTAATTTTTTCCTAGAATACCACATTCCAATCCGGCATGACAAGACACCACTTGCGGCTTTTCATTAAAAAGGATTTTGTACTGATCTTTAAGTACTTCCAATATTTCAGAATTCGGATTTGGACTCCAACCCGGATATTCTCCTGTTAAAGTAATCGTACAATCTGCAAGCTCAAAAACGGATTTAAGAGAATTAGCCAAATCAATTTTAGCCGTATCTACAGAAGATCTGGTTAGACAACCAATCCTAATCTTTCCGGATTTGACTTCAATTCTAGCTATGTTATTGGAAGTTTCCACCAAATCGGGAATTGCCGCACTCATGGCATAAACGCCGTTATGTGCACCATATACAGCTCTTAAAATTTTATCCTGCGCGGTTTTCTCCATCATCTTTGCAGGCATTTCCACTGTATTCAGGCTAATATCCAGTTTAGTTTCAATCAAAGAATTCTCACTTTTAATGTCCTGTATCCACTCGGTTATATTGACTTCAAAATCTTCTTTTCGGTCTGCATTTAAAACAACGGTTGCAAAACTCTCACGAGGAATGGCATTCCTCAGACTTCCTCCATCAATTTGTGACACTCCAATACCAAATTCTTCAGCACTTTTAAACAAAAGGCGGTTCATTATTTTATTTGCATTACCAAATCCACGGTGTATGTCCATACCACTATGTCCGCCGTGTAATCCTTTGACGCTTATGCGGTATGCAATGGACTTTTTTGGGGCTGTTTGTTCCTCATAGGTTCTGGTAGCCGTAATATCTATCCCGCCGGCGCATCCAATGTCTATCTCGTTATCTTCTTCGGTGTCTAAATTCAATAAAATCTGACCCTTGAGGACACCTCCTTTTAGGCCCATTGCCCCCGTCATACCTGTTTCTTCATCAATAGTGAACAAGGCTTCAAGAAGGGGATGTGGAATATCATGGCTTTCTAGTAAACTCATTATTGCTGCTACTCCCATCCCGTTATCTGCACCAAGAGTTGTTCCCCTGGCCCTAACCCAATCACCATCCACATACATCTCAATTCCCTGAGTATCAAAATTAAAATCTGTAGCGGAATTTTTTTGATGTACCATGTCTAAATGAGATTGAAGCGTAATTGGTTTACAATCTTCCATTCCAATAGATGCTTCTTTTCTGATAATAACATTGCCTACTTCATCTTTAAATGTCTCTAATTGCAAAGACCTACCAAAATTCAGCATGAATTCAATCACTTTTTCTTCTTTCTTGGAAGGACGTGGTACAGCATTAAGTTTTGAGAAATTATTCCAGATTCTCTTTGGTTCTAATTGTTCTATCTTTTGGTTCATAATATAATTTAAAAAATCAAAAATACATATTGAAAATTAACCTAGCGAGATAATTGGTATTTTTGAATTCATGAATAATAGGTTGAAGAATGGGATTGCATTATCAATTATCCCGCAAATAATAATAGTAAAGTGTCTCAGCAGTTACCCGGAGTTTGTTGAAAATTATTACAGCAAAGGCTTATATCCCTTTATTTCACACTTTTTTCGAATAGCATTTGGATGGTTCCCATTGTCCATTGGCGATCTAATTTATGCTATCCTGACAATACTTGCCATCCGGTATATAATTATCAAAAGAAATCAAATAAGAAAAAACCTGAAACTTTTCTTTAGAGATATAGTTCTTATACTTTCAGTGGCCTACTTCACATTTCATCTCATGTGGGGTTTTAACTATTATCGTGTGCCCCTTTCTCAAACACTTGACCTAAAAGATACCTATACGACCAATGAATTGATAATGTTCACAGAAAAGCTTGTAGAAAGGACAAATAAGTTACAGTATGAAATAACTTCAGATACTTCGCAAATAGTAAATATCCCGTATAATCAGAGAGAAATCTTTCAAAAGACATTGGAGGGATATACAGAACTCGAAATCAGGTATCCATTTTTTGTTTACAAAAATCCAAGTTTAAAGAAATCTATTTTTAGTACTGCCCTGACTTATATGGGATATGGCGGCTATCTTAATCCCTTTACAAATGAGGCACAGGTGAATAAAAAAATACCTAATTTCAGATTTCCTGTGGTTACCGGACATGAAATAGGACATCAAGTTGGTTATTCTGCAGAAAACGAGGTTAATTTTATTGGCTACCTCGTTACAGCTAATAATAAAGATATTTACTTTAAGTATTCTGCCGCGGCCTATGCGCTTAGTTATTCATTAAGTGAAATAAAGTCAAGAGATGAAACAAAATTTCGTGAATTGTATTCCAGATTAAACGGGGGTGTGCAAAAAAACTACGAAGAGTTGAATAAATTTTGGCAGGCCTTTGAAAATCCTTTTGAACCTGTGTTTAAATCAATTTTTAATACATTTCTGAAAGCGAACAACCAGGAAGATGGGATAAAAAGTTATAGTCTAATAGTTACACTCTTGGTTACATATGATATAAAATATCCGACTGATTGAGCGCGCTAAATTATTTTGAATTAGTACAAGGATGCTTATGATTATAAAGTCTTTTACTCTTGTTTCATTTCAACTATTTTACTGCCAACCGGCATGGCATAAAAAGAATCCGGTTTTAAAGTTTCAGAAAGGGTAACATTCTCAAAATGCATAGTGTTTTTAGCTTCTTTTATAACTTTTCCTTCGTAGGCGTGCCAGGTTATTGCTTTGGGTAATATGATATTATTTACTTCCATCCAATCGGCATATCGGATCCACTTAACATTGTCGGACTTTTCGCCACTTCTGTAGGTTACGGTATATCCTAACCAGGCCATTTGATAGGTTTGGGGATCATAATGCAGAAAATACTCGTCTTTGGGTGAAGTACCCACCCCCGAATGGTAACTTATGCGAATACCCGGATAACTTTTCCCTTCAAAGATCAAATTTGTTGTCTCTCCATATATAATACCATCATCAGCTAAAACAAAAGGCATGGCATAGAAATAGAACATTAGATTATGATAAAAAACCGGGTCTCCTTTATAATTTCCATGTTTATCCAATAACCAAACATGCATTCCGTCAAAACCCATTGAAAAATTGGGAGATACTATCTTATCTCTTCGTGTTTTTAGGTCAGTAGTATGAATTTCAGTATATCCAGTTTTGGGTAAATCGTATACAAGCACCTTTTTCTTTGTCCAATTTTGAAGGCCCCCATGAGCTTTAAAAACCCTCTCTAAAGCACCAGGATATTTAGATTGTTTAATCTTTGCCGACAAGTCCCGGGGGTTATTCTTGTCTGCATTATCTCTGGGCGATTCTTTACAGGAAAAGTGCCCTAAAAAAATAAGTAATAAAAAAACGTTACGCATTTCAGTTGCTATAAGTTATGGTCTTTGTTGAACAACTGGCAGAAAGTTTACCAATTCTTCTATTTTTGTCCTATGAACAAAGTTAAGCAGATTAGTAGTTTACATAATCCTTTGGTTAAAAAAGTATTATTATTAAAGGAAAAATCACGTGAACGTAAAAATTCTGGCTTATTTGTATTGGAAGGACAGCGAGAATTTGAATTGGCTTGTAAAGGCGGTTATACCATTCAGAGGGTCTTTTTTTGCACCAATATTATTTCTGAAGAAAAAGTGAGGCAAATAATAGCCCAGCTTGAAAAATATCCAGAATTAATAGAAGTATCACAGGAGATATACCAAAAAATAGCCTATCGCGAAAGTACAGAGGGAATTGTTGCCATTGCCCGTTCAAAAAATCACAATCTGAATGATCTTTCATTTAAGAATAAAAATCCATTGATATTGATTGCGGAAGCACCGGAAAAACCTGGAAATGTTGGTGCTTTATTAAGAACTGCGGATGCAGCTAAATTAGATGCTGTAATCATCGTAAATAGCAACGGTGATCTTTATAATCCAAATATAATCAGAGCCAGCGTTGGATGCCTTTTTACCGTGAATATTGCAACCGGAACCACAAAAGAGGTTATCAATTTTTTAAATAAGAATAAAATAGCCATTTATTCAGCTGCATTGTCGGCTTCATGCAACTATACTGAAGTGGATTATAAGAAACCCTGTGCCATTGCAGTAGGTACGGAGGCTACGGGACTCACATCAGAATGGTTGCAGGAATCCGATCAGAATATTTTAATACCCATGCAAGGTGAGATAGATTCCATGAATGTTTCTGTATCGGCTGCAATTCTTATCTTTGAGGCAAAGCGACAAAGAGAATTTCTTTAAGATTATAACCTCGATTACCAAGTTCACTATAAAATTTTCAACCCTTTTTCAGTGCTAACTTATTTAAATTTGTCACGTTTTTAATTATTAAAGCCTTTTATGAATAGTACGTTCCTATTTTATATAATAATAGCTATCATAGTATTTCAATTCCTAATGGAAACTGTCCTGGATTATCTTAATTCACGAAAATTTCAGGATCCTATACCGGAAGAATTGCAGGATGTCTTTGATAAAGAAGAATATTTAAAATCTCAGGCCTATAAGAAAGATAATTACAAATTTGGAATTCTATCTTCTTCCTTTTCAATTGTTCTCACCTTAGGGTTCCTGATATATGGTGGATTTGAATGGGTAGACCTACTCGCCCGAAATATTACCGAAAACCCAATTTTAATGGCTCTTATATTTTTTGGTGTCATTATGATTGGAAGTGATATTATTACAACACCTTTTTCATACTATCAGACATTTGTGATAGAAGAAAAATATGGGTTCAACAAGTCTACAAGAAAGTTGTTTTTTATTGATAAAGTTAAAGGCTGGTTAATGATGGCCATTTTAGGAGGAGGTATGCTCTCAATGGTCATTTGGTTTTTTCAATTTGCCGGTAATAATTTTTGGGTATATGCCCTTGTATTGATTGCTATATTCACGGTTTTTATGAACCTTTTTTACAGCAGGTTAATAGTACCTTTGTTTAATAAACAAATTCCCCTGGAGGATGGATCTCTTAAGAGCAAAATTGAAAATTACACACGTAAGGTGGGATTTAAACTTCAAAATATTTTTGTTATAGACGGATCCAAGAGAAGTACTAAGGCCAATGCATATTTTGCCGGGTTTGGAAAAGAAAAAAGGGTAACACTTTATGATACGTTAATTCAGGATTTAGAGGAAGAAGAAATAGTGGCCGTACTTGCCCATGAAGTCGGTCATTATAAACGCCACCATATTATTATAAACCTTATTATTTCAATATTTCTCACAGGAGTTACACTATTTATTCTATCGCTTTTTATTAATAACCCCGAATTTTCATATGCCATTGGCGTCACAGAACCTAGTTTTCATACTGCTCTAATTTGTTTTGGAATCCTGTATAGTCCTATCTCCGAAATAACCGGTTTGGTGATGAACATTCTGTCCAGAAAATTTGAATTTGAAGCAGATGATTATGCCAAAAATACTTATGAAGCCTTGCCATTAATCAACTCATTAAAAAAACTTTCAAAAAATAGCCTGAGCAATCTTACCCCGCATTCAGCCTACGTCTTTTTACACTATTCTCACCCACCCTTGATTCAAAGAATACGTAACCTTAAGGCATGATTTTTGTTGGTTACTATAAAAGATTGTGGTAAATTTATTTTATGAGTGTGGAAACGGCCATAGAGCAGGAGAACAAGAAAATTGCTAGGCAATACAAGGAATTACTTCGAATTAGTTATCAGGCGTTAACTACTGAAGATAAGAAACTTGTTCGCTCTGCTTTTGACATAGCCGTTGATGCCCATAAGAAACAGCGAAGAAAATCAGGTGAGGCCTTTATTTTTCATCCTATAGCAGTAGCCAAGATAGTAGCTTCAGAAATTGGTCTCGATGCCGTATCTATTGCGGCAGCATTACTCCATGATGTTGTTGAAGATACCGACTATACTTTAGACGATATTGAGCGAATGTTTGGTGAGACTATTGCTCGTATTGTGGATGGTCTTACGAAAATTGCGCATCTTAAAAAGGATATGAACATATCCCAACAAGCAGAGAATTTTCGGAAAATGTTACTTACTCTGCACGATGATGTTCGGGTAATTATCATTAAGATAGCAGATAGATATCACAATATGCTTACCATGGACGCCATGCCAGAGCACAAACAGGTACAAATGGCATCTGAAACCCTTTATATCTATGCTCCCCTGGCCCATAGAATTGGACTCTATAATATAAAAACAGAATTGGAGAACCTAAGTCTGAAATACACAGAGCCAGAAGTTTATAAGGACATTCAAGAAAAAATTGAGCAAACCAAGGAAGAACAACAGAACTATATTGACGAATTCTCCAATATTATTCGAGATTCTTTGGACAATGAAAGTCTTGAATATCATATAAAAGGAAGGATGAAGTCTATCTATTCTATCCGAAAGAAAATGGTATCTCAGAATGTTACCTTTGATGAAATATATGACAAGTTTGCTATTCGTATCATTTATAGCTCCGATAAAGAAAATGAGAAATTCATTGCCTGGAAAATATACTCTATTGTAACAGATCATTTTACACCCAATCCCATACGTCTTCGTGATTGGATATCTTCACCAAAATCAACCGGTTATGAAGCTTTACATATTACCGTAATGGGCCCGGAAGGCAAATGGGTTGAGGTTCAGATACGCAGTGAGAGAATGCACGAAATAGCCGAGAAAGGATATGCTGCTCACTTTAAGTATAAACACGGAGATCAAAAAGAACAGGGAATAGAGATGTGGCTCAACCGTTTACAAGAAGCCCTTGAATCCTCTAATGGAAATGCTGTGGACTTTGTGGAAGAATTTAAATTAAATCTTTATTCAAAAGAGATCTTTGTTTTTACTCCAAAAGGTGAATTAAAATCGTTGCCAAAAGACGCTACTCCTTTGGATTTTGCTTTTAACATCCATACCGAAGTAGGAATGAGAACCCGGGGGGCGAAGGTAAATGGAAAATTGGTACCTCTGAATACAACCTTAAAAAGCGGTGACCAGGTTGAGATCATTACATCAGATAAAGCGAAACCTAATCAGAACTGGCTAGATTATGCCACTACAGCCAGAGCCAGGGCAAAAATTCGTTCATCATTACGTGAAGAACAAAAGCAAATTGCTAAGGAAGGTAAGGAAACATTAAGACGTAAACTTAAGTCTCAAAAAATTAATCTGAACGAAGATTCCATCAATAAAATGGTGGTTCACTTTAAGCTCAAGACCAGTTTGGATTTGTTCTATCGCATAGGTATTGGATCCATAGATAATCAGATGATCAAAGAATTTGCATCATCTTACAACAATGCATTTATCAGCTTTTTCAAGAACAAGATTCGGCGTAAACCAGTGCAAGAAGATATTGATAAGGTCGAAATAACTTCCAAATATGATATGCTTGTATTTGGTAAGGAGGAAGAAAAATTGAATTACACTCTTTCAAAATGTTGTAACCCAATTCCCGGAGATGAGGTCTTTGGGTTTGTAAGTGTGGCCGAAGGTATAAAAGTTCACAAGAAAAACTGTCCGAATGCTATTTCTTTGCAATCCAACTATGCCTATCGGATTATTAGTGCCAAATGGATTGATTCAAGTCAGGAAGAATTCACTTCAGAAATTAAAATGACAGGGATTGATAATTTAGGAATGATGAACGAGATTACAGAAATTATTTCGGATAATATGCATGTTAATATGCGGAATCTTAATTTTAGTACAGATGGTGGTACCTTTACAGGTAAAATCACGGTTGTAGTTAAAAATAATGCCATTCTCAAAAAACTTATCAATAATTTGAAGCGGATAAGCGGCATTGAAAAGGTGACTCGGGTATAGAGATTTCTCATTATTTTTATAGCGTAATCTTGCTGTCATAAAATATTAATATTCGTATTTTTAGATGTACATTTGCCATTAAGATGATGACGTAATTATGGGGACCAATAAGGACCAAGAAATCGTTAAAAAAGTATTTACCGCCTTTTTGGAGGATAACGGGCATAGAAAGACCCCTGAGCGATATGCAATTCTCCAGGAGATCTATGAAAGTGATGAACATTTTGATATAGAGTCACTTTATATCAATATGAAGAATAAAAACTATCGGGTAAGCAGAGCAACACTTTACAATACAATAGAACTTTTACTGGACTGTAAATTAGTCCGCAAGCACCAATTTGGAAAGAATCAGGCGCAGTACGAGAAATCTTATTTTGACAGGCAGCATGATCATGTAATTCTGACGGATACCGGAGAAGTGGTTGAGTTTTGTGACCCACGAATACAATCAATTAAACAAACAATTGAAGAGGTATTCGACATTAAAATAAATAATCATTCGTTGTACTTCTACGGTACAAGAAACCAAAAAGAAAAAGCTAACAACTAACCAATAACTTACTGCATGGCCGTAGATTTGCTACTAGGTCTTCAATGGGGAGACGAAGGAAAAGGAAAAATCGTTGATGTACTTACCAAAAACTATAATATTATAGCCAGATTTCAGGGCGGCCCAAATGCGGGACACACCTTAGAATTTGATGGCATAAAACACGTTTTACACACTATTCCTTCTGGTATTTTTCATGACAATGCAATTAATGTTGTGGGTAACGGGGTAGTTATTGATCCGGTTATTTTTAAGAAAGAACTTGATAACCTTAACAAATTTAATCTGGATATAAAATCCAAACTACTAATTTCCAGGAAAGCACATCTGATTTTACCTACCCACCGGTTGCTGGACGCAGCCTCAGAAGCCTCAAAAGGTAAAGCAAAAATAGGTTCAACGCTTAAGGGCATAGGGCCTACTTACATGGACAAGACAGGAAGAAACGGAATAAGGGTAGGAGATGTTGAATTAACTAACTGGAAGGATAAATATCGTGCTTTGGCTGATAAACACGAAGCCATGATAGACTTTCATAATGTAGATATAGAATACAATCTTCAGGAATTGGAAACAGAATTCTTTAATGCTATAAAGGAATTAAAAAAACTGATCTTTATCGATAGTGAAGAGTACCTTTACCAGGCCCAAAAAAGTGGTAAAAAAATCCTGGCTGAAGGAGCACAAGGTTCCCTGCTGGACATCGATTTTGGAACTTATCCTTATGTCACTTCTTCAAATACTACCGCTGCGGGTGCCTGTACAGGTCTTGGTGTACCTCCTGGAAATATAGGAGGGGTTTTTGGCATATTTAAAGCTTACACAACCCGGGTAGGTAGCGGACCATTTCCAACAGAACTCTTTGACGAAGTTGGTAGCACTATGGGAAAAGTTGGTAATGAATTTGGGGCTACCACAGGCAGACCAAGACGTTGTGGCTGGTTAGATCTTGTTGCATTAAAATACGCAGTCAGGATTAATGGGGTTACAGAATTAATGATGATGAAAGCAGATGTACTTAGCGGATTTAAAACGGTAAAAATCTGTATAGCATACAAATACAAAGGCGAAAAAGTAAGTCACCTTCCCTATAATATTGAGGCTGAAAATGTTATTCCGGTTTATAAAGAAATGGAAGGTTGGGAGAAGGATCTTACCAAAATGACAAATGCAGAGCAGCTCCCGGAAACATTAAATAAATACATTGATTACCTTGAAGCGGAATTAGAAATTCCGATTAAAATTGTATCTGTAGGTCCGGATCGAAAGCAAACTATTCACAGGTAATTATATTTTAAATGAAATTAGTTTCCAACTCTTTATATATCTGATATAATAAAGGGCTCGAAAGAATGAGTTCATTACTATTTCTCCATAACCTTCAGTTAAAAAGTTTATCAAATAAGGTTTAAGCTCCTAATCTGACCAGATTAGGACTTCAAAAAACAGAGGTGTCCGATGCTTCGGTGAACTAACTCAAAAAGTTGGAACATCTGGAGTCTTTAAATCTATGCGGAACCAATGTAACGGATTCTTGTTTATCTGTAATTAGAGAGATCCCTCAATTAAGGAGAGTTTACTTGTGGGCGGGGTTACCTTTGATAATGCCAAGGCCTTACAGGAAGATAATTTAGACCTCCAAGTAGAAATTAGAGTTTCGCCTAAATGAAATCCTAAAACGGTGCCAATACTTATGCTTCTCTTTTAATTTATCCTATTTTTGAACAAAATTTTAGGTCTTGATAAGATTAATACTGCTAAATATATTTCTATTTTTCATTTGCATGGCTTTTGCTCAGGATCAGCCTGAAAAACAAGTTAAACAAATTAATATCGTATATGGTGCAAATTTCACAAAAGACGAAGTTCAATTTCCCGGTGCATCTATATTTAGTAAAGATGAGAGGCAAGTTCAGTTTGAACACCAAGGGGCTGATCTCTGGTGCGACATAGCCATATTTTATCAAAAAGAAAATAAATTAAAGGCAATAGGTAACATCCGAATGAAACAAGGTGATTCCATACAAATGACTGGTGGAAAAATTAATTATGATGGAAACACCAGACTTGCCAAGGCCTGGGAAAAAGTAGTCTTAAAAAATACTGGTACTGGCACTGGTACCGGAACTGGCATGACCCTTCGAACAGACACTCTCTACTTTGACCGTGAAAAACAGGAATCTTATTATACAAGCTCTGGTACCATAATAGATTCTGCCAATACACTTACCAGTGAAATTGGAAGATACTTTATGGTACCTGAAAAATTTCAGTTTGTAGACAATGTTCATATTCTAAACCCCGAATACACCATAGATTCCAAGCAACTAGATTATTATCAGAATTCTAAGAACGCCTATATGTACGGGCCTTCCACTATAACAGGTAAGACCTATAAAATATACTGTGAACGAGGATTCTACGACACCAATATAGAAAGTGGTTATGGCATAAAGAATACGAGAATAGATTATAATAACCGAATCATTGAAGGAGATAGTGTTTATTTTGATAAAGCTTCTCAATTTGCTTCGGCCACCAATAATATTGTTGTTACAGACACTGTCAACAATGGGGTTATTAGGGCCCATTATGCCGAGGTGTTTAAAGCTAAAGACTCTGTATTTGCTACTAAACGGGCCGTGTCTATAAGTTTGGTTGAGCAGGATTCACTCTATATGCACGGAGACACCTTACTTCTTACTGGAAAACCGGATAAACGAATTTTAAGGGCTTTCAGAAACGCTAAATTCTATAAAACTGATTTAAGTGGCAAATGTGATTCTATACACTTTGATCAATCTTCCGGAATAACCCAATTGATAAAAGAACCTATTCTGTGGAATGTGGATAACCAAATGACCGGTGATAGTATCTATCTGATCTCCGATATGGAAACTGAAAAATTGGATTCATTAAAAGTAATAAATAACGCTTTTATTATCTCACTTGACAGCATAAGCATGGAAGGATATAACCAGGCTAAAGGCAAAGATCTCTTCGGGAAATTTATCGATAATTCACTGAAAATTGTGGACCTGGTTAAAAATACTGAAGTTATTTACTATATGTATAATGATGATGATGAACTCATCGGTATTAATAAAACAATTTGCAGTGAAATTAGGTTAACATTAGCTGAAAATGATATTGAGGATATTACTTTTTTTACCAATCCGGATGGAGACATTTTTCCTGAAAAAGATCTTCCGGTAAGCAGTAGAAAACTCAAAGGGTTTATATGGCGTGGTGATGAACGAATCCTGAGCAAAGATGATATTTTTGATGAAGATGACAACAATATTGAATTAGTAAAGATAAATGGGGTTGATAATCCTCTTGATCTTGAAGAAGAGCAACAAGAGGATGATAATAAAAATGACCCTTCAAAAAAGTTGGAGCCCATTAAAGGTGTTATACCTAAAAAAGGACCCGCCCTTCAAAAAACGGAGTAGTTTTCATGCACGAAGATTTTTTCAGATATCAGGCTCAAACCACTCCCCATCCTCTCGCTATGGAAGTCTCACATGCCAAGGGTAGCTATATTTATGACAAGCAAGGAAATGGTCACTTGGATTTTGTTGCAGGAGTATCGGTCTGTAGTTTAGGTCATTGCCATCCAAAAGTAGTTGATGCGATAGTTGAACAAACCAGGAAATATATGCATGTTATGGTATATGGCGAATTCATACAGCAACCTGCAGTGCAGTTTAGTAAATATTTAGCCTCACTATTACCAGGAAATCTCGAAACAACGTATCTCGTAAATTCCGGAACTGAGGCAATAGAAGGAGCAATAAAACTGGCAAGGCGCTTTACTGGTCGCTCCAAACTCATAGCTGCCAAGAATGCCTATCATGGAAATACTTTAGGCAGTCTTAGTTTAATGAATTTTGAAGAACGAAAAGCTCCTTTCCGACCATTAATTCCAGATATCTCTTTTGTGGAATTTAATTCCGAAGATGATCTTTATAAAATCTCCATGGATACAGCGGCGGTCATCCTAGAAACTATTCAAGGAGGCGCCGGATTTATTATGCCCAAAGAAGGGTATCTTAAAAAAGTGAAGGATCGTTGCGCGGAAGTAGGCGCCTTATTAGTCCTTGATGAAATACAGCCCGGGTTTGGGCGTACTGGTAGTTTATTTGCCTTTGAGCACTTCCAATGTGTACCAGATATACTCGTTATGGGTAAAGGCATGGCGTCCGGATTACCTATTGGTGGATTTACGGCTTCGCATGAAATGATGAATTCATTAAGTGATTCTCCTAAATTAGGTCATATAACCACATTTGGGGGGAACCCTGTTATAGCTGCTGCTGCCATAGCAACACTTAAGGAATTAACCAATAGCAATCTTATTCCGGAAACTCTTGAAAAGGAAAAACATTTCAGATCCAGACTGCATCACCCATACATAGAAGAGATTAGAGGAAAAGGGCTAATGCTGTGTCTTATTATGAAAGATGAAGAGATTGCCAATAAACTAATACTGTCTTGCGCAAAAAAGAATTTAATCCTTTTTTGGCTGCTTTTTGAATCAAAAGGGGTTAGAATTACTCCTCCAATAACTATAAACGCAGAGGAAATTGACCGGGGTTGCGACATTATAATACAAACTTTGAATGAGTTATAGCAATAATTTGTTAACTATTTTGTTAATAATATAGCCCTAAAGTGGAATTAAAGGTAGTTCCAAAAGACTATTTTTAAATCCATAGATTAACCAAGCACGTTCCTATGGCGTTAGATCCTAACGAAAGTCAAAATCAACCAATAGCGAAGTTTGAGTCCATGCTGAAGACGGATGACGTTTATTTTTTTGACGCAGAAGATTTCGAAGACATAATTCACCACTACTTAAATAATGGCAAAATATCCTTAGCGAAAAAGGCTATTAAAATTGGTCTTAAACAGCATCCGGGGGCCATGAATTTAAGGCTTTTGGATATAGAAGTGCTTGTATTTGAAAATAATTTGGAAGTTGCTGAGAAGCTGTTAGATGAGCTTCAATTGATGGATAGTTCCAATGAAGAAATTTATATTCAACGCGCTAATATATATTCAAAAAAAGACAATCATGAAGCGGCGATAGACATGTTAAAAAAAGCTTTGGACCTATCTGAAGATAGTTTTGACATTTACTCATTATTGGGCATGGAATACTTGTTCATGGATAATTTTGAGAAGGCTAAGGATAATTTTATTAAATGTGTGTCTTTTGATGAACAGGATTATTCTTCCCTTTATAATGTGGTCTACTGTTTTGAATTCATGGAGGATTATGAAGGCGCTATAACTTTTTTGAACGATTTTCTTGAAAGAAATCCATATTGCCAGGTTGCCTGGCATCAACTGGGAAAACAATATTACACTAAAGAGATGCTTCCCGAGGCTTTAGCGGCATTTGATTTTGCCATAATTGCCGACGATTCATTTATAGGGGCTTATTTTGAGAAAGGAAAGGTTCTGGAAAAAATGGGAAAACACAACGAGGCAATTGAAAATTACGAAACAACAATAAAAATAGAAGATCCTACCTCACATGCTTACTTGAGGATTGGAAAATGTCATGAAAAACTAAATAACGACGAGCTTGCAAAATTCTATTTCTACCAGACTGTACATGAGGATCCACTGCTCGATAAAGGTTGGTTGGCAATTACTGATTTTTACTTTCGTAAGAATAATTATGAAAGGGCCTTATATTATGTAAATAAGGCGATAAATATTGATGGTGAAAATGCCTTATATTGGAAAAAATGCGCTAAAATTCATTATGTTCTTCAAAACTTGGACGAAGCTGATTTTTCCTATAAACAAGCAGTAGATCTAGGAAATTATGAGTTAGACACCTGGTTGAATTGGGCAGAAGTGGTTACAAAGAACAGTGATATTGATTCTGCTGTTCAAATTTTGATCCAGGGACTCCAATTTTACCCTGAAGAAGCTGAAATAGAATATAGAATGACTGGCTTATATCTTATGTTAAGTGATTCTGAACAAGCAAGATTCAGATTTATTAATGCCCTAAAATTAGACATCTCCAAACTTACTATTTTTGAAGAAGCGTACCCTGAATATTACAACTCTATTTGGACCCAAAACATAATTAGTAATATTAAAAAGGCTTCCGAATAAAAGAACTATTTTTGTTTTTTTATTTTTTTAATGGGTCATCGCAATTTATTAAGTTATATTATTATTTCTCTTAAAGGAGTCGCCATGGGCGCTGCAGATGTAGTACCGGGAGTCTCCGGTGGTACCATAGCCTTTATTTCAGGGATTTACGAAGAACTTATTACCTCCATAAATGGCATAAATATTTCCCAGTTTAAAATCTTACACAAAGAAGGATTCAAACCCTTCTGGAGAGCTATTAATGGAAATTTTTTATTTGCTCTTTTTTTAGGTATTTTTATTAGTGTCTTTTCTTTAGCCAGGATTATTAGTTGGCTCTTAGTTAACCAGCCTATTTTGCTGTGGTCCTTTTTTTTCGGACTTGTATTTGCTAGCATTTTTTTTATTGCCCGGGCCATTGAGAAATGGAATTTAGGCACTATAACTGCCTTTGTTTTTGGAACCGTTCTGGCGTATTATATTACGACCCTTCCACCTTCAGAAAATACCGGAAGTCTACCTTTTTTATTTCTATCTGGGGCTCTTGCTGTATGTGCAATGATCTTACCAGGAATTTCAGGAGCATTCATTTTAGTACTTCTCGGATCCTATAAAACCATTTTGGATGCTGTTCACCAAAAAGATTTCTATATTATTGCTACAGTTGCTATTGGGGCTATATTTGGCCTTTTAAGCTTTGCAAGACTTTTAAAATGGATGTTTAACAATTACAAGAACACTACTTTGGCACTTTTAACGGGTTTTATTTTGGGTTCACTAAACAAAATTTGGCCATGGAAAAGAGTTTTGGAGACAAAGACATTTGGTGACAAAGTAATACCTGTAAAAGAAATAAACGTATCTCCTTTTCAATATGAAGGCGATAACCAGTTACACTATGCCATCCTATTAGCTTTATTTGGATTTTGCGTTATTTTTATACTTGAAAAAATAGCTACAAAAAGTAAAAAATAACTCTAATGCACAAACCAAGAACTTTTCTTGATAAATTATTTCTGATTATTAAGGGGTTGGGAATGGGTGCCGCGAATAAAGTTCCTGGCGTCTCAGGTGGTATTGTAGCCTTTGTCGCCGGCTTTTATGAAGAGTTTATTTATTCACTCCGAAAAATCAATCTTAAAGCTTTTAAATTGCTTTTTAATGGTAGATTTAAGAGTTTTTACCGTTACGTAAACGGACAATTTTTATCGCTGCTGATATTTGGAATGTTAGTTAGTTATTTTAGCGTCTCCAAAATACTGGACTATTTTCTTGAACGACAAGAATTGCTTGTTTGGGCTACTTTCTTTGGAATGATAATAGGTTCCATTTATTTCATTGCCAACGACTTTAAGCATTGGAATAAAGGAACTATCACGGCTGGTCTGCTAGGATTTACAGTAGGCATTTCTATTAGTTTTTTAAGTCCCGCCAAGGAAAATGACAATTTGTTATTTATCTTTCTCTGCGGTATTATAAGCGTTTCCGGAATGACCCTCCCGGGCTTATCAGGATCATTTATCCTAATACTATTGGGTAATTACGTATTGCTATTGGTAGATTCTGTAAATTCCTTATACGATACTATGGCTGAAATGATAAAAGGTGATTTTAGCTTCATAGAGAACCAGGCGCGGTTAAGAACTTTGAAAATTCTTGCCTTTTTTACGATGGGATCTGCCACAGGATTGGTTACTCTATCCCATCTCCTGGGGTATGTATTAAAACATTACAAACATATTACTTCTGCAGTGATAATAGGGTTTATTACCGGTTCTCTGGGAGTAGTATGGCCCTGGAAAAATGCCGTTTATGTTAGAAATGAAGCCGGAAAAATAACAATCGATTCAAATGGAGATAAAGTAATCATGAACTATGAAAGATATATTCCGGATTTTAATAATAGCGAAACCTGGTGGGCAATCATGTTCGTAATATTAGGAATTGGACTGTTAATTGGATTAGAAAGGTATGGCAAAAACAGAACAGGAAATAGCTAGTTTTGGACTAATTGGAAAGAATATTTCTTACTCTTTCTCTAAAGCATATTTTAACAACAAGTTCGCTTCAATGAACCTAGTGAGCTATAGCTATGAAAATTTTGACCTCTCCAAAATTGAGAAATTCCCTGCTCTTATAAAAAGGCATAACACACTGAAAGGCTTGAATGTTACGATCCCCTATAAAGAGGAGATAATTCCCTATTTGGATAGTTTAAATAAAAAAGCACAGCGCATCGGAGCTGTGAATACAATAAAATTTACAAAGGATGGTCTCAAAGGATATAACACAGATGTTTATGGATTCAAAAAATCTTTCCAACCATTTTTAAAAGAGTCTCACAAGAAAGCCTTAATTCTTGGCACAGGTGGGGCCTCTAAAGCTATTGCGTTTGTTTTAAAAGAATTAGGCATCACTTTTAAATACGTTTCAAGAAACCCAATAGGAGATCAAATTGGCTATACAGAATTAAATAAGAAAATTATTAGTTCGCACACCGTGATCATTAATTGTACTCCTTTGGGTACTTCCCCCGATACTGAAGCCAAACCAAATATTCCATATGAATTTCTTACTTCAAAGCATTTGCTCTTTGATCTTATCTATAACCCCGTAAAGACTGCATTTCTACTATCCGGAGAACGCAAAGGCGCAATTATTTGTAATGGGGCAAAGATGCTGGAGCTACAAGCCGAAAAAGCTTGGCGAATATGGAATTACTAATATTCTTTCGCAGAAGTTTTGTAATCCGACAAACCTTATAACACTTATTGATGCATAAAAGTAGTTTGATTATCTTTGCAGTTATAAATGCTGTAAGTATCCTACAATGTAGGATTAAGCAAATCCACCGAAACATTAAATAAAATGTTGGAAAATAAAGACCATAAACTACAGAATATTGTAGAGGGAGAAGAAAATTCAGAAACTACTGAATCAAAAGGGGAATCAGAGAAAAGCACTGAACCAGACGATAAATCCCAGGAAGTAATTACAGCCGATAATACGGAAAACGCTGAAGGGGACGTCCATGAAGAAATAAATGAATCTAACGCCGAAGACGCAGAAGACAAAGATAATCATCGGAGGCATCATATCCCAATCCTGGATTACCATTCCATGTCAATGGAAAATCTGGTTGGGGAATTACAAAAGTTGGTTCGAAATGAGAAAGTTCAGGCCATTAAAAAGCATGTTGATGGCATAAAACACGAATTTGACTTAAAATTCCTTGATTTTTTAGAACATAAAAAGGAAGATTTCGTAAGCAAAGGTGGCAATGAAATTGACTTCAGATATAATTCCGTTACCAAGCGGCAATTCAATGAGGTTTATTCAGAATACCGAGAAAAAAGAAATGCATATTATAAAAACCTAGAGCAAAATCTTCAAGAAAATCTTGCAAATAGATTACAAATTATTGAAGGACTTAAAGGCCTGGTAAATGTAGAAGAAGATATAAACACTACTTATAAAAACTTCAAAGATATTCAGGAAAGATGGCGAAATACCGGACCAATCCCAAGAAATAACTACAATGATGTATGGAGAACATACCATCACCATATTGAGATTTTTTACGACTTCCTGCATCTTAACAGGGAATTAAGAGACCTGGATTTTAAGCATAATTTAGAGGAAAAGTTAAAACTAGTTGAATGTGCTGAAGCATTAGTAGAAGAAGAAGACCTAAATAAAGCGTTTAGGGAATTACAAACACTTCATAAGGTCTGGAAAGAAGATATAGGGCCAGTTGATAAAGAGCATCGAGAAGAAATTTGGGAACGCTTTAGCAATGCTACGAAAGCCATGCACCAAAGGAGGCAGGATTATTTTAAGGATCTTGACAAAGTGTATGAGCAAAACTTGGAAAAGAAAAAAAGCATTATTCAAAAGATTGTTGAAATTGGGTCGCATGTTGCCAGCCACCACAAAGACTTGCAACAGCAAATAAGAGTTATAGAGGAACAAAGAGAAGCTTTCTTTAAGGCCGGCAAAGTACCGCAGAATGTAAATGAACAAACCTGGTCAGAATTTAAAGAAGCCGTGAGAGGGTTTAACAGAAATAAAAACGCTTATTATAAAAAGCTTAAAAAAGATCAGCAGGAGAATCTAGACAAGAAAAGAGACCTTCTCAGCTTAGCACAATCTTTAAAAGACAGTGAAGACTGGGATACGACAACCTCTGAAATGAAAAGAATTCAGAGGGAATGGAAAACTATTGGGCATGTGCCCCGAAAATATTCTGATAAGATTTGGAATGATTTCAAAAATGCCTGCAATCATTATTTTGACAGGCTCCATGCTGTAAAAAATAAAGCTCATACAGAAGAGTCTGCAAATTTTGATAAGAAATTCGCCTGCCTGGAAAAACTTAAACTATTTGAACTGAGTGGTGATAAAGAAAAAGATATGACCACACTAAAGTCTTTTATTGATGAATGGAGGTCTTATGGCAGGGTTCCATTTAATAAAAAGAATATAAATGTCAAGTTTAACACTATTCTGGATGCGATATTCAAAAAACTTGATGTTAGCAGACAAGAATCGGAGCTAATGAAATATGGCGACAAGCTTAAGAAACTTGCAAACGCAGATAATGAAAGAGCCCTGATCAATGAGCGAACATTTATCCGAAGAAAGATAGATGAAAGCTTAAATGAAATCCGCCAGTTAGAAAATAATTTACAATTTTTTTCAAATACCTCAGGAGACAATCCCCTTGTTAAAGAAGTTGTAAAGAACATAGACCGTCAGAAAGAAACCTTGGCAACGTGGAAAGCCAAGTTGAAAAATCTGAACATTTTGCAACATAATCTTAATAAAGAAGAAATACAAGCAAATGAAGATTCCGACAGTTCAGAAGACTAATAAGGAATTACTGTGATATATCCTCCTTATAATTTCTTATGATTAATCGCGAAAAGATTAATAAGGATAAATACCGCTACATTATTTATCTTCTTGGTTAAATGATTTAAAGCTCTTTTATTTTTACATTTTTAAATTTGATTCTGCCATGTTCAGCAGCCTGAAGTGCAATATAACCCTCAGATAAATCATCGTCGTAAATATCCGCTGTCAGTTTACCATTAATCCAGGTACGAATATGGTTACCTTCACAAGTAATTTTATAGCTATTCCACTTTACTAGTGTTTCTACATTTACCAATGGTTTTGCCCTGGTAACAATAGATCCAGTTCTGGATTCCTGGTCCGGGTGGTAATCCCAAATATTCATCTCATAACAATCCTTGTTTGAGATCTCTTTGTTTTTACATCTCACAAATATTCCTGAATTAATCCCTTTATCAGGATAAAACTCAAGTGAAAGTGTAAAACTGCGATATTTCTTATTTGTCATAACAAATCCCGATCCACCTAATGAAGTACCAATCAACTGATCTCCAACAAATTTCCAGGACGCGCTTCCTTCCTGAAACCATTCATTTGAATCCTCAATAAAGATAGCATCCCAAGAACCTATTCCTTGCTGACAGCTAATAGATATCAATAGCAATCCAACCAATCCTAACAAAGTGAAATTTTTAATCATAATCAGATCCGTTTTTAACCTTATAATAATAAAAAATTGCTTTAAATATTCCAAATAATATGATCTCAACCAGTGAAAAAATGAACTGACCCAGGACTATAAAATGAACTTATTAAACAACAGTTATTCATATTTTGGTCTACTTTTTAAAGGAATTCATTTAGCTGTGAGACCATCTGCATTATCATTAGAAAACTCAGATACCTGAATATAGATTTGGAATATTCATCTTTACTTTTGTAGACAAAACAAATTAAAACTTCAGTATACCAACTTAAAATTTTATATTTAAGAACTATCTTAACTATAATCATGAAAAATTATCGCCATACCTTATTTCCATTTCTGTTTTTGTTCATATTTGCCGCAGCCTCCTATGGGCAGGCTTCACATATTTCTAATGATATTACTGCAGGTGTCTCTGAATTACGGCTTGACAGGTATACTGATTTTTTGAATACGGAAATTTCCGAAGCACGAATACCTGGAGCTATTTCCTATATATATCGAAACGGACAAATAGTACAAAAAGCAGCTTTGGGATACAGCAGTTGGCAAGGGAAGAAACCAATGCGACAAGACAATATTTTTCATATTATGTCTATGACCAAGCCAATAATTGCCGTAGCCTTTTTAATGTTGTATGAGGAAGGGCACTTTTTCCTTACAGACCCTGTTTCGAAATATCTCCCACAGTTTAAAGACTTTAAGGTATCTCTTGATGTTAATAAGGGAATAGATGGTGCTACCGAACCTGCAAAATCTGAAATAACTATTCATCAACTTCTAACACATACTGCAGGCTTTACCCATGGTATTGGGGGTACAACTTTGGACAATGAAATTGCTCAGGCCATATATTTTGAGCCTCAAACTTCAATTGAAAGCAGGGTTAATACTCTTATAGGTTTACCCCTTATAGGGCACCCTGGAGAGCAATGGCATTATAGCGCCTCCCCAGACGTACTCTCGCTACTAATTGAGCATTTTTCCGGAATGACTACTGCTGAATTCCTGCAAATTAGAATTTTTGATCCTTTGGAAATGAAAGATACAGGTTATAATATTCCTACTAATGACCAGGATAGATGGGTTCCTGTTCATAATATAAACAAGGAAGGTAAATTGGTGAATTCAGAACAACAACTCCCAATTGAAGGGAATATGGTCTATGGAGGAACTCATGGACTTTTTTCTACAGTAGATGATTATATGAAATTTTGTCAAATGATGCTCAATGGCGGTAAGGGTAATGGAAAACGACTTTTAAGTCCCAAGACCGTAGAATTAATGACTATGAATCAGGTGGGAGACTTATATAATGGACAAGGGTTTGGTCTTGGTTTTGGAATAACCACCGATGTCGCTAAAAGTAAAGCTCTGGGTTCAAAAGGAGCATTTTATTGGAGCGGTGCCTATAGTACTTACTTTTTTATAGATCCAAAAGAAGATTTAATAGCCATCTTAATGACCCAGGTTCAGCCATATAGCAACTATTATGGCACCAAATTTGGTCAATTTGTTTATCAGGCTTTGGTAGATAAAAACTAAGCAAATTTATATGACATTATATAATAATTTTATGAAAAATACCCTCACGGCAGTAATATGTTTTTTACAAATTGGAATTGCATTTTCACAGGAAATTATTGAATTACCTTACGAGGAAGCTGGGCAAGTTGAATGGATTGGTGATGAAAAGGAATATTTTTCACAAATCTGGCAGACTCAGGTTGTGACTAATGTCTCCATTCCCACAATGCGGGTCTTTAAAGCGAATGCAGCCAAATCCAATGGCACATCTGTAATTATTGCTCCCGGTGGTGGCCTTTATGCATTAAGTATTAATAGTGAAGGAAATGAAGTAGCAAAGTGGTTAAACGAAAAAGGAATAACGGCTTTTGTCTTAAAATATAGGCTTGTTCCCACTGGTGAAGATGGGGTTCAGGAAGTAATGCAAATTGGTGAAAAAATCATCGAAAGTGTGGCTCCGGTTTTGCCACTGTCCGTTCAGGACGGTCTTGCTGCTATTTCCTATGTAAGAAAGAACTCAGAATCCCTGGGTATTGATCCTCAAAAGATTGGTTTCATGGGGTTTTCTGCCGGCGGCGCGGTGACAATGGGAGTAGGGTATAATTATTCTATGGATAACAGGCCAGATTTTCTGGTTCCTGTATACCCATGGACTTCTGCCATGCCTGTAAAGGAGTGCCCAGGTGATGCGCCGCCAATGCTTATTATTTGCGCGACAGATGATCCATTGGGATTGGCAGGTGGTAGTATTGAACTATATTCTTCTTATCTAAAAGCAGACAAGAATGTTGGTCTGCATATGTATTCCAGAGGAGGACATGGCTTTGGAATGAGAACACAAGGATTTCCTTCAGACAATTGGATTTCTAGATTTTATGACTGGTCTGTTGCTGAAGGAATTACAGTTTCTAATAATACTGAATAAATTGAATTTAAGATATAGAAGAGATGGAAGTCATTAATGATACACTCAACTGGTGCAAAGGAGAAATTTTTGAAGGAAAAATGAGCCTTTTATTTGGAGTGTCAGTATTAATAATCAGTCTTGCTTATTTTAAATGGGGAAGTACACCTGGTGCCAGGGCCATGTTTTTTCCTTTGCTTGTAATTGCCATCCTGACCATTAGTGCAGGAATATACCTCGTAAGTACAAACCAGAAACGAATGCCGAGATATGAAATACATTTTAAAGAAAATCCACAACAATTTTTGGAGAGTGAAAAGAAACGGACAGCAGATTTCATAAGATGGTATCCAATTACACAAAAAATATTTTTTGGTATTATGATCTTGGGTATGCTTTTTTTGCTGTTGTCACACGCCCCAAATATCCGGGCAATTGGTATTTCATTAATGCTTTTATCATTTTATGTATTTGTGTTGGACCATTTTTCTGAAGAAAGGGCTACTTTCTATTATTCCAAAATTGTTGAACATTCCCTTAATTAAAAGTATCTTGCTTTCTTTTTTAGAGCATGCGAATTCCCTTATTTGTTTTCATTATGTTTATAGGCATTGGAGCTTTGGCCCAGGATGATTCCCGTTTTCAGGAAGAAATTCTGGCAATTCAAGAGAAATACGAGGCAATTTGGGACAGTTCTAAAGAGACTATCGTTTTTACGGGTAGTTCTAGTATACGAACTTGGAAAAACCTACAGGAAATTTTTCCTGAATACCAGATAGTTAATTCAGGTTTTGGTGGCTCTCAGGCAACTGATTTATTAGCTTATGCAGATGAATTGATATTGCAATACAATCCGCAGAAAGTTTTTATTTATGAAGGGGATAATGATATAAATGATTATAAAAAACCTAGGGAAATTATTTCTGTAACAAAGGAAATCATCTCCAAGATTAAGAACGCAAAGCCAAGTACCCAGATTATTATAATTTCTGCAAAGCCCAGTTTAGCTCGCTGGGATTTAAAAGGAAAATACAAAAGGCTTAATCGTAAGTTTAAAAGATTATGTAAAAGGGACCAGAACCTCGACTATGCGTACATATGGGATATCATGCTTGATGGAAAGAAACTAAGAAAAGACATTTTTATTGAGGATGGCCTCCATATGAATGAAAAGGGATATGAGCTATGGTATCAGATAATTAGAAATTATGTTCAATAAAATTCATAATAATGATAAAATCAATTCTTTTAAAATCGTTTGTACTACTTTTTGTAATGGCAATGTTTTTTGCATGTCAAGAGCATAAAATGAAAGAAATAAAATTTCCTCCAACAGACCTGAGTTCAGAAAATCTGATTCCGAGACCTCTAAACATAGTTCCTACCCATAACGCCTTTGGTTTGGATCATACCACCGCGATTTACACATCACAAACCGACAAAAGTTTTGAAGAGGTAGGTTCTTTTCTTGCCGATAAAATAAAATCGAAAACGAATTTAAGGCTTGCTGTAAACAAAACAGATGCCGGACAGGTTAACCGAATGATCTATATAAATCAATCTGATAGCGATGAACTTGAAGGTCCGGAAGCTTACCAACTATATATTTCTAAAGATTCAATTATACTTAATGCAAAAACATCTGAAGGGGCATTTCGTGGAGTACAGACCCTAAGACAACTCATCTCAGAAACCAGTAATGATTCACTTACAGAAATGCCAATATGGCCAATCGCCACAGGAAAAATTTTGGATAAACCTAATTTTGAATACAGGGGTTCCATGTTAGATGTTGCACGTCATTTCTTTAGTGTTGATGATGTAAAAAAATATATAGATCTCCTCGCGTACTATAAGATAAATGCGCTGCACTTGCATCTGACAGATGACCAGGGGTGGCGGATAGAAATCAAATCATGGCCGAGGTTAACCGAAGTCGGCGGTAGCACAGAAGTTGGTGGAGAAGCAGGCGGTTTCTTTACACAAGAAGATTATAAAGATATTGTAGCCTATGCACAGCAAAGATATATGATGATAATTCCTGAAATTGATATGCCCGGACATACTAATGCGGCCTCAGTCTCTTATCCCATTCTAAATGGAAATGGAAAAACACCCAAATTGTATGAGGGAACTGCAGTGGGTTTTAGCACTTTTGATACCAGAAAGGATACGGTTTATTCCTTTATAGATGACGTGGTACGGGAGATTTCTGAGATAACACCTGGTCCGTATTTCCATATTGGCGGGGATGAAAGCCATGTGACCAAAAAGAACGACTATATCTACTTTGTCAACAAAGTAGAAAAGATTGTACAAAAGTATGGTAAGCAAATGATAGGCTGGGATGAAGTCGCGCAGGCAGATGTTGATAGTTCGTCAATTGCACAGTTCTGGGACAGCGAGAAAAATGCCATAGAAGCTTCTCGTAAAGGAATGAGGGTAATTATTTCACCTGCAAAAAAAGCATATTTAGATATGCAATATGATACCCTTTCCAAGCATGGACTTCATTGGGCAGCATATATTCCTGTTGATACGGCATATGTATGGTCTCCAGAGAGTTACGCAGGAATTCCAAAAGAAAACATTTTAGGTGTTGAGGCTCCACTTTGGTCCGAAACCATAAGCAATATTGATGAATTGGAATATCTGGCCTTTCCAAGGGTTATTGGGTATTCTGAATTGAGCTGGAGTACGGAAGAAAACCGAAATTGGGAAAACTTCAAGGTACGCCTGGCCAACCAGGCACCATATATGGACCGAATGGATGTAAAATTTTACCCATCCAAATTAATTGATTGGAAGGAAAGTAGATTTACCTATAAATCCATTCAAAAAGATTAGTTTTTACAGTAAACTATTCTTCCTTATCTGTCTTATCTGCATCTTTAGAAGTTGCAGTAAAATCTGTAATTCCATGATCATGTAAAATATTATACCATTGAATAACTTTTTTGATATCACTTACATAGACCTTGTCTTCATCGTAATTAGGCAAAACTTCAAAAAAATATTCCTCAAGGCTTAATTTATCATCTTTATGCCTAACGGAGGTTTTACCTCCTTTTTCCTTGATTTGAATTTTTTGAAATACGGCTCTTAGCGGAAGTTCTTCCTTTAAAGTATAAATAGCAATTTCAGATAGCATGCTCACATTACTGCTCATACCCACAGTAACTTTTTTATTATCCATTAGGGACTGTGCGACAAGCCCTGTTCTGGTTTGGGTAAGCAATCTATAAAGTCCCGGCCTCCCGCCAATTGAAAGTATTTTATCTAAACTCATAAATATTTTTAAAACAATAAATATTACTCTTTATGAAATTAATCTGTTGGTTTAACGTGCTTTTTTCAGGTCAGGAAAACGCATTTTATATTCTACATCAATTTTACCTTTCGAGATATTAGTAAGCTTGCCTTTCAGTAACCTTTTTTTAAGGCTGGAGAGTTTATCCGTAAAGAGTATTCCCTCAATATGGTCGTATTCATGTTGTATAACTCTGGCCAAAAGACCATCAAAAGTCTCTATACGAGGATTAAAATTCTCATCTAAATAGCTTATTTCAATGGTATCCAAGCGGGTAACATCCTCACGGATATCAGGAATGCTAAGGCAACCTTCATTAAAAGCCCAATTAGTACCGGATTCCTCCTCAATTTTGGGATTAATAAATACTCTTTTAAAATTTCTAAGAGCCTCCTGTTCTTCCGGAGTTAATTCATCATCATCGGCAAAAGGTCCTGTATCTACCATAAATAATCGAATTGGCAGCCCAATTTGTGGAGCAGCCAATCCTACGCCTTTTGCATTATACATGGTTTCCCACATATTGGCAATTAATTCCTTTAATTGGGGGTAGTCTTTGTTTATAGTTTTCCCTATTTTTCTTAAAATAGGATCACCGTATGCTAAAATAGATAGAGTCATTTTACTATATTCTGTTTAAATATGACTGTAAAATTAGGGTTGCGCTTATTTCGTCTATCAATTCCTTATTCTGACGTTGCTTTTTTTTAAGCCCTGCTTCGAGCATGCTTTGAAAAGCAACTTTTGATGTAAATCGCTCATCCTGCCGATCAATAGGAATTAATGGAAAAGAATTCTTTAGTTTTTTTAAAAATAGCTGAATTGATGCTTCTGATTCAGATGGTGTATTGTCCCACTGCTTAGGCTCACCTACAACTATCCTTGCAATATTTTCTTTGGCCGTATAATCTTTCAGATACTCTAAAAGTTCTTTGGTATTAACGGTAGCTAAACCAGAGGCAATAAGCTGTAATTCGTCCGTAACTGCTATTCCTGTTCGTTGTTTACCAAAATCTAGTGCAATAATTCTCGCCAAATCAATTTTTTTTGCAAAAATAAGGGATAAATTGTTACGCATATAAAAATTAAAGATTTATTAATAGTTACCGCCTATCTTTGCGCAAATTATTCTGACATTATGAATATACTCCAAAATAAAATTGAGAATGCCTGGGAAAATCGAGAACTCCTCAAAGAAACTGAAACGCAAGATGCTATAAGAGAGGTAATTCAATTAATTGATGATGGAAAATTACGATGTGCAGAACCTGTAAAGGGAGATTGGCAGATAAATGAATGGGTGAAAAAGGCAGTTGTGCTTTACTTCCCAATTCAAAAAATGGAAACTCTCGAAGCAGGGATTTTTGAATATCACGATAAGATTCCGCTAAAGAGAGGCTATAAAGAAAAAGGAATTCGCGTCGTCCCTCACGCTGTAGCCAGACATGGTGCTTACATTTCAAAAGGTACAATCCTCATGCCTAGTTATGTAAATATTGGCGCCTATGTGGATGAAGGCACTATGGTTGATACCTGGGCCACCGTTGGAAGCTGTGCGCAAATTGGAAAAAATGTACATTTAAGCGGCGGTGTTGGTATAGGGGGCGTTTTAGAGCCCTTACAGGCTGCTCCTGTCATAATTGAAGATAATGCCTTTATTGGAAGCAGATGTATTGTTGTGGAAGGTATAAGAGTTGAACAGGAGGCAGTTTTAGGAGCAAATGTTGTATTGACTGCTTCCACAAAAATTATTGATGTAACCGGTGTCACTCCTGTAGAGCGAAAAGGTTTGGTGCCTGCAAGATCTGTAGTAATCCCCGGTAGCTATACGAAGAAATTTCCTTCGGGAGAATTTCAGGTTCCCTGTGCTTTAATTATTGGTGTTCGTAAAGCCAGTACAAACAAAAAAACTTCCTTAAATGAAGCCCTCAGGGAATATAACGTAGCAGTTTAATTTTTTCTAAAATCCTGTTTAGGATAATATTTTCTCTAATTTAAAGTTATAACTTTGTTAATTGTTAAGGAATAATACCTACATATCATTTTTCAAATGAAGAGTTCCAAGGAGAAAATATCAGCTTTAATTATTACATATAATGAAATTGGCTATATAGAAAAGTGCATCCAATCTATAGATTTTGCAGATGAAATAATAGTTGTTGATTCTTTTAGTACAGATGGAACATATGAATATTTAGTCAATCTGGATAATGTAAAGGTAATTCAACATCCTTTTGATAACTTTACCATACAAAAATCATTTGCCTTAAAGCAGGCTTCAAATGATTGGGTTCTCTTTATAGATGCAGATGAGGTTGTTTCCGAAAATCTTAAATATGAGATTTTAGAAACACTTAATTCCAACCCTGAACACTCGGCATACTGGTTTTATAGGAAGTTTATGTTCCAGAATGAATCCTTACTATTTAGCGGATGGCAAACGGATAAGAACTATCGCCTGTTTAGAAAGGATAAAGTTAAATTTTCTGAAGAAAAATTGGTACATGAGACCTTGGATGTTGACGGGTCTTCGGGAATCTTAAATGAAAAACTCATTCATTATTGCTACAAAAATTACGAGGAGTATATGGAGAAAATGATAAGCTATGGTCGATTAAAGGCTAAAGAGTCATTTTTCAAAGAGAATAAATTCAATTATGCCTACATGGTCCTTAAACCATGTTGGAAATTTATACATCGTTATTTCCTTCGGTTGGGGATACTTGATGGCAAAAAAGGCATTATTATCTGCTATCTTGATGCACTTGGAGTTCTAGAGCGTTATCGAGAATTAAAGAGATTGGAGAATAAGAATGACCTTGCTTATTATTTGGTTATGCCAGAATAAGTCCAGATACGCCTATTTTATCTTACTTCATTACTTATTAGTGGAAATGGATAATTGTGACCAGGCAAATATGATTGTTTTTGCCAAATTGAGGTATTATTTCTACTTATTTTAGCACAAATCTACTCTGGAAATCATTTAATTTTATAACATCATATTCGCGTTTTAATTACTTAGCAGATATCTTTGTTTTATTGAACCTATTGGTATTAAGGTGTATGTTAATCCGGCATTAATTTGGAAAGCATGTTGTATATGATAAGCAAAAAACTACATTTGTAATCATAGTGAAAATAAATAATTTTAAATGAGTGCGGTAAGTGTAATAGTCAGTACTTACAACCAACCTAAACTGTTGGAAAAGGTTCTTTGGGGATTTACTTGCCAGACTTACAAGGATTTCGAACTGATTATTGCCGACCATGGATCAGGGACCCAAACTAAAGAATTGATTAATAAAATAAAGACCAGGGTATCCTTCACGATAAGTCATATCTCGCAAGAGGATGATAGCATTCAGCGAAGCAATATATTAAATAAAGCCATTTTATCATCCAATGCGGACTACATAATTATGACCGAAGGTGACTGTATTCCCAGAGAGGATTTTGTGCAGGTTCACTATATAAATAAGGAACGTGCAACATTTATTTCGGGAGTCCGTTATTTATTGCCTTTGAATATATCTAAGACTTTAACCCTAAAGGACATAGAAGAACAAAATTGCTTCAAAATCAACTGGCTTGAGGAGAAAGGAATAAAAAAATCATTCAAAAATGCAAGGCTTAATTCAAGAGGGTTTATTTCAAAGGCTCTTAATACTTTACCACCAAAAAAGTACAGTTGGAACCGTCACAATTCTTCGGGATGGAAAAAAGATATTCTTAAAATTAATGGTTTTGACGAAAGTATAGGATATAACGGTAAAGACAGGATACTTGGAGAAAGTTTACAAAATAATGGGATTAAGTTTAAGCAACTTCGTTATAGTTCCGTCTGTTTACAATTAGACCCTAAAAGCGGGTCTGAAACACCTGAAGTTATAAGGAAGAATACAGTAAACATGAAGTTTCTTGTTGTTCAGCAAAAAATGATAGGGGATGTATTGGCAAGCACCCTTATTTGCCGTACTTTAAAACATTTATTCCCTGAATGTACCGTGCATTATGTCGCAAATGAAAACACCTTAGCGGTATTGAACAACAATCCATACATAGACCATATCATTGTTTTTAAACAAGAATTTAGTGAAAATAAAAAGGCCCTATATTCATTTTTAAAATCAATCCGAACGGAATCTTACGACGTAGTTATAGATGCTTATGGGAAGTTGGAAAGTAATCTTATTTCAATTTTTGCCCGAGCTAAACGTAAAATAGCGCACTACAGGTGGTATACTTCCTGGATATACTCCGATACGGTAATAGAAAGCCACATAGCTGATGGCAAGAATTCACTTGCTAATAAAATCAGATTGCAATTACTTAATCCTATCGCATCTGAATTTGATGATTATTCTATCTCTCCCAAATTATATCTTAGCCAGGAAGAAGTTGTTCTGGCCAAACATAAAATTGGGGAATTCAAAAGAAATTCTGAACAGAAACTGATAATGATTAGTATTTTGGGGAGTAGTGCCTTAAAAACTTACCCCTCTGAATATATGTCCAAAGTTGTTGACATAATTTGTTCAAACACCGACGGCATGGTACTTTTTAATTATTTACCAAATCAAAAAGATGAAGCAAGGGCCATTTATGACCGGTGTAGCGAAGTCTCTAAATCATTAATAAATTTTGACTATTACGCAAATTCTTTAAGGGAGTTTATTATGATAGTTTCACAGTGTGATGCACTAATTGGGAATGAAGGAGGGGCAGCTAATATGGCCAAAGCCTTAGGGATACCCACATTTTGTCTCTTTAGCCCATTTATTGTTAAGGAGGCGTGGCATGATAGCTCTTCTGAATCGAATATTGCTATCCATTTAAATGACTATCACCCGGAATTATTTGTAAATATGAACAAAAAGAAAATTAAAAAAGTAATACGATCTCTCTACGCTTATTTTAAACCTATCCTTTTTGAGGACGAATTACTTCTTTTTCTAAATAAGTATTGCAATAGTGCCATAATAGATAATTCGTTGAATGAGAAATACTAAGTTAGATTTAGCAATAGTCATTATCAATTACAATTCTTCTGAGTTTTCCCAAAAGTGTATCCAAAGTGTTTTGGAAAATACGACAAGTACAATTTCCTATGAAATCATTATTGTAGATAATGCCTCCAAAAATAGAGATTATGAGGCATTGAGAAATTTTATTTCTAACCTAAAAAACACCAATATAAGACTTTACAGAAGCAGGATAAATACTGGTTTTGGAGGTGGTAACATGTATGGGGTTCAGTTTGCCCATGCCAACTATTACCTATTTTTAAACAACGACACATTACTCATAAAAGATCCTATAAAAATATGTTTTGATTTTATGGAAAAAACAGAGGATGCCGCATTATGCGGACCTCAAATTTTTAATGAGCACCAAAAAAAAGAAGTTAGTTTTGATCATTTCACTTCTATAGGAAGGGAAATTTTTGGTAAAAAGATGTTGGAATTTGTTTTTCGAAAAACGAAGCCCAACAGACGAAAACAGTATTCAACGCCATTATCGGTTGATTATGTAAATGGCAGCTTTATGTTTTTTAGGGCTAAGGATTTTGATTCCGTAGGGGGATTTGATACCACAATTTTCCTATATTTTGAGGAGAGCGATATCTGTTATAGGTTAAAGAAGAAAAATAGAAAAACCTATTTTATCCCCTCGGCGTCTTATCTTCATTATCAAGGTAAAAGCATCCAAAAAACCGCTTGGAATATTCGAACAAAAATTGAACTTAAAACATCTATGTTCTATGTTATACGAAAGAACTACGGGTATTTACATTATCAATTGCTCAGAGTGTTTTTTATTTTGCGTTATGGTCTGGTTTCCATTGTAAAACCTAAATATTTTAAATTATTCCATCGTATATTAATTGGACTTCCCATGGGAAAATCGTTAAAACAAGAACAAAGTATTTTGCCATAAGATATGGCCTGAATTAAGTTGTTATAAATTTTATCCTTTTTTAAACAGTAATGATCAAAGAAGAAATAGCGGCTGCAATTGAAATTTTAAAAAAGGGAGGCATTATTCTTTATCCCACCGATACGGTTTGGGGTATTGGCTGTGATGCAACAAATAAGAGTGCAATAGAGAAAATATACAAACTCAAAAAAAGATCGGATAAAAAAACAATGATCTGCCTGGTCTCTAATCAGTTTATGCTGGAACAATATGTCGAAAAAGTTCCTGAAACGGCTTATGATATCATGGATCTATCTGAAAGGCCAGTTACTATTATTTACGATAATCCAAAAGGTGTAGCCCGGAATCTTATTGCCGAGGATAACACGCTTGCTATACGTGTTGCATCTGATAAGTTCTGTCAACGGTTAATTCAAAATTTCAAAAGACCCATTGTTTCTACTTCTGCAAATATAGGTGGTGAACTTACGCCGGGAAATTTTTCAGAAATAAGTGAATTGATTTTAAAAGGTGTGGACTATGTGGTAAATTTGGAGCGGAAAACAACTATTAAATCACCTTCCTCCATTATTAAATTGGGTAATGATGGAACTATAAAAATTATCCGCAAGTAGAACAATAAAAAATCCTGGCTTTATAATTCCGGATTTCTACCCACTTTGGCAACTCAATTCAGAAGTGATCTAAATTATGACGCTGACAAATTATAAAAAAAGCCTACAAGACTCTATTTTTCCCATTATTGCGGACTCTGCAAAGGAGCTATCTATTGACAGTTATGCTATAGGCGGATATGTTAGGGACCTTATATTGGAAAGAGGTAAATCTAAGGATATAGATATTGTTGCCGTAGGTAGCGGAATTCAGCTCGCTAAAAAGGTAGCCTCAAAACTCAAGGGAAAACCCAAAGTATCTGTCTTCAAGAATTTTGGGACAGCCATGATAAAACATCATAATTTGGAAATAGAATTTGTGGGTGCCAGGACAGAAAGTTATACAAGAGATAGTAGAAAGCCTGTTGTTGAGGATGGAACGCTTTTAGATGACCAGAAAAGACGCGACTTTACTATAAATACCATGGCCATATCACTTAATGAATCAGATTTTGGCCAACTACTAGACCCGTTTGGTGGGGTTAAAGACCTGAAAAATAAACTAATTCGAACCCCATTAGATCCGTCAATAACCTATTCTGATGATCCTCTGAGAATGCTAAGAGCTATTCGTTTTGCAACTCAGCTGGATTTTGACATCGAATTAAAATCGCTACAAGCTATTACAGAAAATAAGGACCGAATAGAAATAATTTCTCAGGAACGAATTGTTGATGAATTAAATAAAATTTTAGCATGTGATCAGCCATCCATTGGTCTAAAACTTTTACATAATACCGAATTATTACCCTTTTTGCTTCCCGAATTAACTGCTTTGGAAGGTATTGAAGAAATTGAGGGACAACGGCATAAAGACAATTTTTGGCACACTCTTGAAGTTGTTGATAATATTGCTAAGACTACCGACAATTTATGGTTACGTTGGGCAGCACTATTACACGATATAGGTAAGGCACCCACCAAAAGGTTTGATAACAAGATAGGTTGGACCTTTCACGCACATGAATTTGTAGGTTCTAAAATTGTCGTTAAATTATTTAAGAGATTGCATATGCCATTAAACGACAAAATGAAATTTGTCCAGAAAATGGTACGAATGAGTTCAAGACCCATAATTCTTTCACAGAATAATGTAACGGATGCAGCAGTTAGAAGATTGGTATTTGATGCCGGGGAGCATGTAGACGATCTTATGACCCTTTGTGAGGCAGATATTACTACAAAAAATTCTTATAAGCAGAAAAAGTATAAAAACAATTTTAAGCTTGTAAGACAAAAAATCATTGAAGTAGAAGAACGTGATCATTTAAGAAATTTTCAACCCCCAATTAGTGGTGAGGAGATTATGAAAACTTTTAATCTTAAACCCTCTAAAGAAATTGGTATCATCAAAGATGCAATAAAAGAAGCAATTCTTGAAGGTGAAATTCTAAATGAATATAAGCCGGCTTATGAATTTATGATCAAAAAAGGTGCAGAATTGGGTCTTCATGAAAAGTAATCAGGACCATATCATGGAAAAGTTGTTTTAAGCTGAAATGAGAACTTTTGTTTTAATCAATTAAATTTAATTATCAATATTTATTATTTCTCATAAAGAGAAATATGCAATTATTTGAATAAAAGAATAGTAATTTTGCTCTGAATTTTAAGTTCCTATGCATAAGAATTTTAGAAAAATTGCCAAAATTTCTTTGGTACTGGTTTATCTGGTAATAATAGCAGGAGCCGTCGTTCGCATGACAGGAAGTGGAATGGGCTGTCCGGACTGGCCAAAGTGTTTTGGCTATTATATACCCCCCACAGATATTTCTCAGTTACAATGGCAACCGGAATTTGCTTATAATGAAGGGCAGGTGATTATTCGAGAAGAATCCCTATGGGTGGCTAAGGAAGATTTCACAACTGCGAGTAATTACAATAAAGTTAATTGGGAGCCGTATCAAAGACATGACTATTCCGTTTTTAATGCTTATCATACATGGATCGAATTTATTAATCGACTTTTTGGAGCACTTGCCGGAATGGCAACACTTTTTTTAGCCCTGGCATCCACTTCATATTGGCGAAAGGATAAAAAAATTACTTTGATTTCCTGGCTTGTTGTATTTGGAATGGGCTTTCAAGCATGGTTGGGGGCAACAGTTGTTTATTCTGTTCTTGAACCTGTAAAAATAACGATTCATATGGTTATGGCCCTTTTCATTGTAGCATTACTGGTCTATCTCATTTATAAAACAGATTCTGTTTCTCAAAATGAGAAGTATGACAAAAAAGTAACATTAACCATAGGGATCGCATTAGGTCTTACCTTAATACAAATCATTTTAGGAACACAAGTAAGACAGTTTGTAGACCATCAAATAGATTTATTAGGGGAAAATGCCAAAGATATTTGGCTGGTTAATCCCTCAATACAATTTTATATCCATCGCTCTTTTTCAATTTTGGTAGTATTGATCAATCTCTACTTAGCATATTCCATATCTCAAAAGAGGCTGGGGTATTCAAAAATAAAATGGGTTATAGGTCTTCTTTTTATTGAAGTAATTACCGGGGTTGTTATGTATTATTTCGATTTCCCATTTGCAAGTCAACCACTGCATTTGATATTGGCAGCTATTCTATTTGGAATTCAATTCTATTTGGTTTTGGAAGCCACAAAAGGAAAAATAAGTCAGAATTCTTTGTAACTTTGCCCCCACGCATAAATTAGAGTTAATGATCTGTAAAATCAGGATAATCCTGGATACCCAAGAAGACATCTTTAGGGACATAGAGATAGAACACTATGCTACACTGGAAGATTTTCACAATACAATTACTCAGGCCTTTGGTTTTTTAGGAAATGAGATGGCCTCTTTTTACACCTGCGATGAGATGTGGAACCAGGATGAAGAAATTCCTCTTTTTGACACTAGTGAAAATGGTTCCAATGTTCGCTTAATGAACGAGATATCATTAGAGGATATTCTGACCGAGGAAACTCCTAAGCTCATTTATGTATATGATTTTTTAATTATGTGGACATTTTTTGTTGAATTGGCTGATGTAGTTGAAAAAGAAGATGGGAAGCATTATCCCAATGTTTTATTCAGCTTTGGTGAACTGCCTGAAGCTCCTCCGGAAAAGAAATTTGAATCGGATCCATCCTTTGATTTTGATGAACCTCTGGAAAACTATGATGATATGGATTTTGATGAAAATTGGAATTAATATCCTTATGACTTAAATAATAAAAGCAGATGTTTATCAGATAGCTGCCTAATCTCGACCCCACAATATATATTGAATAAACTAAAAGACTAATCCCCAAGTATTTCTATGATCAATCTCTATGCCACCCAAATTGAAGGTGTATCACTGCACCGTATTGGAAATAAAAGTAAAGCAGAACCAGTATTTCTCTCTAAAGAACCTTTTATCCCGGACAACGAAACAAATGGTTTATTAAAAGAATATTTCTTAAAGCCCTTTCGAGAAAAAGAGGAAAATTATTATCGTCTTACGCATGAGATCGATATGGAATTTAATGAAGTGTATAAGCTTGTTTCTGAAATTTTTGAAAAACCGAAACAGTCTCATGAGATATCAATTAGTCTGACTAAATATTTATATGATCAATCCAATCATCCTCATATAAAAAGTGGTGAGATATATATTGCGTATCTAACGGATATACTTCTGGATAATGAGAAAACGGATGCAATCGGGATCTTTAAAAGCGAAATAAAACAGGATTTTTTACAGTTCTCAGAAAATGGAACCAATCTCGATTTAATTATTCAACAGGGAATCAATATCAACAAACTGGATAAAGGCTGCCTGATATTCAATGTAAATAAGTCTGACGGTTATAAGGTATTGTCAATTGACAGCAATAGGTATGATACGAAATATTGGTTAGAGCGTTTTCTTGGGGTAGATGCCCTGGCAGACGATAATTTTTACACCAAAAACTATCTGAAATTTTGTCAAAACTTTGCAAAAGATGTCGTACTGCCTGCAGAAGACAAAAAACAGGAAGTTATGTTTATGAATAGGGCTGTTAATCATTTTGCAAAAAATGATGCTTTCGAGGAAGGTAATTTCCTGAATGAAGTAATGGAGAATCCGGATTTGATCTCTGAATTTAGGCACTATAAAAACGAGAAAGGGCCAAAATACAGTATTGAAGATGTTTCCAGTTTTGATATTGCCAATAAAGCTGTCTCTAATACCCGTAAAAAAATAAAAAATGTTATTAATCTGGATACCAATATTCAGATTAAAATGGATTTTATTAATCCTGAATCAGCAGAAAAATTTGTGGAAAAGGGATGGGATGAGGAACGCCAAATGTATTACTACCTTATATACTTTAATAACGAACAGAAAACATAATGTTTATTGAATCTTGATTTTCTTCTCAATAATTTGCTTCATACTCACATCCTGGTAATTACGCTTTACAAAATCGAGAGCAAGATCCAATAATTGCCCCATGGTTTTACATTTCTTAAAATTAACATCTAAAGTAAGATCATAAATCTGCTTTCTTAAAGATTCAATGTTTTCCGGAAGTGATATATTATCCAATTTACAAATATTGACCAATCTATTTATTCGATCGCCGGAACTGATAATCCTCTTGGCGACAATAGAGCGCTCTTCAATCTTATATTGATCAACAGAGTCTCGCTGTAGTTTCTTTTGAACCATTTGAACCATTATATAGTTCTCCTTAAAAAACTGCGGGCGGTATACTTTGAGTTTACCTTCAAAACTCTGCTGATCAAAATCAATAGCCCTTATCTTATAAATCACGTGATCAAAATCATGCATGGGAACAATTACATAATTATAAGATCTCATATCCCCTAAAAGCCTGATCATACATCGTTCATTAAATTTTACAAACTCCTTTGCAAGCTGAGCTTTTTCAGATTCTGAACAATTAGGTAACATATTTTTAATAAATACATCCCCGGGAATTCCAGCAATATGCTCCTCTATCAGGGTATCCTTATGTACAAGAAAATTTAAGTGATAAGGCGATAACAGATGCTCCAATTCCAGGCCGTAAATACGGGATGCATCCGTTTTTTTAATATAGAAATACAAAAAGTTATCATTAAGAATATTCCTGACCTTGATGCGGAAGGGTTTGGAATTACCAAAAGTGCAATAATCAACAGCATCAATATTCAAATATTGAAATATCCGATCACTGCCATCAGAATGTAAAATTGAATATACCTGTTTTAAACTTTGATCAATCTCAAGTCTTTCAGAATCAGAATAATAAACTCTAACCCATAACGTATCATTGCCATCATCATCATACACCACAACCGAACCTGCGAAACGTAATAAGTCCTCATAAAAAATCGGTATTTCAATTTTTCTGCTATACTGGTCTAAATAAGCATCCAACTTTGGGCTTACGGGATAGGCGGGTTTTTTCTTCGACATTAATCGCTGTCCGGACATATGTTAAATTTTAATTTAGTTGCTTCTGTAACAAAATAACGATTTCTTCGTCAAGTATACTAGACACAACCTAAAAACTCCATCTAATTTGGAAACTATTCTAACAGTAAGCAATCTTACAAAGAAATTCGGCTATATTACCGCAGTTCAGGATTTATCTTTTTCTATTGAAAAAGGCAACGTTTATGGTATTCTGGGGCCCAACGGAAGTGGAAAATCAACTACCCTCGGAATCGTTTTAAATGTAGTCAATAGTACAAATGGAAGTTTTTCCTGGTTTGATGGAAATACCTCAACCCATGAAGCGTTGAAAAAGGTGGGCGCAATAATAGAGCGGCCTAACTTCTACCCTTATATGACCGCCATTCAAAATTTAAAATTGGTCTGTAAAATTAAAGAAGTTCCTGAAGAAAAAATAAAAGACAAATTGGAACTTGTAGGGTTATGGGAAAGGAAGGACAGCAAGTTCAGGACATACTCACTTGGGATGAAACAGCGACTTGCAATTGCTTCTGCTTTGTTAAATGATCCTGAGATTCTCATTTTAGATGAACCGACCAACGGTTTGGATCCTCAGGGAATTCATCAAATTCGGGAAATCATAAAGGAAATTGCCTCACAGGGTACTACTATTCTTTTGGCGTCGCATTTGTTGGACGAAGTTGAGAAAGTATGTAGTCATGTGGTCATTCTAAGAAAAGGTAAAAATCTTTATTCTGGTAGCGTGGACGGTATGTTAGCGAGTTTTGGATTCTTTGAACTTAAAACTGATAACAATGAGGTGTTGATAAATTTTCTGGAGGAACATCCAAATTTTAGTCAAATTAAAACGGAGAACGGACTTATTACGGCCGTTCTAAATACGGAGATGAATGCCCGCGAATTGAATAATACCCTGTTTAAAAAGGGTATTGTCCTCTCGCATTTGGTCAAAAGAAGAGAAAGTCTGGAAGAACAATTCCTAACACTAACTGAAAATCAATCGATTTAAAATCTCCAATCAAAAAATAATGAAAAGGTTATTACAGATAGAATTTATAAAACTTTGGAACAATAAGGCAAGCAGGGCACTTATCCTATCTTATTTTGTACTTCTTACTTCAATAGCATTGGTCGCGGCCATAAAATTCGATATAGGCCCTGTTAAGTTTCATTTGGCAGAACAGGGGATTTTTAATTTTCCCTATATCTGGCATTTCAATACGTTTATTACCGCTTTTTTTAAACTTTTCTTAGCCATAGTCATAGTGTCAATGATGGCAAATGAATATAGCAATAAAACAATAAAACAGAACCTAATTGATGGGCTTTCCAAAAAGGAATTTATTCTTTCGAAATTCCTTACCGTTATTTCATTTGCCCTGATTTCCACAGTATTTGTTTTTGTAGTTTCAATGATATTGGGACTTATTTATTCAGATTATAATGAAATCTCCATCATTTTTTCTGATATGGAGTTCCTTCTTGCATTTTTTATAAAACTAGTTGGATTCTTTACATTCTGTTTATTTCTGGGAATACTTGTAAAGCGATCGGCATTTGCATTGGGTTTTCTAGTTCTATGGCAGGTTTTCGAAGGATTTGTAAGGGGAATGATGCGTTGGCAGTTGTTTGATGGTGAAACTACCGATGCCATAATGGCCTTTTTCCCTTTGAATTCTATGTGGAATCTTATAAAAGAACCTTTTTCCAGACTGGGCGCTGTTCAGACAGTTGCCGATCAAATTGGTGAAGAACTTGCACTGGACTATCATGTTCAATTCTATGAGATTCTTATAGTCATAGGTTGGACTGCCATTTTTGTCTATTTATCGTATGCTTTACTAAAAAAGAGGGATTTGTAGTATCTTGTGGTGTTTGGAAGAACACTATGAAAAAGATCGGAACATTATTGCTCCTTCTGATTCTTTGCCCCCTTTTTGTCACAGGCCAGGGCGAAGCATCCAATTGGTATTTTGGAAATGAAGCGGGGTTAAGGTTTAATAATGACGGCAGTGTTACGGCACTTAAAAATGGTAAACTCAATACCTTTGAAGGTTGCGCAGCTATTTCTGACACTTTCGGTAATCTACTTTTCTATACTGATGGGATTACTGTTTACGACCAAACGAATGAAATAATGCAAAATGGTGAGGGCTTGTATGGCGACTCTTCAAGTACACAGTCTGCCCTGATAATTCCTAAGCCCCAGGACCCCAATCTGTTTTTTATATTTACTGTTGATACTACTATCTTCGAAACGGATCCCGATTTTGGATTAAATTATTCGGTTGTCGATATTTCTTTGAACAATGGTATGGGAGCCGTAATTCAGAAAAATGTTAATTTACTAAGAGACTGTTCTGAAAAAATATCCGCAGTTTTAAAAGACTGCTCAGACAATTCAATATGGCTGCTTACACTTGCAGCAGCAGATGGAGCATTGGGAAGGTTAAATACATATTACGCCTATGAAGTCAATGCGACAGGTGTAGTAAACACACCAGTTAAAACAACTTTCGATGATTTAATGGTCAATGATTCACGGGGCTATTTAAAACTCTCTGCAGATGGCACTAAAATGGCTAGTGCTAATGTACTGAGCGGACTCTATATTTATGATTTTGATGCTGCAACAGGCACCCTTTCTAATCAACAAAGAATTACGGTAAGTACATCCAATCAATTTGCTTACGGGGTAGAATTTTCTCCAAATAGTAATTTTCTTTATGTACATACTTCAAATAATATTTTGGAAGAATCCGGCCATTTATCTCAACTGCTGCAGTATGACCTAACAGCGGTTGACATTTCTGCTTCAGAAGTACGATTAGATTCAAGGGCAATATTTCGTGGGGCCCTGCAATTGGCAAATAATGGTAAAATTTACAGAACAATCGCAGAAAATTATTATCTGGGCACTTCATATCTAGGAGCCATTAATAATCCTAATGAAAAAGGAGTTGCCTCTAATTATGAACACAATGCTGTGTTTTTGGAAGGGAATGCTACTCAGGGATTACCTCCGTTTATTCAGTCATTTTTTGGTAAAATACAATTGGTTCTTAACAATGATGGAACGAGAAGCAGTACCCTAACAAAATGCACAGGTGAAACTTTAAGACTGGAAGCCGAAGAAAATCCCGGAGCAATCTATACCTGGTTAAAAAATGGAGTCCCAATTGTTGTCCCTACCGGTTATTATTTGGAAATAGGAAATGTAGACATTGATGATTCTGGGCGTTACAGTGTGGAAATTACACCATCCAATCCTTCGGCTTGCCCAATTCTCGGTGAAGCTTTAGTGAATATCCTTCCTGTTCCGGACCCAGTGCTTTCTATAACTCAATGTGATCTTGATGTCGCTAACTCAACTGATGGCATCACGACAATAAATTTAGAAGAGTTAAACAATGATCCGGAAATAATATTTTATTTCTATGAAAGTATTTCGAACCGGGATAATGACATAAGAATTCCTGATACAAGCGGATATCAAAACACTTCAGTTTTTAACCAAACACTGTATTACAAAGCGGTAAATATTGCGGGATGTACATACACAGGAGAAATCCAACTCGAAATATCACCAGTTGATATTGAGGCAAGCCCATATGGTCCATTTTACAGTTGCGATGAGATTCCAAATGACGAGATTCTCTTAGGCAGCTTTGACCTGGAAGCTATTGCCGCTAATTATACAAATGAAGAAATTCGGTTTTTTCAAACAAGAGAGGATTTGGCTTTAGAACAAAATGAAATAGACAATCTTTACATTTCCGAAACGTCCACCGTCTATGGCCTGCGGGAAAGTTCCGGACAGTGTTTGGGGGTCGATGCTATAGAATTTGTGGTTACTGAATCTCCCAAACTATTCCTGGAAGAGAATTATACAAAATGTGAAGGCACCCAGCTTTATATTAATGGCCCTGAGGGTTTTGATTCTTACAGATGGTTCCTGCAAATAAATGACAGGGAAGAACTTATATCTGAAAAGCCAGAGGTTAATATAACAGAAGCAGGGGATTATATACTTGAAACAACTTTTATTTATGATATTGGAGGTGCGGAAATACTCTGTGAAAATAGCAAAAAATTCACGGTAATTCCCTCGGGTAAGCCAATAATTCAGAATATCAATATTACTGATTTTTCAAATAATAATTCCGTGGAGATTGAGGTGTCAGGAGAAGGTATTTATGAATATTCACTTGACGGGATTAACTATCAACCAGAGAATGTTTTTAACAATGTTGAACCGGGTTTTTTAACACTGACAGTGAGGGACACTAATGGTTGTGGAGAAGTGTTACAAGACCTGTCTGTTATGGGTTATCCCAAATTTTTTACTCCTAACGGGGATGGAGTCAATGATTACTGGCAAGTTACAGGAATAAATGAACAGTTTCAACCTGATGCATTGATCGCTATTTTTGATCGTTATGGAAAATTGGTTATACAAATCAATCCCGAACAAAAAGGATGGAATGGCACATCAAGATCTAACATACTACCCGCCTCTGATTATTGGTTTAAGCTAAAACTGGAAGACGGCAGAGAAATTAAGGGTCACTTTACCCTAAAAAGGTAAAGAAAAAGTAATTATAAAATTTTATTGATATAGGATATAGCAAGTACAAATTGGGAATAGGTAAGAATAATACAGTCTTTTTTATATTTCTATGCTGGTCATTTTTTTTATCGGCACAGGAATGTAATTCTCCTGTGTTAACATTTCCAGCTAACGGAACAACAGATGTGCCTGTCAATTCCACTATTACCTGGAATGCTGTAGTGGGTGTCCCTGGTTATATTATATCTATAGGAACTATTCCTGGTGGAGTGGATATTGTAAATCAGACCAATGTAGGAGCTGCCCTTTCTTACACTCCTCCATTAGGTTTCCCCGAGAATACTCAGATATATGTCACCATAACCCTTTTCTTTTTTGACCCGGCGATTCCCGATGTCATGTGCCCAAGTTCAAATTTTTGGACTGAGGATGTGACAAGCCCACCTCCATGTAGCACAATGACGAGCCCTACTGATGGTGCAATAAATGTAAACATAGGATCAAATATTTCATGGAATTATTCGCCCACAGCTACCGGCTATCGAATTTCTATGAGTACGGTCCCTGGTACGGGTAATATTGTAAACGATCTGGACGTAGGTAATGTCCTGTTATATAATCCAATTCTGGACTTGCCAACAAGTACGCAGATATTTGTTCAAATAACGCCATACAATGAGAATGGAGATTTGTCTCCCTGCCTGGAACAAAGTTTTACTACGGGCGCCGTGGCTGTCCTCCCTGGCTGTGCAACCCTTATTAGCCCCTTTAATGGGGAAATAAATGTGCCACTTACCCCTTTGATAGAATGGACAGCAGTGGCAGGAGCTGCCGGATATAAAGTGACTATAGGAAATTCACCCTTTACAACAGAAGTACTGGACAATGTTGTTTTCTCAACGAATTCTACTTTTGTGATAAACTTTGAGCCTAATCGCACATTTTTCATAACAATAATACCATTTAACGCTGCAGGGGAAGCTATTGGTTGTATCACAGAATCTTTCTCAACCATAATTGGGTGCGGGCCCTATTTTGATTCAGTTACAGGGGAACTTATCATCATAAATCCCGAAATATCTTTTCCTGACACTATTTCTTTTTGTCAGGATGAACTTCCTTTTTTAGTATCCTCAACAGATGCAGCGGAGGGATTCAGGTGGTTTCAGATAGATGAATTTGGGAATGAAACACTGATCTCAGATACGTCTGATGTAGCCCTTGTGGAGACAGGTGAGTACCGTTATGAAGCCTATAATACTGTTTTACAAGCAAGTGGTACTGTTGAATGTCCCACATCCAAAATTTTTAATGTGGTATCTTCGGAAATAGCAACGATTAATTCTGTGAATATAACCGAACAAGAAGAGGACATAAGAATTACGGTAGATGCCAGTGGTATTGGTGACTACGAATATGCATTGAATGATACAAACGGACCTTATCAGGACAGTAATGTTTTTAATACTAGTCCGGCTGGTTCATACACAGTATACGTTAGAGATAAAAATGGGTGCGGAATTGCGCAAGAACTATTAGAACAGGATTTGACGCTGGAAGGGTTTCCTAAATTCTTTACGCCCAATGGTGATGGGATTAATGACTTCTGGCAGTTTATTCCAACCTCTTTGACCGGAGAAATGAACATAGGTGTAATCTACATTTTTGATAGATATGGAACTTTATTAACCCAGATTATGCCCACTTCGAAGGGATGGGATGGCACATTTAATGGACAACCACTACCGGCCTCCAGTTATTGGTTTAATGCAAGGGATAACTTAAATAACGAAATCAGGGGATTTTTTGCCTTAAAAAGGTAAAACATACATAACAAATACCCTTCCAGGAATATTATTTACCCCTTTTGTAACTTTGCTAAATGAAATTTAAGGTAGTATCGGAATTTGAACCAACAGGAGACCAACCTGAAGCAATTAAACAGCTGACAGAAGGTATAGAAACTGGTGAACGATATCAAACATTATTAGGAGTAACCGGATCTGGTAAAACGTTTACTGTGGCCAATGTAATTGAAGAAGTTCAACGGCCAACACTAGTTTTGGCTCACAACAAAACATTAGCGGCCCAACTATATTCTGAATTCAAACAGTTTTTTCCGGAAAATGCCGTTGAATATTTTGTCTCCTATTATGATTACTATCAGCCTGAAGCTTATATTCCTACCTCAGGATTATATATTGAAAAAGATCTTTCCATAAATGAGGATATAGAGAAACTGCGACTAAGCACTACTTCGTCTCTATTATCCGGAAGAAGAGACGTTATTGTGGTGGCTTCAGTTTCCTGTTTATACGGTATCGGAAACCCTGTGGAGTTTCAAAAAAATGTAATCTCCATACAGAAAGATCAGGTTATTTCCAGAACCAAATTCCTTCATCAACTTGTACAGAGTCTTTATTCAAGAACGACAGCGGATTTCCGAAATGGGAATTTTAGAGTAAAAGGGGATGTGGTAGATGTATTTCCAAGTTATGCTGATCACGCCTACAGAATCCATTTCTTTGGGGATGAGATAGAAGAAATTGAAGCTTTTGATCCTTATAAGAATAAGGCATTGGAGCGTTATGAAAACTTAAATATATATCCTGCTAATATGTTTGTGACCTCACCCGATATCCTTCAGGGCGCCATTCATCAAATACAGGAAGATCTTGTAAGTCAAGTGGAATACTTTAAAAGTATTCCTAAACCTCTTGAAGCCAAACGACTAGAAGAGCGTACAAATTTTGATTTGGAAATGATCCGAGAATTAGGATATTGCTCGGGTATCGAAAATTATTCAAGGTATCTTGATGGTCGTGAACCTGGCACCAGACCATTCTGCCTACTGGACTATTTCCCGGATGACTTCTTAATGGTTGTAGACGAAAGTCATGTTACAATACCTCAGGTGCACGCAATGTATGGTGGTGACAGGTCCCGAAAAGAAAATCTTGTGGAGTATGGATTTCGCTTACCGGCAGCCATGGACAACCGACCTTTGAAATTTGAAGAATTTGAAGCGCTTCAGAATCAGGTAATCTATGCCAGTGCTACCCCCGCAGATTATGAATTGCAGAACAGTCAGGGTGTTTTTGTTGAACAGGTAATTCGTCCTACAGGCCTTTTAGATCCGGAAATAGATATCCGTCCAAGTTTAAATCAAATTGATGATCTGGTAGAAGAAATACAACAACGGGTAGAACTAGACGAACGCACCCTTGTAACCACACTTACCAAAAGAATGGCCGAGGAGCTCGCTAAATATCTTGCAAGGATCAATGTGAGATGTCGATATATACATAGTGATGTGGACACTTTGGAGAGGGTTGAAATAATGCAGGATTTACGAAAAGGGGTCTTTGATGTCTTAATTGGAGTTAATTTATTGAGAGAAGGTTTGGACTTGCCTGAGGTATCGCTTGTGGCAATATTGGATGCAGACAAAGAAGGGTTTCTGAGAAGTAACCGCTCATTAACACAAACTGTGGGAAGAGCTGCACGTCATTTAAACGGCAAAGCAATTATGTATGCCGACAGAATTACAGCAAGCATGCAAAAAACGATAGATGAGACGAATTACCGACGGGAAAAACAAACAGCATATAATATTTCAAATAATATCATCCCTAAGGCACTTAACAAAAGTTTGGACAATGCACTTGCCAAGAATTCTGTTTCTACCTACCATTTTATAAAAGAAGAAATTAGAGCTGCAGAACCCGACTTGCAGTATATTACGAAAGATCAAAGGGAAAAGCTGATCAGAGAGAAGAGAAAAGCAATGGAAAAAGCAGCAAAAGATTTAGATTTTATGCATGCTGCAATACTCAGAGATGAAATAAAGATGCTGCAACACCAGAGCTAAAAAAAGAGCGCCCTGATAAATCAAGACGCTCTTCCTAACCAACTAAACAAACCAACTATTATGAATACCCTAAAGAGGGTACCACATAGTGTTTTTAATACTTATTTCTCAATCTCAATTAATCTTTTGGGCTTAGGAAGTGACTCTTCTTTCTTAGGTAGACTAAACCTTAAAATACCATTTTCGTAAGAGGCTTTAATTCCCTCCTCTTTAACGGTTTCCGGAAGCGTAAACGATCTTTTAAATGAAGAATAAGAAAATTCTCTGCGAGTGTAACTCGCTTCTTTAACTTCTTCTTCTTTTTCCGCTTCACCGGTAATTGTCAAAACCTGTTCATCAATTTCGATATTAAAATCTTCTTTTTTTCTTCCGGGAACAGATAACTCCAATTCGAAACTTGTTTCATTATCCTGAATGTTAACTGGAGGAAATGTGTTACTATAATTTTCCAATCCCCCAAACCAATCAGGTTTAAGGATTTCATTCATTAAGGAAGGAAAAACCAAATTATTTCTTTTAACTATACTCATGATACTATCTTTTTTATTAAACTTATTCACTTGTTTAATAATAGTCAAATCATATACCAAGCTTGATTAACTGCCTTTTTGGCTTATTAACGGGTTGTTTCAATGCCATTATGGCGCATTTACCTAACTTCAAAGCAACAACTTTTAGTTGCTAAAAGGTTTATTGAAAGCCACGGGTTAAATACCTGGAAGAATGAATTTAATAGAATATTGATGCTTATATTTAGTTGTAATGTGCTTTAAAAATATTGATTAGCACATCAGGGGGAATTATTTTATCCGGATAATCATGCATAACGGTTAAAACCTGTTCGATGGCAGATGGTGGTAAACCCATGCCAAGGCCAATATTGTGTAGTTTACCAATTTCAATTTGATGTTGTTCCTGGTCAACATTCATTAGTAGCACCAATCTATGGAACTGCAGAATACGATCTGCTTGAGTTTTAGGTACAGTTATTTTTTCCTGTTTGTCGAGAAGTGAATCAAATATATCCTTATCGATACCCAAACTAACAGCCACACCAAACAGAAAATTATATTCAGCATCTTTTAAAGCATGATCGGCCTTTGCAAAAGCAATCATTTCGGATAATATGCTAAGTTTTTCTTTATAGGTACTCATTACCTTATTTGTTAATCCCTCCTTTAATTTAGTCATATCTATAACACCAAAATGCCCAATTTCGTATAAAAAACGGTCCAAAAGACTCAAAAACGGCAAAGGATTCGTTATTTGTAATAACTTGCATAAAATGCCTGTTATGACCAATAATGATATATTAAAAAAACTTCGTGTGGCATTAATGCTTCGTGATGATCAAATTGTAGAAATTCTTGAATTAGTTGATTTCAGAATTTCAAAAAGCGAAATCGGTGCCTTTTGCCGGAAGGAAGGACATCCTAAATATCGTGAATGTGGAGATCAGGTATTGCGCAATTTCCTTAACGGTTTAGTTATTCATTTAAGAGGGACAAAAGAAAATCCAAAAATCCCAATAGAGGTTTTAAAACAAACAAAAAAAACGGAAAGCACTGCACCTAGGAAATATGAAAAACCGAAAAAAAAGCCGGATCTTAGTTATGTCAAATACAAAAACAAAAAAAAATCCTGAATAAATTCAGGATTTTCTCTTGCATCAAAAATTTGTTATTCCGTAATACGAACCGGAACCGTATACATTTTTCCTTCTTTAACACTTGATACTTGTACTTTTTTGTAATTCAACCTGTTTTTTACAAACATTTCCAAGACGTCATCTTCTGTATCAACGGATATGACTACTATTTCATGGTCTGCATTTAAAGTAAACAACACATTGGCTGTCAAATCATTATCGTTAATAATAAAATTGTTTCTTTCTAACAGCTCTCCTATTTGAGTAGCAATATTAGTGTTTGGATTTGTTGGCGTTGGTTCGGTTGCAAAAAGATTTCCTGAAGTTAGTAGAACTGCCGCTACTAAAACAAAACTGAATTTTCTCATGATGTTGTTTGTTTAATGATTGATGAATAAATTAATTGATGATTTGTTATAATAGACGACCAAAATTTAAGAATGTTACAGCTGTTTTTAGTTTTAACAAAACTTTAAACAATAGTTCAACTACTAATTCATTCAATACCAGGAATTATTTATATGATGTAAAGCCCTTAAAAAAAGTTAATGGTTATTTAATATAGATAACACATTGTTACTTATAGAAATAAAAAAAAAGGCTATGTTCAAAACATAGCCCTTTTTTATAAAATCTTAGTAATCCTAAATTTCGGCTAAAACTTCTTTTACTTTATCCGCAGCTTCCTGGAATTGAACAGCTGACTGTACGGCAAGTCCGGAATTATCAATTATCTCCTTGGCCAATTCGGCATTAGTACCTTGTAATCGAACAATAATCGGAATTTTAATAGCATCTCCCATATTTTTATACGCATCTACAACCCCTTGTGCTACTCTGTCGCATCTTACGATGCCTCCAAAAATATTTATAAGGATAGCCTTCACCGCAGTATCTTTTAATATAATACGAAATGCTTCTTCCACCCTTTTGGCATCAGCAGTACCGCCCACATCAAGAAAGTTAGCCGGTTCCCCGCCTGCCATTTTTATCAAGTCCATAGTTGCCATTGCTAATCCTGCTCCATTGACCATACATCCTACGTTTCCATCAAGATCCACATAATTCAATCCTACAGCACGCGCTTCCACTTCAATGGGGCTTTCTTCACGCAAATCCCGCATTTCGGCATATTGCTTTCTCCTGTATAGGGAATTATCATCTATAGATACCTTGGCATCAACAGCCATTATCAAATTATCCGATGTCTTAAGAACCGGATTTATTTCAAACATATTAGAATCACTTTGGTCATATGCCTTATAAAGTGCTGTAACAAATTTGGTCATTTCTTTAAAAGCAATTCCGGATAAACCCAGATTAAAAGCAATTTTTCTGGCCTGGAATGCCAATAATCCAACAGCCGGATCAATTTCCTCCGTAAAAATAAGGTGCGGTGTTTTATCAGCTACATCTTCAATATCCATGCCCCCTTCCGTTGAGTACATTATCATATTTCTTCCACTAGACCTATTCAGTAAAACGGACATATAAAACTCACTTGTTTCACTTTCACCCGGATAATAGACATCTTCCGCAATCAGTACCTGATGCACTTTTTTACCCTCTGCTGAAGTTTGAGGGGTAACTAAGTTCATTCCTATAATATTACCTGAAACCTCCTCTACTTCTTTTAAATTTTTTGCCAGCTTTACGCCTCCTCCTTTTCCCCTTCCACCTGCATGTACCTGTGCCTTAATCACAAACCATTTAGTGCCGGTTTCTCGTGTAAGTTGTTTTGCTACATCTACGGCTTCCTGCGGACTGTGGGCGACGAGACCGCGTTGAATTCGTACTCCAAAACTTGCCAAAATTTCTTTTCCCTGGTATTCATGAAGATTCATATTACAATTTGTGATTGTTAAGAGGCAAAAATAGGAAACGGGCAGCATTTACCCTAATAAAACGATAAATAGGACTTAATCTTTTTAAGAATCCACAAACTATGGATTAGTATTCTTTGGCAAGGAATATTAATTGTCATCCAATCCGTTTTTATATCTAAATTTTAAAAGCTTTAAAATCTAAGGGATCAAAATTTCTGAAATGACCATTCAATTCTATGAGTACTTTAGTGCGATTAACTTCATTTAGAACCTGAATGGTAGCCAATAAATGATTCATAATAAATTGCAAACGTTCTCTTTCACCTGCTAACTGCAATAGTTGGTATTCCTGTTCAAATGATAGACCCATTTTGTGGGCAAGGGTATAGCTATTAAACATTTCAATTTCAATAGGCGCAAAAGGAACTTCCATTAGCTGATATAACTCCTTTAGTTTTTCAAATACTGCTTGTTTTGCAGATAATTCACTGTCCTTAATATTATCTATAAATTGTACCTCGCCACCAGCATATAGTCTATTATTCATTGAATTATCAAAGGAAATCACCTTAAATATCTGTCTCGCTACACATACTACATCCATTGCCCCGCTTTCATAGGTGTTTACAACTTCCATTAACTGAACCTCTGTTCCGTAAGCTATATTATCATTAAAATACACAGGTATGCCAAAAGTAATAGCCTCTTTACGACAATCATTAATAAGTTGTTTATACCTTTCCTCAAAAATGTGTAAAGGCACCTTTTCACCAGGAAAGAAAACAGACTGCAAAGGAAAAAAGGGTAGTTTCATATTAAAAGTTTTTTCTAAAAATACAAAGTGAATTACATAGTCGCAAATGGCTCATTAATTAACATTGTTATATTTGTAACTATTTGTTTTATTTATAATTTTTTTGTGTTTAATTTTGCTCAATATCCCCAAGTATTTTAGTTTTGCTTAAAAGTAAGGTTAAAGATGAAGTATACCGATCTATTAAACATTACAAAAGAATACGGAAATCCTGTATATGTTTACGATGCTGAAAGGATAAAATCTCAATTCAACAGGCTAACTAATGCCTTTAAAACCGTTAAAAAGTTAAAACTAAATTACGCAGCAAAAGCACTTTCTAATCTCACAATTCTGAGGTTAATGAATGACCTTGGGAGTGGTTTAGACACCGTATCAATACAAGAGGTAAAACTAGGTCTTCTAGCTGGTTTTAAACCTGAATCAATCATTTATACTCCCAACGGCGTTTCCTTAGAGGAAATAGAAGAAGCCGCAACATTAGGTGTACGAATAAATATTGATAATCTTTCTATTCTCGAGCAATTTGGTAACACATACCCAGATATACCTGTATGTATTAGAATAAACCCACATGTAATGGCCGGTGGCAATTCTAATATTTCGGTGGGCCATATTGATTCCAAATTTGGTGTTAGCATCCATCAAATTCCTCATTTATTGAGAATTGTTGAATTAACCAAAATGACAATCAATGGCATACATATGCATACTGGGAGTGATATTTTGGATATTGAGGTGTTTTTATATGCCTCAGAAATTCTCTTTGAAACAGCGAAAAATTTTAGAGAGCTGGACTTTATAGATTTTGGAAGCGGATTTAAAGTTCCATATAAAGATGGAGATATTGAGACCAATATTGAGGAATTAGGCGTAAAATTAAGCAGTCGGTTTAATGACTTTTGTGAAGAGTATGGAAAAGAACTGACTTTGGCTTTTGAACCTGGGAAGTTTCTTGTAAGTGAAGCCGGATACTTTCTTGCAAAAGTAAATGTAGTAAAGCAGACTACTTCTACTGTTTTTGCCAGTGTAGATTCTGGCTTTAATCACCTAATTCGTCCTATGCTTTATGGTGCCAATCATCAAATAATTAACATCTCTAACCCGGAAGGAAAGGAACGCTATTATTCCGTAGTAGGTTATATCTGTGAAACCGATACTTTTGCGAATAACAGGAGGATTAATGAAATTTCTGAAGGTGATGTCCTTTGTTTTAAAAATGCAGGGGCTTATTGCTTTAGCATGGCCAGTAATTATAATTCCAGATACAGACCGGCTGAAGTCCTGTGGTACCAGGGTAAATCTATACTTATACGGGAAAGAGAATCTTTTGATGATCTTATCAGAAACCAAATTGATGTTAAAGATTTGTTTACAGCAAAGAATCAAAAAGCCTCGGTAAAATAAAGCAGTTAAATTTTCGTTAGTTTTGGTACAGTATTTGGACTAATAACTCAAATCAAATCTTATGAAATTTAAGTCCCTGGTAATTACTAAGCCCATTCTTGTAGTCTTTATTGGTTTATTAACCTTTACGTCAAATGCCCAGGAGGTTAATTGGTTAAGCTGGAATGAAGCTGCAGTCTTGGCGGCAACAGACAAGAATCCAAAGAAAATATTTGTGGACGTCTATACAGATTGGTGTGGCTGGTGTAAAAAAATGGATAAGGATACTTTTCAAAATGCAGAAGTGGCCGAATATATGTCCAACAACTTTTATATGGTTAAGCTGGATGGAGAAGGGAAAGGACCCATTGATTTTAAGGGCAAGACCTATAAGTATGTTCCATCTGGTAAAAGAGGTTACCATGAGTTTGCTGCGGCTCTAATGCAAGGGAGGTTAAGCTACCCGACTGTGGTATTCATGGATGAGCAATTCAATATGCTCTCTCCTGTACCTGGATATCAAAAACCAGATCCATTTTTAAATATTGCCCGATATTTTGGAGATAATATTTATAAGGAAAAAGACTGGAAAACCTATAGTGGTAATGTGAAATAAATTATCTGCTGTAGTTGGGAGATTCCTTTGTAATTGTCACATCATGAGGATGGCCCTCATTAATACCGCTCGCCGTAATCTTTACAAAACTTCCTGTTTCTTTTAAAGTGTCAATATCTTTGGAACCGCAATAACCCATCCCGGCCCTGAGACCGCCAACAAATTGATGTATACTTTCATATAGCTCTCCCTTATAAGGAACGCGACCAACAATGCCTTCAGGTACCAATTTATTAATATCATCATCCACGTCCTGGAAATACCGGTCCTTACTCCCCTCTTTCATGGCCTCAACAGACCCCATTCCTCTATAGGACTTAAATTTTCGGCCTTCGTAGATAATTGTTTCTCCCGGAGATTCTTTGGTCCCCGCCAATAAAGACCCAAGCATAACACAATCTGCTCCGGCTGCGATCGCTTTTGGGATATCTCCGGTATAACGTATTCCACCATCGGCAATAACCGGAACGCCGCTACCCTTAATAGCTGCTGCAACTTCCAACACTGCTGAAAATTGTGGGAACCCAACACCTGCCACTACTCTTGTTGTGCAAATTGAACCAGGTCCTATCCCAACTTTGACGGCATCTGCCCCGGCCTCTACTAAATATTTTGCGGCATCCGCTGTGGCAATATTACCAACTATAACATCGAGCTCCGGGAATTGTTTCTTAACGTCTTTAAGTATCTTAACTACGCCCTTTGTATGTCCATGGGCAGTATCTATAACTACAGCATCAACTCCGGCTGCCACCAGTGCTTCTGTCCTTTCCAAGGCATCTGGAGTTACGCCTATAGCCGCTGCTACTCTTAACCTTCCATATTTATCTTTATTTGATATTGGCTTTTGCGTTAGCTTCGTAATATCCCGGAAGGTGATAAGTCCTACAAGTTTATTCGAACTATCGACAACCGGAAGTTTTTCAATTTTATTGATCTGAAGTATCCCCTCTGCCTGCTCCAGGGAAGTTCCTTCTGCGACAGTAATAAGATTGGATTTTGTCATTACTTCGGCAATAGGACGGCTATTGTCCTTTTCAAATCTAAGGTCTCTGTTGGTTACAATTCCGATAAGTTTTTGATCTTCATCAACAACAGGAATACCCCCTATACTATGTTCCCGCATATTTGATTTAGCGTCACCAACTAAAGCATCAAGATGTAATGTCACCGGATCCAAAATCATCCCGCTTTCAGCTCTTTTTACTTTTCGAACTTTAACTGCCTGTTGCTCAATGGACATATTCTTATGTAATACACCAATACCTCCTTCACGAGCCATGGCAATAGCCATTTTTGATTCAGTAACCGTATCCATAGCAGCTGAAACTATAGGAACATTTATAGAGATGTTCCTGGTAAACTTTGTCTGAATACTTACTTCTCTGGGGAGTATTTCGGAATAAGCAGGAACTAAAAGGACATCATCGTATGTGAGGCCTTCTCCAAGAATTTTATTAAGGTGAGCTTTCATGGCAATTAAGGATTAATTGCGTGCAAATATACTACATTTAAAACAACTCGAGGGTTACGGTTTTTTTACCGTTTTGAATTAATCGGAAGTACCAGTTGATAAAGGACCAGGAACGTAGAGATCATAAAGGTGATGGTCATCAATATACCGGAAAAAACCACTACATATTTCATCCATTCAAGTCCCGACCATAAGACATAAATGCCTCCAAATGTGAGGATGACTGAAAGGAAAGGTTCTATTGTGAGAAACAGCTTAAGCTTTTTAGGTAGCCGGGTGAGCCAAACCAGAATTCCCAATAAGAAAAAAATAAAGGACATGGATAAGATATGCGTATGGATGATTGTAAGCATTTCATACTCACTTTTCTTAAATTTCATAACTTGGGCTTCTTCGTCAGCTTCATTGCCTAAATAATTTTCCACAATACCACTTGGTGCTGCTGTACTGGTTTGATTAACAAATAAAAGTCCCGTATAAAACCCAACGGATAATACCAAAACAAATGAACCTACAAACCATTTGATCTCCACAGGTAATCGTTGTAAAAGACCATTGTAGTTCATTATAAAAACTTTTTTTCCTGAAGTTGTCCAATTGTCTGAAAAAGTTTATCCATTGACAAAGTCATGGATCGTACAGAGATAGTGGCTCCTGCAATAGCATCGATATTGTTTTCATAGCTTACTCTATCATTCCCTGTTTTTCCCAAAAATTGCTTCAACCAACGTTTGCTTCCGATTTCACCTCCATAATCTTCTCTGTACACCAGCACTTTGGTATTAATAACCTTTAAGTCCTGATCGAATATTACGAGATAATCAAACTTGGCTGTTTTGCTTGGTGCATAACCTACAAATGCATAACCCAAAAGTTCAGAACCTTCAGATAGCGTAAAAAAATTAGTTCCGGTAATTTTTGTTGGAAGTTTACTATTGATTTCTTCCGGAACAATGACCGGGAGCATTTCTATGGTCGAAGATTCAAATGTCTTTTCGATCTCCTTATTTATCCTCTTCCGAATATCTTTTGGAAGACCAAATCCGAATAATAGGAAGGACACCAGAATAAAAGAAAAACAAAATCGCTTGTGAAACCACATAAGGCAAATGTATTAATTTAGATTTAATCTTAATAAGCTATTCCGAAGTAAATACTAAATTATTTTCATTGCTGGATTTATCAGAACCATACTCCGATCCCAAAATTTAATTGATTCGGAACATCACTTCCTTCAAGGGCATTAGATCTAAATTGATAGTCTCCTTTTACTACTACTCCCGGTACTATATGATAGGTTAAACCCGTTGTAATATCCGATCTGTTATAAGCATCATTTCTTTCCAATGTTCCATCTGTCTGGGCATGAGTGTCATAGGACTCATAACGGGCAAAGGCAAAGAGTTTTTGCTTCTTTCCTTGTGGTAAAAGATTAAACGCACCTTCCACATACCAGCCTTGCAAAGCACTTCCCAAATCCTGTCCGGTAAGTGTGTTATAAGCTTCGGTATCGGACAGCCATCCCTGAATAAACTCACCTCTGGCCATAAATCGTTTATAGGCATACCTGGCATCAAGTCCAAGCATGGAAGTACCGATAATTGCACCTTCCAACTGTTTCACGTCATCGTCGGCCTGGGTCTTTCCGAGATAGCTAGCCAGACCTAAACGCAAGCCCCGAATACCATAATAGTCAAATTTAATTGACAAGGTAGGGCTACTAACTATGGATTTAATACCTTTTTGCCTCCCACCCCTAAGTGCGTTAGATCCGTTCAAAAGGCCATTAACACCTCCTTCTCCATCTGATTCTGCGGACTTGAAGCCATTAAATATATAAGCCTGATATCCAAGTGAGATCGAGTTAAATCTTCCGTTTACCCCAATTCCAATTTCCCTCCATGTTGTAGGTACAATTACATTATCCACACCGGGACGTTCTGTTCCGTTAAAAGTAGTAGGTTCATGAAATTCATTGATTATTCCCATGGGTACCAGCATTAAACCACCCCTTAGATTTACATTGTTTGCCACATTATAATTTATAAAAGCTTGTTCTACAAAGACTTCTTCAACATGTTCCACTTCTATTTCTGTAACAAATTGCACTTTGTCATTAAAATTATAACCAAAGAGTAACACCAATCGTTGTACATCTAATTCCCCATTGGATCCTTCGGGTTGATTATATAAAACTTCACCGTATGCCCCTACGGTCACTGCCGATGCATAATTTCCTGATAGTAAACGCTGTGCGGCATTTATCTGCTTTTGCGGATCGAGAGTAATGGAATCCGTTTTAGTCTGTGCTAGCATTATTCCGCAATAAAATAATAAAAAGACAAGGGTGGTTTTTTTCATTTTGGTAAGTTATTTTTATTTAGACTGTTTATAAATAAAGAGCAAATATAATATCAAAGTTTTAACCTCAACACTTTATTTATAATAATTCTAAGTAATTTTTAAATTTTAACATTTCCGGTGAAACACTAATTAAATTAAGTTCAAATTATCTTAATTATAGGCCGTGAAGAGTTCTGTTGCCTTATTATGTGCAGCTTCAAAGACCATCCACTGAACTCCCGTATCTACCTTTTTTTCAGTGAAATAAGACAACATTTTTTCAGTTGGCATATTTCCGGTTAATTCATCTTTGGCCATTGGACAGCCCCCAAACCCTCTTATCGCACCATCAAATCTGCGACAGCCCGCATTATATGCCGCATCAACTTTTTCATGCCATCTGTTTGGTGTTGTATGCAAATGCGCTCCAAACTCAACATTCGGATATTTGGGAATTAAATGTGAAAATAAATAGTTAATATCTTCAGGGGTGGAGGTCCCAACTGTATCAGACAAGGACAATATCCGGGCTCCCATATTAGCCAATTTTTCTGCCCATTCTCCCACAACTTCTACACTCCATGGATCACCATATGGATTGCCGAATCCCATAGATATATAAGTAACTACCTCTTTGTTAGTTGCATTTGCAATTTCAAGAATCTCATCCAGAACATCTGTGGATTGTGAGATTGTTTTATGCGTGTTACGCATTTGAAAGTTTTCGGAGATAGAGAAAGGATATCCCAAATAATCAATCTCAGGGTGAACGCTGGCCTCATTTGCCCCTCGTACGTTGGCTACAATGGCCAATAACTTGCTCTTTGATTTTGATAGATCTAACTTTGAAAGTACTTCAGCCGTGTCTGCCATCTGTGGTATGGCCCTGGGTGAAACAAAACTCCCAAAATCTATTGTATCAAAACCACAACCCAGCAAAGATTGAATGTATGCAATTTTCTTCTGAGTTGGAATAAATCTTTTAATGCCTTGCATGGCATCTCTGGGACATTCAATTATCTTAACTTTTTCGGGCATATGGCGAATCTAGTATTTACCAAAATTAGTATTATTTATCCGAAAATAACAGGTAAATACCTATGCCGGAAAAGACAACTATTTGTAACCACTTCAGGAATAAGGCAATGCCGGAATGCTTTTTAATTTGCTTGGCAATAGACCCTGAAAGCAATGCGATTGAAGAAAAAAGAATGAATGTAACTATCATAAATAATAAACCAAGAACATAAAATTGAATTACCGTATCCAAATCTTCGCTAAAAAGAAATCCGGGAAAAAAAGCAAGAAAGAAAATAGTAACCTTCGGATTGAGTACATTCATTATAAAACCTTGTCTATACAATTGACTCAAAGATTTTTTCGGAATCTCCGTATTATCCAATGTAATATGCACCTTGGTATGGTATACCTTATAAGCCAGGTAAAACAAGTAAAATGCTCCAAATAGTTTAACTACGAAAAATATCTGATCGTTTTCCTTAATTAGCGCTGAGATACCAAATGCCAGGAAAGTAGTGTGAACAATACATCCGGTAATTAGACCGGCGGTAGTTGAAATGCCATATTTTATACCATTGGATATGCTTTGTGTTAAAACATAAATATTATCGGGTCCCGGTGATATAGCCAGGGCAGCTGTTGCAAGGATAAAGGCAGAAAGTATTTCGTAATTCAAGTTAAGAATTTATGAGTATCATTGCTCAAAATACAAAAGTTTCCTGCTTTTCTTTATCTTACAAAAATTTAATTTATGAAAACTGAAATACTTTTAATTACAGCAGTCCTTGGCCTGGTGTCACTCAGCTTTGCTTCCTTAAAAATGGACAAAAAATTAATTCAGACAAAAACGGAATTACAAAATACGAAGGACAGTGTTTTAAGACATGTGGTCCTTTTTAAGTTTAAGGAAGAAACGTCTGAGGAACAACTAGATTCTTTTGAAGAGGCTTTTGGAGCTTTAGCGGGTAAAATACCACAAATCTCTGATTTCGAATGGGGTTTAAACAATAGCCCGGAAGGACTGGATAAAGGATTTACACATTGCTTTTTTGTCAGTTTTAAAAGTGAAAAAGATCGTGCAATATATTTACCACATCCAGATCATAAGGCGTTTGTCAGTCTTATAGGACCTTCGGTAGATGATGTAATGGTGGTTGATTATTGGACAAAATAATAGTCTGGATTGCCATTTTTAAGGTAAGGCATCACTAATCAAATTCATGTGAAATTAAATAACTGCGTTTAGCTTTTGTCCAGAATGGCCTTATTTATTTTTTTTACCAGTGCTGGGCCCTCGTAAACAAACCCTGTCCATAGCTGAATTAAATCTGCACCTGCTTCTAGTTTTTCGAGGGCATCTTCTGCGGAATGAATTCCACCCACCCCAATTATTGGAAACGCCTTATTACTTCTTTCAGACAAGAATCGAATAACCTCTGTACTTCTGTTCGCAAGGGGTTTACCACTTAATCCTCCTTTTTCTTCCTTGAGATAGTAATCCGATTTCAGATTTTCTCTTGTTATAGTAGTATTAGTGGCAATTATCCCGGAAATCCGGGTGTCTTCCATAATTTGAATTATATCTAATAACTGATCATTAGTAAGATCAGGTGCTATTTTTAAAAGAATTGGCTTCTCAATTACTTGTTTACTTTGTGAATATTTATGGTTATCACGTTTTAATGCCATCAAAAGCGCGGTAAGAGGCTCCTTATCCTGTAATTCCCGAAGGTCCGGAGTATTTGGAGAACTTACATTCACCACAAAATAGTCGACATGATCAAAAAGTACATCAAAACATATTAAATAATCTTTGATTGCAAGCTGATTTGGAGTGATTTTGTTCTTACCAATATTGCCGCCTATTATAACATTGTGTTTTTTCTTTAAGTTTTCAACGGCTTCAAAAACTCCCAGGTTATTAAAGCCCATTCTGTTTATTATTGCCTGATCTGCTTTTAATCTGAAAAGTCTTTTTTTTGGATTACCAGCTTGTGGTTTAGGTGTTACAGTACCAATTTCAATAAAACCAAATCCAAAATTGGAGAGTTCGTTATATAAATTGGCATTCTTATCAAATCCGGCTGCAAGGCCAACAGGATTTTTAAATTTTATTCCGAAAACCTCTCGCTCCAAACGTTCGTCATCAATAAGATAAAGGAATCTGAAGAAACCTGAAAATCCAATTTTAGATAGTAATCTAATAACTGTAAATGAAAGGTGGTGTACTTTTTCCGGGTCCAGAAGGAATAGAAAAGGTCTGATCAGGAGCTTGTACATAATCTATAAAAACTTTGCTCAAAAATACAAACTTCCATTAGGTTAGCGCTCCATTACCAACTTTTTCGACTTTTATAAAGTGTTAAATTCACTCCGGTGGTGAATCCTCCTTAGAAGTTAATCCTTTTAGTGGTCTGCGCACAGCCTCGAAACACAAACTAATATATCGCTGGTATTGATTTTCGTTAAGTATTCCCACTAATTTTTGATCGCATATTTTTGAATTGGCGATAATCTGTGCACGAAGTGGTTTAAATTTTTCAGCCAGAGCTTGTAATTCCTCTTCGTTACTTTGCGGATGCTTGTCCAAAAGGACATCAATTTGTTCCTCAATTAATTCATTAGATTTATTCAATTCCTCAATCCAGCCCTCCATTTGTACTAACTGTTCTTCACTAAGCTGAAATACTTTAATAATGGTTTCTGTATCCTTACCACCAATACCCAAGGTACAGTCAACAGTTTGACCTACGCTTGTGAAGAGGATAAAAAACAGTAGAATAGAACAATAATATTTCAATTTCATGAGCACAAATCCTTTTGAGAATTTATTAAATAGACTTCTATATAAACTATATTCTTTATCAAAAATTATACTTCTTGTCAATTTAAAGCCATAAATATAAAAAGCTACCCTATAGGGTAGCTTTTTTAGATTGCCATTGTATGGCTTATCTTAAAGTGAAAGCTACTCGTGCAAATAAGAATCTGCCTCCAATACCAAACTGTTGTGATCTCCGAGACCAATCAAAACGACCGCTACTACGATTATTTCCACCGTCAGCCAAAACTTCGGCTGCCCTGTCGGGATAAGTGTCAAATAAGTTGTTTGCCCCGACTGTAAATGTAAGTGAGGGTGTAGCCTTGTAACTAACCGAAAGATCTGTTACAAATTTGGAACTAAAAACCTGTTGCCTGTCAACATTTGTGGTAGCTTCTGTAACTTTTCCAAAATATACACCTCTTAAAAAGAATATCCATTTATCCGAAGCCAGATTAAACGTCAAGTTTACTTTTGTTCTTGGTACCGCTTCTTCCAGATAAATCCGACTATCTTCAGGGAAGTAGGTATCTACCAAACCTGCGTCCTCAATTACCGGGGATGCATTTATCGGGCCTACCTGTTGCGTCTTAGAAAAAGTAGCTGCTAAAACTGAATTAAGCAT
>CAZHWD010000043.1:0-15512 GCA_964536335.1 uncultured Eudoraea sp. | reverse complement strand
CGAAGGGTATTTCATGTGCTTTTTTTGCACTATACATTTTATTACTTTTAGCCTTATGAAAATTATTATTATAAACGGCCCAAACCTTAACCTTCTGGGAAAAAGAGAACCTGAAGTCTATGGCAGTAAAACCTTTGATTCCTACTTTGCAGAACTTCAGTCAAAATTTAGTGAACTACAGCTGGAATATTATCAATCCAATATAGAAGGTGAACTCATAGATAAAATACAGGAAGTTGGTTTTTCCTATGATGGGGTCATACTAAATGCCGCTGCCTACACTCATACTTCTGTAGGTTTGGGTGATGTTGTGAAAGCGATCAATACTCCGGTAGTTGAAGTTCATATCTCTAATACCCATAAACGTGAGGACTTCAGACATATTTCCTATATCTCTTCCGGAGCTAAAGGAGTTATTCTTGGATTTGGATTGAAAAGTTATGAACTGGCAGTCCGAAGTTTTTTATAAGCTTGCAAGTGGTTTTAGGTATTTCTCATCCATATAGAAAGTACCAAAGGGTAGGAGAGAAGCCAGTACAAGCATAATTATTTTATTTGAAGGTATTTTTCTTTCCATTGAAAAGATTACGGCCAATATCAGATAGGCTATAAATAAAAAGCCATGTAAATAACCAATATAAACATTAGGTTCAGTGATATTTGCCCAATATTTCAAGGGCATGCTAAAACTGAATAAAAGCAAATAAGTGATACCTTCCAGAATAGCACTCAGTCGAAATATTTTAAGCATTTATATTTTATTTATTAGCAGGGCTAAAGGTGAATAACTTCGCCATATGCTTCCGCAACCGCTTCCATTACCGCTTCGCTCATTGTGGGATGTGGGTGAACTGCTTTAAGGATTTCGTGTCCGGTTGTCTCTAATTTACGTGCTACCACTGCCTCTGCAATCATATCTGTTACCCCGGCACCTATCATATGGCAGCCTAACCATTCACCATATTTTGCGTCAAAAATCACTTTTACAAAGCCATCGGCATTCCCTGAAGCTTTTGCTTTACCACTTGCAGAGAAAGGGAATTTACCAATTTTAAGTTCATAGCCTTTTTCAATAGCTTGCTTCTCTGTGAGGCCTACAGATGCAATTTCCGGCATACAATAGGTACAACCGGGAATATTACCATAATCCAAGGGTTCTACGTGCATTCCGGCTAGCTTTTCTACACAAAGAATACCTTCGGCAGAAGCTACATGTGCAAGTGCCTGACCGGCGGTAACATCACCAATGGCATAATAACCGGGGATATTGGTTGAGTAGAAATCATTTACAAGAATTTTATCTCTATCGGTAGCGATGCCTACTTCTTCCAGACCAATATTCTCAATATTTGATTTAATACCCACTGCAGAAAGTAGTATATCGGCTTCAAGAATTTCTTCTCCTTTAAGGGTTTTTACGGTTGCTTTAACACCGTCCCCAGCTGTGTCAACGTGAGTAACCTCAGATGATGTTTTAATTTTGACTCCTGCTTTCTTGAAGCTCCTTTCCAGTTGTTTCGAAACCTCTTCGTCTTCTAGCGGAACAATATTTGGTAAAAATTCAACAACCGTCACCTCGGTACCCATAGCATTATAGAAATAGGCAAATTCAATCCCTATAGCTCCACTTCCCACAACTATCATTTTCTTGGGTTGTTTCTCCAAAGTCATAGCTTTTCGGTAGCCAATAATTTTTTTCCCATCCTGAGGTAAAGCAGGTAGTTCCTTGCTTCTGGCTCCTGTAGCAATAATTATATGTTCTGCTCCATACTCTGTATCCTTACCTTCAGCATCTGTAACAATTACCTTCTTTCCGGGCGCCAATTTTCCAAAACCATGAATAACTTCAATTTTATTTTTCTTCATAAGAAATTGAACCCCCTTGCTCATTCCATCAGCCACATTTCTGCTTCGTTTTACAACTGCATCAAAATCTTTATCCACTCCATCTACTTTTAACCCATAATCCGAAGCATGTTGTAAATATTCAAATACCTGGGCAGATTTTAATAAAGCTTTGGTAGGGATGCATCCCCAATTTAAACATACTCCACCAAGATTCTCTTTTTCTACAATAGCTGTTTTAAATCCAAGTTGTGATGCTCTTATGGCGGTTACATAACCTCCGGGTCCACTTCCTAAAACAATAATATCGAATTTGCCCATTCCAGTATTTTTTGTGATTCAGATTTATGAGGTCGCAAAGTTACAAAACCAAATTGAAAGCTTTTGAACTTCCTTAAGAATCTTAAATTAATCCTTGAATTTTGTCTTGTTATAGGCCTTTGACTGGCCTTTTGGAATGGAAAGAGATACCCAGTTATTACCCTTTATAGTCTTGCCTAATAGTACTATTTGACCAATGTGATAGGAAGTATGGGCTAATTGCCTGTTTAAGGCCTGTGTAAGTGTGTGAGGTTCGTTTCTTATTTTGATTGTACGATCAAAATTCTCCTGGTTTATTTGTTTAATGGCATCAAAAAAGCAATTCCAACCTGCTTCCCAGGCAACTAGCATTTCCTTTTTAGTTTTGTATGAGGCCTCAAATTCTGAGTCCCTGTTTCTCCAAATTTTTTCACCATCCTCTGTAAGGAAGTTGGTCCACCTGTTAAGCATATTCCCCGATAAATGTTTTACAATTACCGCAATACTGTTACCGGAACTATCATATTTCCAATGAATGTCTAGGTCATCTAGTTGAATAAAGGTTTTGTCGCCAAGGGATTTATAGCGAGTGCATTCAAATAATAAACTTTTCAAGTAATCTACCTGTAAATTCATATTTTACTTGGTTTGAATTAAAACCTAAAATATTTGTATTAAACAGATAGTGGTCTATTGCGCTTCAGGCACAAACTGCAAGGCAGCTCCGTTAATACAATGTCGCAGTCCGGTGGTTTCCCGGTGGCCGTCCTCAAAGACATGGCCAAGGTGGCCGCCACAAACTGCACAATGTTCTTCTGTTCTTTGATACCCAATTTTGTAATCTACATCAAAGGCTACGTTCCCCTCAATTTCTCTGTCGAAACTTGGCCAGCCCGTACCCGAATCAAATTTGTATTCGCTCTTAAATAATTCTGTTCCACAGCCTGCGCAAACATATGTCCCTGCCATTTTATTTTTTAATAACTCGCTGGATCCCGGATTTTCTGTTCCTGCTCTTCTTAGAATATAAAATTGCATGTCCGTTAGTTCTTTACGCCATTCTTCCTCAGATTTAACAACCCTATATGTCTCTGTTTGTTCTTCCCCTTCTACGGTAACTACTTCTTTTTCTTGCGAAACCCCTTTGCATCCCATAGAAATCAATAGGAAAATGCACGCATACTTTTTCATGATAATTTATTTTTTTCTTTTACTATTTTTTTTGATGGTTTTGAACTCAAAACCTTTCAAAGTTAAGGATAACTTCATAAAAAAATCCCTGCTTTAAAATTGCAGGGATAGTTTTTATTTAATTTATAGATACTACTACAATTGTATTCTGTTAATATCTGTTTCACTTATGTTTAAGCTGCTCATAACTTCCTCAATATTTGAGGTATCCATTTTTGAGGATTGGGCAAATTCAGCAGGTACAATAGCTATTCTAAAAACTTGGTTGTCTGTATCTCCGGGGGTAAGGGTTCCAAGGTCAAAATCTGATTCTAAAAAGACACTTACATCCAGAAATGTAAAGTCATAATTGTATTGCAGCAAACCCTGAGCCAAAATTCGGGTTTGTGGTAATAGCCTCCATACATCCAAAGGTTCACCATTACTATCTTCTGCGACCGTCCAAAGTAAGTAAACCAAAACTACATCAGATTCAAATACTTCAACGGTCTGTGGAAATTCATATAATAGGGAATAATTATTTCCGGCATCAAAAGTGCCTTCAATCTCAAGGACCTGACCCAAAATATTAACACCGTCCTCGCCATTTTGCCCATCAAAACCAGGAGGTCCCGGGGGTCCTACCGGCCCTTCACATGACAAAATAATTAAGGTTAAAAATGCGCCAAAAAGTAGTTTGATCTTTTTCATAATTGTAAATGTTTAATGATTATTATTTTAAGTACGTTTTTATTATTCTTTAAAATTTGACATATTGTCTTAACCCAGAAAACAAAAAGCGTTCCAAAAATAGATTATGCCGCAGGATTATCTTCAAATTCTTTAAAAATTGAGGCTTTGGAGTATTGTATTTCAGATAATTTCCTATTTTTAACAAAAACCCAACTAACTAATTATGATGTTAAGACAACAACGTGTTGTAATTGAAAATATTAATCCTCAGCTTCATTGTGGAGCTTTTTTTATTAAGCGAGTCGTTGGAGAATCTGTTATAGTTTATGCGGATGTTATAGGAGATGGACATGATATAATTCAGGCAGAGCTTCAATATAAGCACTCAGACGAGCAATCTTTTAATACGGCGCGTATGGAACATCTTGGCGATGACGTCCATAGGGTTTCCTTTAAAGTCCTTAAGCAGGGCTTTTATATTTACAGAATTTCAGCCTGGGTAGATCATGCTCAAAACTGGCAGCATGGTATTGAGGCTAAGTTAAAAGATAATCAGCACGTTAACAGTGAACTTTTGGACGGTGTTCAACATTTGCAAACCTTGTCAAAAAAGATAAATTCTGCTGATAAGAAGTATATAAATGATTTGATTGAATCTTTTCAAAACGAAGATTTATATAATAAAGCTGTTAAACATGCAGTTTCAGATAAACTACATCAATTATTTGTTAAGTATCCAAATCGTGTGTTGGCAAATACCAGTGAGGAACTTAAGGTTTATGTAGACAGGCTTAAAGCAAATTTCAGTACCTGGTACGAATTTTTTCCAAGGTCATCTTCCCCTGTGGATGGGAAGCATGGAACGTTTAACGATTGCGAGGCTTTACTGCCTAAAATAGCGGGCATGGCCTTCGATGTGCTTTATTTACCACCAATACATCCCATAGGCGAGGTAAACAGGAAAGGAAAAAACAATACTACAAATGCTCAGGAAAGCGATTCCGGGGTACCTTGGGCAATTGGCTCTAAGCTTGGCGGACATATGGAAATACATCCGGAGCTAGGCACCGAGAAAGATCTTAAAAGTCTTATAAAAAAAGCGAAAGAACTGGATTTGGAAATTGCCCTGGATTTGGCTTTTCAGGCCGCTCCTGATCACCCCTACATATCGAGTAACCCCGAATGGTTTAGAAAAAGACCTGATGGTACCATGCAATATGCAGAGAATCCTCCTAAGAAATATCAGGATATTGTGAACTTCCATTTTGAATCCAGCGATTTTAAAGAACTGTGGTCAGAATTGTTGGCTGTAACCCTTAAATGGGTTGGACTTGGAGTACAAATTTTAAGGGTTGACAATCCTCATACCAAACCATATTATTTTTGGAATTGGTTAATTGCAGAGGTAAAAAAGAAACATCCAGATGTACTTTTTTTGGCGGAAGCCTTTTCCAGGCCTAAGGTAATGCAGCAGTTGGCCAAGCAAGGATTTTCACAGTCATATACATATTTCACATGGAGGGTACACAAGCACGAAATTATAGAATATATGCTGGAGCTTACCCAAACTGAAATGAAGGAGTATTACCGTCCAAATTTTTGGCCTAATACGCCGGATATTAACCCATATCATCTGCAAGGAGCCAATGAGGCCATGCATATTGCCCGTTATGCTCTGGCGGCAACTTTATGTGGCAATATAGGAATATACGGGCCTGTTTTTGAGTACATGATTTCTGATGCCATGCCGGGAAAAGAAGAGTATCTGAATTCAGAGAAGTATGAAGTGAAATTTTGGGATTGGTCTATTGAAAATAAACTGACACTAATTATTACACGTTTAAACCAGGCCAGGAAAAATCATGAAGCATTACAACAAACGAACAATATCAGGTTTTGCCATATAGAGAATCACCAGCTTATAGCGTTCTATAAATGGAACGAAGATAAATCGGATGAAGTATTGGTTATTATTAACCTAGACTCACATTATTCGCAACGAGGAATGCTTCAACTACCCATTGGAGAATTTTCCCTTAACATTGAACAAGGGCTGACCATGCATGATCTTGTCACCGACAATAGTTATCTTTGGTATGATGAGTGGAATTTTGTAGAATTACACCCGGCATTACCATTTCATTTGTTTCACATTAAAAATTAATAATGTCCAAGAAAAAACAGGACTCCGTTTTACAGCCACCCTACTCATTTAATGTAGCCTGGGAAAATTTATTGGATGATAAGAAATTTATTAAAGTATTTCTTTCGGATGTCCTAGAGGCCTATGTGGTTCAACAACGATGGTATGGAGGTAAAGCGAGTAAACTAAAGTATATTGAGCTTCGGGAATATTTTAGGATACAGCAGAAGGGTGAAGTATATTATGGATTATTGCTCGAGGTGAACTTTGAAGAGGCATTTTACCAGCATTATTTTTTACCCATTGCATTTGTCACGGACGAGAATTTTGCTGAAAAAGACAGGATTCTGCCACTAAGTATTAACGGACAAGCGGGTTTTATAATAGATGCGATTAACCTTGAAGCTTTCAGGAAGTTAGTCTTTGAACGTATTGTCAACGCAGAACCAATTGATACTACCCGCGTAAGGTACCATAAAAGCCTTGAATTTCATGATGCTGTTTATGAATCATCACGTTTTATGGGGCTTGAGCAGAGTAATACTTCGGTAATAATCAATGATAAATCGGTTATTAAGTTCTTCAGAAGGATATACGCAGATAAAAATCCCGATTTTGAAATGAGTCAGTTCCTTTCGGAGCGAAAAGGTTACAAAAATACACCAGCCTATCAGGGGAGCATAAGCATCATGGATGCAGATAATGTTAACGTTACCATAGCATTGATGCAGGAAATGGTTCCCAATCAGGGTGATGCATGGGATTTTATGTTGAAAGAATTACATAAAATCTTTAGTAACCTTGAAAATAAGGGGATAAATGTTCAGCAGTTGCCGCGAAAGGAACTGTTTGAGAGGTTGAAAATTAGGGATGTTCCGCCTGAAATTATAGATTGGGCGGGTTTGAACGTTTTCCTAAAACTTCAGGTACTTGCACAGAGAACCGCAGAGATGCATATAGCACTGGGCTCAGAATTTGAAGATACAGCATTTACACCTGCTCATTTTAACGGAGATTACGAGGTATGGTTAAAGAACAGACTACTCTATCAATTTCAAAATAGACTAAATACGGTTGAAAATAACCTTCATCGTCTGGAAGGTTTATCGCTTGAACTGGCCAATGAGTTTTTGGAGCGGAAAAATGAGATTAGAAAACGCTTTGTGACCTTTGACTGGACCAAACTCAAAGGAGAAAGGATTCGCGTTCACGGAGATTATCATTTGGGTCAGGTATTGGTTCAGGACGATGATTTTTATTTGTTAGATTTTGAAGGAGAGCCAGAAAGTACAATCAGGGACAGGAAAGTAAAGCAGCCGCCTTTAAAAGATATAGCGGGTCTTTTCCGGTCATTTCATTACGCGGTTTATGCAACAATTTTCAACCATATGGAGGAATATGCATATTCACAGGAAGATCTTTTTCTGGCAGGGGAGATTCTTTATCGTTACTTTATTGGAGTCTTTCTGGAAACCTACGCCAGTCTTATACAAGAGCATAACATAAACATAGGTTACCGCCAGGAGCGAATATTTCTTTTAGAGTATTGCATGCTCGAAAAGGCAGTTTACGAATTGGGATATGAAATGAATTCAAGACCCAGATGGGCCGTGATACCTTTGCGGGGTATTATGAGTATTATTAACGAACCTAACTAACAACATAAATATGGGCAATGTAATTCCCTATAGCTTATTATCGGATTTTGATATCAATCTTTTTAAAGCGGGCAAACATTATCGGCTTTATAATCATTTGGGTTCACACCCCGTAAAACACAAGGGTAAGAAAGGGACGTATTTTGCTGTTTGGGCACCTACAGCCAAATCGGTCTCCGTAATAGGTGATTTTAATTACTGGGTGGAAGGGGAGCATCAGCTAAATGTAAGATGGGATGAAAGTGGTATTTGGGAAGGGTTTATTCCAGGAGTAGAGCAAGGTGCCTTGTACAAATATAAAATACATTCACATAATAATGATATTAAAACCGAAAAAGCAGACCCTTTTGCAAGGTTTTGTCAACATCCGCCTGATACAGCCTCTATAGTATGGGATAATACTTATAAATGGAAGGATAAGAATTGGATGGATACCCGTGAAACTAAAAATAGTTTAGACAAACCGTATTCTGTATATGAAGTTCATCTTGGATCCTGGAAGCGTACTAAGGAGAATGAATTTATGTCTTATGTAGATCTGGCAGAAGATCTGGTTAAATACTTAAAGGAAATGAATTTTACGCATGTAGAATTCATGCCGATTATGGAATATCCTTATGATCCTTCATGGGGTTATCAGCTTACGGGCTATTTTGCGCCTACATCCAGATTTGGTAAGCCTGAAGATTTTAAACTCCTGGTTGATAAACTTCATCAAAATGATATTGGCGTCATCCTGGATTGGGTTCCTTCCCATTTTCCTGAAGATGCCCATGGGTTAGGATTTTTTGACGGCTCCAGCCTATATGAGAATCCGGACAAAAGAAGGGGCTATCATCCGGATTGGAAAAGTTTGATCTTTAATTATGGCAGAAACGAAGTTCGGGCATTCCTGATAAGTAACGCCAACTTTTGGTTGGACCAGTATCATGCAGACGGTCTTCGGGTAGACGCCGTTGCATCAATGTTATATTTAGATTATTCTCGTGAAGAAGGTGAGTGGGAACCAAATATTTATGGCAACAATGAGAATCTTGAAGCTATATCGTTTATCCGAGAACTCAATCAAGAAGTGTACAGTAGTTTTAAAGGAATTCAAACCATTGCCGAGGAATCAACTTCATTCTCTATGGTCTCAAAACCAGTAAGCATAGGAGGACTAGGATTTGGAATGAAGTGGATGATGGGTTGGATGCATGATACCCTGGAATACTTTAAAAAAGAGCCTATTTACAGAATGCACCATCAGAATGACCTTACATTTAGCATGACCTATGCCTTTACCGAAAACTTCATGCTTCCATTTTCCCATGATGAAGTAGTTTATGGAAAGCAGTCTTTATTATATAAAATGCCGGGAGATGAATGGCAAAAATTCGCTAATTTAAGATTGCTTTATGGATATATGTTTACTCACCCCGGTGCTAACCTTATATTTATGGGTGCAGAGTTTGGGCAGTCTTCCGAATGGAATTTTCAGCAAAGCCTCGATTGGCATTTGCTACAATATGATTATCACTCCGGTATTCAGGAGTTGGTAAAAGACCTAAATAAGCTTTATCGTTCATCACCTGCCCTTTATGAAAAACAATTCAGCCCTGAAGGATTTCAGTGGATTGATTACGGAGATTATGACAATTCTGTACTTACGTATATCCGCCGCGGTCACGATCCTAAAAATGACCTAATTATAGCTTGTAATTTCACTCCAGTCACAAGAGAAGGATACCGAATTGGAATTCCAAAAAAGAGAACTTTAAAAGAGGTTTTTAATAGTGATGCGAAAAAATATGGTGGAAGCGGGAGCAAAAATACTGGCATAAAAGTTTCCAAAACCCCATGGCATGGTCATAAAACTTCTGTTGAAATTACAATTCCACCACTTGGGATGGTTATTTTCCAATAAATATAGCCAACTATATCGTTGTAGTTCATAATTGGTAGTAATATCGTTTTTCTTTTAAAAGTTAAAGTCTTTTTTTTGTGCGTCTTTAAAATCAACCTTTATGATTACTAATACAGAAATAGAATACAAAGGCAATTTATACCCCAACCGCATTGTAGAATTTAAGCGCGATTCAGATAAATTTTATTTTACTTCAAAGAATGGTGTTATTCTCGAGATAACGGTACTTCGCAATAGCGCTATACGATTCAGATATGCAACCGAAGAAGTTTTTCAACCAGATTTTTCATATGCAATAAGCCCTGATGCCAGTATGGGTTATAATAGGCTTGAATCTAAAGAAACCAAAACAGAATATTTAATCATTACTTCTAAGATTACTGTTCTGGTTGATAAAAAAACCATGCGAACCCAGATTTCAGATTTAGAAGGGAATATCATAAATGAGGATGAACTTGGTTTTCATTGGGAGGAGAATTACGAATTTGGGGGTAATTCGGTAAAGATGAGCAAAATCACTCAAACTGCCGAAAGCTTTTACGGGATGGGTGATAAAGCTACACACTCAAACCTTAAAGGTAAAAGGGTAAGAAATTGGGTTACAGATTCATATGCATATACTAAAGATCAGGATCCGCTGTATAAAGCAATTCCCTTTTATGTTGGACTTCACAATAATATTGCCTACGGGATATTTTTTGACAATACCTTCGAAACTCATTTCGATTTTGCTCATGAAAGAAGAAATATAACCAGTTTTTGGGCAGATGGTGGAGAAATGAATTACTACTTTTTTTATGGCCCTCAGATGTCAAAAGTGGTAAGAGCATATACAGATTTAACCGGCACACCAGAAATTCCCCCACTTTGGGCCCTTGGCTTTCATCAATCTAAATGGAGTTATTTTCCGGAGAGTAATGTTAAGAAAATTGCCGCGAAATTCAGATCCCTTAAAATTCCCTGTGATGCTATCTATCTCGATATAGACTATATGGATGGATTTCGATGTTTTACCTGGGATAAGAAAAAATTTCCTGATCCTAAGGCGATGATACAGGATCTATATAAAGACGGCTTTAAAACAGTGGTCATGATAGATCCCGGAATAAAGGTAGATAAGGATTATTGGGTTTATCAGGAAGCTTTGAAGAATGATTATTTCTGTAAAAGGGGAGATGGCCCCATAATGCGCGGTAAAGTTTGGCCGGGAGAATGTAGTTTTCCTGATTTTACGAATCCAAAGGTTAGAAAATGGTGGGCAGGACTCTATAAAGAATTAATGGCAGAAACAGGGGCCCATGCCGTATGGAATGATATGAATGAACCCGCTATTATGGAAGTTCCATCTAAAACAGCTCCTTTAGATACCAGACACGATTTTGATGGCCATCGGTGTAGTCATAGAAAGGCTCATAATATTTATGGCACTCAAATGGTAAGGGCGACTTTTGAAGGTGTAAAAAAATACGTTTACCCCAAACGACCTTTTGTTATAACGAGAGCAGCATATGCAGGAGCACAGCGTTTTTGCTCTACCTGGACCGGTGATAATGTTGCTACCTGGGAACACTTGTGGATAGCCAATGTTCAGGTGCAAAGAATGTGCATGAGTGGTATGTCCTTTACTGGTTCAGACATAGGTGGGTTTGCAGAACAACCCAATGGAGAACTTTTTGCCAGATGGGTACAACTGGGTGTCTTTCATCCCTTTTTCAGAGTTCACTCTAGTGGAGACCACGGGGATCAGGAACCCTGGTCGTTTGATAAAGAAGTGACTAATATAGTCAGGAAGTTTATTGAATTAAGGTACCAACTTCTTCCATATCTGTATACCATGTTTTGGAAATATTCTAATGAAAATATACCTATGCTTAAACCCTTGGTATACTATGATCAGGAAGATTTGCAAACGCATTTTAGAACTGATGAGTTTATTTTTGGGGATCAAATATTAGTCTGTCCAATACAGGAACCCAACGCCATGGGAAGAAGAATGTATATTCCTAAAGGAAAATGGCATAATTTTTGGACTGGTGAGGTTGTAGATGGAGGAATGGAGAAATGGGTTGCCGCGGATATTGATAAAATTCCAATTTTTATAAAAGAGGGAGCAATTATTCCCAAATACCCTGTCCAGCAGTATGTTGGTGAAAAAGTAATTGAAGAATTAATCCTGGATGTTTACTTTAAGTATGGTATTGAAAATTCATCAGTTTATGAGGATGAACAGGATGGCTATGATTACACCAAAGGACATTATAGCTTAAGGAATTTTAAATTGAATGGTAAGAAAAATGAATTGATAATCCAGCAGTTTAAAAATGGAGCATTTATTACTTCTTACAACTCATTTAAAATTAATCTGATAGATTTACCATTTAATATTAAAGAGATTGAGGTAGATAATGAAATAATTCCAATTAAAAAATTAATACTAAATGGGAATAATACAATACATGTAACAAAAGATTTTACAGTATTGCACATAATAGGGAAATAAAGATTTTGTATTTTAATACTTGATAATCAATAAAATGAACGCTAAAAAGTTTTTGCTGGTATCCATATTACTGCTGGGAATTGCCTCTTGTAAAGTAAATCCATTTACAGGGCAAAAAGTATTGAACTTCTACCCCAACAGTCAAATTTTCCCTATGGCATTTGCGGAATACGATGAATTTATTGGACAAAATAATGTCCTGGAAAACACTTCTGAGGCAAAGATGATTACAAGGGTAGGGCAGCGAATTTCTTCCGCCGCTGAAAGATGGTTGTCTGCAAACGGATATCCCGGATATCTTAAAGATTACAGATGGGAGTACCATTTAGTCAAAGACACTCTTATAAATGCCTGGTGCATGCCCGGCGGAAAGATTGTCTTTTATACTGGTATTCTACCTATTTGTCAGGGAGAAACCGGAGTTGCGGTTGTAATGGGTCATGAAGTGGCTCATGCCCTGGCAGATCATGGTGCACAGCGAATGAGTGCGGGAACCTTGCAGCAGCTTGGAGCAGTAGCTGGAAATATTGCAATCCAGGACCAAAAATCAAGAAATATGTTTAATCAGGCATATGGTATTGGTACTTCTGTTGGACTTATGCTACCTTTTAGCCGTAGTCATGAAACGGAAGCTGATAGGATAGGGCTTCAAATTATGGCTATTGCAGGGTATAATCCGGATGAGGCTGCTGAACTATGGAAACGAATGAAGTCAAATGCAGGAGGTAATGCCCCCCCAGAATTTTTAAGTACCCACCCTTCTAATGATACCAGGATTGAAAATTTAACGCAATGGTCTCCTCTGGCAAAACAGGAAGCTCGGAAGTTTGGCGTGACGTCATTTCAATAGACCAATTCAAAATAGCGATTGCGCTATTAGTTGTATATTCGAAGCTGCTCATATAGAGCAGTTTTTTGTTATATGGCCAGAATTTTAGCGATAAAAGGAAGTAAGAAACTATTAAATGCCTGGGCATTTTATGATTGGGCTAATTCTGTATATAGCCTGGTAATTACTTCAGCCATTTTTCCAATTTTTTATGGAGCCTTGTTTAGAATCGCTGATATTGAGAAAGTATCAGTATTTGGTGGTGAAATTGCCAGAGCCCCATTAATAAGTTATCTCACTTCTGCAGCTTTCTTATTTATTGCCTTAATCACACCACTCTTATCAGGTATTGCAGATTATCTGGGGAATAAGAAAATCTTCATGAAATTTTTTTGTTACCTGGGGGGAATTTCCTGTATAGGTCTGTACTGGTTTTCATTGGAAAATATTTATTTAGGCCTTGTTTGCTACTTTTTTGGTCTTGTAGGATTCTGGGTTAGTTTTGCAATTAATAATTCATACCTACCAGACATTGCGTTTCCAGAGCAACAGGATAGCATAAGTGCAAAAGGATTCTCCATGGGTTACATAGGAAGCGTTATTTTACTTTTATTGAACCTTGCCATGGTAATGAAACCTGATATTTTTGGGATAAAGAGCGATGCCGCAGAAGTAGCGGAGATTAAAGCTATGAAATATTCATTCGTTACAGTGGGTATTTGGTGGGTTTTATTCAGTCAATATACCTTTTATTACCTGCCTAAAGGGGTTAAACGAACAGGGGTACGTAAAAATATTATTTTCAATGGATTTAAGGAGTTAAAAGGAGTATGGCATCAATTAGGGGATGAGGTAAAGCTAAAACGATATCTGCTTGCATTTTTTGTATATAGTATGGCTGTACAGACTGTTATGTTGATTGCCATTTATTTTGGTGAACAGGAGATTAACTGGGGTTCAGATAGTGAACGTACAACAGGATTAATTGTCAGTATTCTAGTGATTCAGTTGGTAGCAATATTTGGAGCAACTATGACAGCAAGGGCGTCAAAAAGGTTTGGAAACATAAAAACGCTTATGGTGATAAATGTATTATGGGTATTTATCTGTATCTATGCCTATTTCTTAATTTCACCAACCGATTTTTATATAGCAGCAGGTTGTGTGGGAATTGTTATGGGAGGAATACAGGCTTTGTCGAGATCTACCTATTCCAAGTTTATTCCTGAAACAACAGATACGGCTTCCTTTTTCAGCTTTTATGATGTTGCAGAAAAACTAGGTATTGTAATCGGCACTTTTTTGTACGGGTTTATTGCTCAGTTTACAGGAAGCATGAGAAACGCAACCATATTCCTGGGACTTTTTTTCCTTAGCGGATTGTTTTTACTGACCCGGGTGCATAAAAAACCCTGACATTTCTGCCAGGGTATGATTGTCGTTCGTTTTTTGATATAATTCTATCCTTTGGTAATATCTCCGGAGCCTGAAATTTTACTATCTATTTTTGTTGCCTCTCCACGATAATGAATATCTCCGGAGCCAGATACCCTCGCTTTCAGCATTTTATTAGCTGTTACTTTAATATCGGCGGATCCAGAAATACTTGCATCTACTGTATCGGCTATAAGGTCATAAGCCTTTATGTCACCGGAGCCCGAAATTTGAATATCAAATACTTCGGTATTACCACTTAAATTGATATCTCCGGAACCGGACATTGACGCGCTAACCGTTTTAGACTCCACATCCAGTGTAATGTCACCGGAGCCGGACATTCTTGTGCTAAATTCTGATGTGGAAATGGTTTTTTTACCAACTATATCACCCGATCCAGATAGGGAAACTTCGCTAACGCTCTCCACCGGAACAGTTACATAAATACCGCCATCCTTTTTCCCGGAAGAAGGTTGAAGGTTATGACCTTTTTTTACTTTGATTACCAATTTGCCCTCCTTCACTTCAGTTTTAATATGTTCAAGCAAATTTTCCTCTCCTTCAATACTTAATTTTCCCTCTTCCCCGTCAACCAGGATAACGTTAAACCATCCAGACACGGCAATCACATCGTAATCGTCAGTAGATCGTTCAATGGTTACTACATTACCACTACCTTTTATTTTTTGGGCATTTGTGACGGCAATAGTGCATATGGCTATTACAAGAGTTATTATTTTCTTCATGATAAAATGTTTAAGTTATTAGTGTTTAATGTTGAGTATTTTGTTTAATTTTTAGTGAATGTAATACTTCCATAATCACTCGTTATGGAGATCATATTTTCGCTACCTGCATTACTGTAAAATCCTTTGTAATATCGTTCGTTGGATTTCTCTTTACTTATACTGATTTCAAAATCATCTTTCCCGCTAACACCGGCATATTCGGTGGTAATTTCAAAATTAAAATTATACATAGGATCATAACCTATTTTGATGCCCGTATAATCTGTTCGGATTGAAACATTT
>CAZHWD010000042.1:0-18266 GCA_964536335.1 uncultured Eudoraea sp. | reverse complement strand
TTTTTGAAAATTTCGGATTTAATATTGCTTATAGATTTAGTGATGATTATTTCTGGGAAGCAACTTTTGGTAATGGGGTTGTTCCTGAGTTCCACACCCTTGATGTACAGATTAATTATAGGGTTCCGGGAATAAAATCAATTTTTAAGGCAGGAGGTACTAATATTCTTGGAAATGAATACTTTACTGCTTTTGGAACTGGCTTTATTGGCTCCATATATTATGTTTCATGGGCAATTAATACTTTATAATATGACTAAAATGAAAATAAAATATATCTGGTTACTGGCATGCCTACTAGCAATAGGGGCTTGTAATGATGTGGAAGATTTTGAAATGACCGATGTTGAGGTTGATTTACCAGCTGCCACCCAAGGATCTGCCGATTTTTCGAACTTTGTTGCTTTGGGAAATTCCTTGACGGCAGGTTTTACAGATGGGGCTCTATTTATTGCAGGGCAAAATAATTCATTGCCTAACATTTTATCACAACAATTTGAACTTGTAGGCGGAGGAAGCTTTATAGAACCTTTGACTAATGACAATTTTGGCGGATTAGCGTTAGCAGGCAATCGGCTTCCAGGTTTTGATCCCAGACTGGTTTTTGGGGGGGCTGGCCCAGTTCCCTTAGAATCGGTGATTGGTCCTGTAACGGTAACCACAGATATCGCCCTCAACAATCCGACGGGCCCTTTTAATAATTTGGGTGTTCCCGGAGCAAAAAGTTTTCATCTCCTGGCACCAGGCTACGGTAATTTGGGAAATCTTTCCTTAGGACTTGCCAATCCTTATTTTATTAGAATGACAGGATCAACCCCTGATGCCAGTGTTTTGGAATTGGCAGTAGCACAAAGTCCATCTTTCTTTTTATTGTGGATAGGAAATAATGATGTCTTAGGATTTGCGCTCTCCGGAGGAGACGGAACAGATCCAATAACCCCTGTTGACGGGCCTCCGGGAGTGGGTTTTAATGCCAGTTATGGGGCTTTGATAGCTACTCTTACAGCTTCAGGTGCCGGAGGTGTAGTTGCTAATATTCCTGATGTGACTGACATACCGCATTTTACTACGGTACCCTATAATCCGGTACCTTTAGATGCAGGGACAGCAACTGCGGTAAACCAGGCGTATGCACCTTATAATGGAGGTATTCAGGCGGCATTGGCCGCTTTACAGGGAACAGGACTTTTTACACAGGAAGAAGCAGATTCCAGAATCATTAGTTTTGAGGCAAGTGAAACCAATGCGGTGGTCATTGAAGATGAAAGTTTAACGGATTTAGGCGCTATAAACCCTGCTTTTGATGGATTACCTCAAATTAGACAAGCTACGGCAGAAGATTTGATTGTATTGCCGGCTTCAAATTTCATTGGTACTCTGGCAGATCCTCAAAATCCTCTTTCTGTGAATGGTGTAGCCATACCTTTAGCTGATAAATGGGTGCTTATACCCAGTGAACAAGAAGAGATTTCTGAGGCCATCATGAATTTTAACACTGCCATTGTAGGTACGGCAAGTGCAGCTGGCCTTGCTTTAGTGGATGCTAATACCTTATATGCCCAATTGTCAAATGGCGGTATTAGCAGTGATAATTTTATTTTAACCTCAAATTTGGTAACAGGTGGAGCATTTTCTTTGGATGGTGTGCATCCTACGGCCAGAGGTTATGCTTTAATCGCTAATGATTTTATGAAAGCCATAGATGCCACCTATGGTTCAAATTTTGAAGCTTCGGGGAATCTTGTAGATATTGGGAACTTTCCTACAAATTATTCACCTACCTTGCAGTAAACAATCACAATACAATAAAAAAGCACCTGTAAATAGGTGTTTTTTTTATGTCAAAAAATCAAAGCATTACATTCTTATTTAAAAAGGAAAAACATATCTTTGCAGCCTGAAAAAACAATCAATTTATTCTTCTTCTTAAGTTGTTTTTAAATTGGTATAATTTTTAAATATAAATACTTGCATAATGGCTAAAGTTACAGGTAGAGTATCCCAGATAATTGGACCAGTTATTGACGTTGAATTTCCATCTGGCGCGGAACTACCAAGAATTTATGATTCCCTGGAAATTACCAGGACGGATGGTTCTCTCTTGGTATTAGAAGTGCAATCACATACTGGTGAAAATACAATTAGGTCTATATCTATGGACTCTACAGATGGTTTGAGCAGGGGTACTGAAGTTTTATCTACAGGTAACGCCATTCAAATGCCCATTGGAGAAGATATTTACGGACGCCTGTTTAACGTAATTGGTGATGCCATTGATGGCATGGGAGATTTACCAAAGGCCGGAAAAAATGGACTTCCAATACATAGGGAAGCTCCAAAGTTTGAAGATTTAACTACTACAACAGAAGTTTTATTTACTGGAATTAAAGTCATAGACCTAATTGAACCTTATGCTAAAGGAGGTAAAATTGGACTATTCGGTGGTGCTGGTGTTGGTAAAACAGTACTCATTCAGGAGTTGATTAATAATATAGCTAAAGGCCATGGTGGACTTTCAGTATTCGCTGGAGTTGGCGAGCGTACAAGAGAAGGGAATGATTTGTTACGTGAGATGCTGGAATCCGGAATTATAAAATACGGAGATGACTTTTTGCATTCTATGGAAGAAGGTGGATGGGACTTATCTAAAGTTGATAAGAAAGCTATGAAAGAATCTAAAGCGACGTTTGTTTTTGGACAGATGAATGAACCTCCCGGAGCTCGTGCAAGGGTAGCGCTTTCAGGCCTTACTATTGCTGAATATTTTAGGGATGGAGCAGGAGAAGGTCAAGGTAAAGACGTATTATTTTTTGTGGACAATATTTTCCGTTTTACGCAGGCAGGTTCAGAAGTGTCTGCACTTTTGGGCAGGATGCCTTCAGCGGTAGGTTACCAACCCACTCTGGCTACAGAAATGGGAACAATGCAGGAACGAATTACATCAACCAAAAGAGGTTCTATTACTTCTGTACAAGCGGTATATGTACCAGCGGATGACTTGACAGACCCTGCACCTGCAACTACTTTTGCCCATTTAGATGCTACTACTGTTTTGTCGAGGAAAATTGCGGAACTTGGTATTTATCCGGCTGTTGATCCTCTGGATTCTACTTCAAGAATTCTTACTCCCGAGATATTGGGTAAAGATCATTACGCCTGTGCTCAAAGGGTAAAAGAGCTATTACAACATTATAAGGAATTGCAGGATATTATTGCTATTCTTGGAATGGAGGAACTCTCGGAAGAAGATAAATTAGCTGTTGGAAGGGCCAGACGAGTGCAACGATTTTTATCACAACCTTTTCATGTAGCTGAGCAGTTTACAGGGATACCAGGTGTTTTGGTTGATATTAAGGAGACTATTAAAGGTTTTAATATGATCATGGATGGAGAATTGGATCGTTTGCCAGAATCTGCCTTTAACCTTAAAGGAACTATAGAAGAAGCGATTGAAGCCGGTGAAAAAATGTTGGCTGAAGCTTAAAAAGATTATTTAAACTATGTATCTAGAAATTGTATCCCCTGAAGCTGTGTTATTTGCCGGAGAAGTTATTTCTGTAACTGTACCTGGAATAAATGGGGAATTTCAGATGCTTACCAACCATGCACCTATAGTTTCAATACTGCAGAAAGGTGAGGTAAAGATTCAGGGAGATATTCAGATTGAGGAAGAATATAAAGATAGATTTACTAAAGATTCTAATGGTAAAACAATACTACATATTGTAAGTGGAACAATAGAATTAAATGATAACAAATTAATAGTTCTCGCGGATTAAGGTATTCAGAAAATATATTAAAAAAAGGCTATACAACATGTATGGCCTTTTTTACTTCAGTGCTAATAAATGCCATTTCCTTCCATTGGAGTTATAAGTCTTAAGTTCAATGAAACCAACCGCAAAGTGTGCGTTAAGTGAGCGTTTATTTAATGAATCTACCTCAGTAATAATGCAATTGTAATTTGTCTTGATAACATCTTGCATTTTCTTGTAAAGGTTTTGAAAAACTCCCTTTTTTCGATATTCTTTTTGAATACAAACCTGTCCCATTACAATGTATTTTACATCAGGGGACATTACAGAATTAATTTCTTCAAACATTGGTTCTAGGAGCTCTATTTCACTGCCAAATTTAGGATGCATACACAAGGCATATCCAATAACTATATCATTTTCCTTAGCAATAATATGCGGACATGTACTATTCATTCGACCCAGTAAATCCAGAGTATGAGTTACGGATACAAAACCTTCCTGTTCCATTTCTCTCTTAGATAATGCATTTGGACTATTATTTTTCTGTAAGGACAGGATTTGTTCCAATTCCAAACTGCTTTGCGCTCGGCTAATTTGAATTGCCATTGTATAGAGTTTCTAAGATTCAATATACTATTTAAAAATAGGATATACTACATTTGTCAAATGGATCATTTTCCTGAAAAATTACATAAAAAGTTAGCAGAACGGGGGAAAATCAATGCACTTAGAACCTTGCCAGATGGTATTGTGGGAATTGATTTTTCATCTAACGACTATCTTGGAATTGCACATAACCACATTGTTTTTGAAAAGGCAATTAGCATTCTTTCTGAAAAAGGGATTGCTAATAATGGTGCTACAGGTTCCAGGTTGCTCACGGGAAACGATATTTTATTTAGTGAGGCGGAAGAACTTCTTAGAAATTTACACCAGGCAGATTCGGCCTTGATTTTTAATTCAGGATATGATGCAAATATTGGACTGTTTTCGTCAGTTCCTCAAAGAGATGATATTATATTATACGACGAGTTTATTCATGCTAGTATTAGAGATGGCATTAAAATGAGTAATGCCCCGAACTATAAATTCAAACATAACGATCTTAAAGACTTATTATCGCACATTCTACGAGGACAAGAAAAAGACACGAACGACAAAAAGGAAATTTATGTAGTTACTGAATCTGTTTTTTCAATGGATGGAGATTCGCCAGACCTGAAAGCTTTGTCTGTATTATGCAAGAAATACAAATGTCAACTGATTGTTGATGAAGCTCATGCTATTGGCTTATTTGGTTTAAATGGTTGTGGAAGAATACAGGAATTGGAATTACAGGAAAGTATTTTTGCCAGGATTTTCACTTTTGGTAAGGCCTTGGGATGCCATGGCGCAGCTATTTTGGGCAGTGAAGACCTAAATAAATATTTGATGAACTTTGCAAGAAGCTTTATCTATACTACCGGGTTGCCACCTCATACTGTTGCAACTATTATAGCGGCATTTCAGTTTATGACGAGCCCTGCAGGACTTATAGAGAGAGAATTGCTTCATGAAAATATTACATTGTTTAATCAACAGAAGGAGCTTCTCGGTATTTCATCTTTTTTTATTCCTAGTTCCTCGGCCATTCATTCATGTATTATTAAAGGTAATAATGAAGTAAAGCAAATAGCGCAAAAACTTCAAAAAGAATCATTTGATATTAGGCCTATACTATCTCCTACTGTGCCCAAAGGAGAGGAACGTTTGCGTTTTTGTTTGCACAGCTTTAATTCAAAAGAGGATATTTGCATTATATTACAACAATTAGTACTTGCAATTAAAAAGATATGAATCAGGAATTTTATACGCTTGGCGCATTTGACTATGCTGCTGATGTACAAATTATTAAAGGAAAACTTGAGTCTGAAGGCATTCTTGTCTTTTTAAAAGACGAAAATACAATTAATACAGATCCTTTGATAAGTCAGGCTATTGGAGGGGTTAAATTACAGGTTTACTCAAAAGATAAAGACAAAGCTTTAAATATATATAATGAAATAAGAAGTTATGCAATGGACAGCAATGGAGATCTAATTACCTGCCCAAATTGTAGAGCACAAAGATCTGAAGTATACCATAGCAGAAAGGGCATAATTAATAAGCTATTTCCATTTTTAGAAAAGAAGAAATACAAATGTCTGAAGTGTAATATGATTACCCAACCATAGCACAGAATGAAACGAATTTTTATCACCGGAATATCTACAGATGTAGGGAAAACCATTGCTGCAGCCATAGTTGCCGAGTCACTAAATGCCGACTACTGGAAGCCAGTACAAGCAGGAGATTTAAAGAATACAGATAGTCATAAACTAGTTGAACTGATCTCTAATGAAAAAACTAGAATTCATAAGAGCAGCTACGAATTAAAAACTCCAATGAGCCCTCATGCGGCGGCAGAAATAGATAATCTTACAATTGATATAAAGCAAATTGTAGAACCACATACCACAAATCATCTTGTAATTGAAGGAGCAGGCGGTTTACTGGTGCCTTTAAACGAAAAGGAAACTATTTTAGATATCATCAAGGCTAATTATCTGGTAATAGTAGTTTCGAGGCATTATTTAGGAAGTATTAACCATTCTTTGTTAACCATTGAAAGCTTAAAGCAAAAAGGGTTTAATGTGGCTGTTATATTCAGTGGTAATGAACATCCAAGCACGGAAGACATTATAATACGGAAGACAGGGGTAAAGGTAATAGGTAGGATTGAGGAGGAAACTAATTTTGATAAACCCCTCATTAAACAATATGCGGCAAAATTCTATCCAATGCTGCGAACACTTTGAGTGATATTATGATGAAGTCTAATCGAAGGTCAGGCACTGAAACTGACAATTATAATCTGAAATATTGAAAAGCCTAACAGAAAGAGATAAAAAACATTTGTGGCACCCGCTTACGCAGCATAAAATTAATTCTGATATGCTTGGTATAGTGAAGGCCAAAGGGGCTATTCTGTACGATGAACATGGTGGTGAATACATTGATGGGATTGCATCCTGGTATACTTCAATGTACGGACATTGTAATGAATATATTTTAGAAAAGGTACAAGAACAAATGGCGGTTCTGGATCAGGTGGTATTTAGCGGTTTTACACACGAGCCAGCCATTAAGCTATCAGAAGAATTAATAAAAATATTACCTTCTAATCAGCAGAAAATATTCTTTTCAGATAATGGTTCTACAGCTACAGAGGTTGGAATTAAAATGGCATTACAATATCATTTTAATCAGGGGAATAAACGAAAAGTACTTTTGGCATTTGAAGAGGGCTTTCACGGAGATACCTTTGGGGCCATGTCTGTCTCGGGACTTTCTATTTATAATGGCCCGTTTGAAGCTTATTTTATTGAAGTAGAACGTATTCCAACCCCAACTAAAGAGAATATAAGTGATATTTTACTTCAACTTACTGAAATACTTAGGCAATACGATATTGCTGGATTTATCTATGAACCTCTGGTACAGGGAGCAGCGGCTATGAAGATGCATGATGCAGAAGGATTGAATATGATTCTTGAATTGCTGAAAAAACATAAGGTGCTTTTAATTGCAGATGAGGTAATGACCGGGTTTGGTAAGACAGGGAAGTATTTTGCCTCAGATCATATTCCTGTAAAACCTGATATCATATGTCTATCAAAAGCACTTACTGTAGGTTTAATGCCTATGGGCGTAACTTCATGTACCCAGCAGGTCTATGATGCATTTTACAGCATGGATATTACTAAAGGTCTTTTCCATGGCCATACCTATACGGCAAATCCATTAGCTTGTGTGGCAGCCTTGGCTGGGATTGAATTACTTCAATCTGAACAAATTCAAAAGGATATCCGGCGAGTCATTGAATCCCATCAGGCGTTTGGTTTGAATATTAAGGAACATCCTAAGGTGGCTGCAATTCGTCAGTGTGGAATCATCTTTGCACTCGACTTGAATATTAAAATGGAGCGTTATGGTAGTTTACGTGACCGGCTGTTTAACTTTTTCATGGCTCATGGTATCTTTTTGCGGCCATTGGGGAATACTATCTATATTTTGGCTCCATATACAATTACTGCAGTTCAGTTAAAACAGGTTTATGATATAATTGAACTTGCATTGGATAAAGAAGTTTAGAATTTAATAAAATTTTATTCCCATTCTTCGTCCAAGAGGTCTAGTTCTTCATTATCCTGTACAACGACCCTTATTTCGTGATAAGTCCAATTATCGCCTTTAGCAGTAGCTTTAATAAATAAAGTCCCACTATCCTCAGGGCCCTTGATAGGTACATTCATATCGGCACTTTTTTCATCGTCGGTCCAATTAAATTCTCCTTGTATAATTCCATTTTTTTCTATCGGAGAACCCATTTGTTCAACTATATCAGGGTCTGCATTAATTTTTTCAAGAGCATATTCCAAAGGCACCGAATCTTCAAGCATAGTACTAACGCCAAAAAAAATAGATCCAATAGAAACCCCAATTATAATCAAAACAGTCAAACACCCACCTATTGGTAAAACCCAGGACCAATTGCGTTTCCACCAGCCCTGTTCTGGCAACAATTCATTGTTCATTGTTTTTTATATTGTTTTTATACATTCAAGGTAAGAACTTTTATTTTTACTTTAAATACTAATTCCTTGGCTCAACCTATTTCGATTACATCAATTGCTTCCATCTCCCCTTTGGGAATATATACAGAGGATATTTGGGCCAATTATCAACTTGCAAGTCATCTTTTTAAAAAAGTAACTTTTGGCGATAGGATTGCATGGGTATCTTCTTTATCTGAATCTGAAAAATCTGAAATAAAGGCTCTTAGAAATAGTAATTCCAGGTATCAAAACCTGGATGATAGTGTCCTCTATAGTATTTTTGTAGCCAGGAGAGCGGTTGCTAATGCAGGCTGGGGGAAAAATGAAGATTTCGGAATTAATATTGGTTCTTCTCGCGGTGCTACAGGGCTTTTTGAAAAATTTCACAATGAGTTTTTGAAAAAGGGCACTGTCCCTGTATTGACCTCTCCAACAACTACTCTTGGAAATATTTCTTCCTGGATAGCTCATGACCTCAAGTCAAAGGGTCCCAATATCACACACTCTATTACTTGTTCTACAGCATTGCATGCAGTATTAAATGGAGTCGCTTGGATTAGAAGTGGGATGGCAAAAAAATTTCTTGTAGGTGGCAGTGAAGCACCATTGACTTCTTTTACTATTGCTCAGATGAAGGGCTTAAAGATTTATGCTCCGGAAGATAATAGCGAATATCCCTGTAGGGCTCTTGACCTTGATAAGGGTAAAAATTCGATGGTCCTGGGCGAAGGGGCTGGCGCTGCATGTCTGGAATATGGAATTGGGAAAAATTCACTTGCCATAATAGAAGGTCTGGGTTTTGCCACAGAATTGTTAGCACATAATATCTCTCTTTCGGCAGACGCTCAATGTCTACAAGATTCAATGCTCATGGCTTTAGGAGGTGTAGATCGTAAAGAAGTCGATATTATTGTTATGCATGCCCCGGGTACAATAAAAGGGGACACAGCAGAATTTGTAGCAATTCAGAAGATTTTCGGCAATTCCATACCTGCCCTTACTACAAACAAATGGAAAGTAGGACATACTTTTGGTGCGTCGGGAATCCTAAGTCTCGAAATGGCAATTTTAATGCTACAACACCAAAGCTTTATAGGTGTTCCTTTTACGAAGTATAGTTCGCCTCAGAAAATAAACAGAGTGCTTATCAATGCAGTGGGTTTTGGAGGAAATGCGGTTAGTATGCTGTTAAAAAAACCTAAAATTTAACCAGGAAATATCATGATAATTAAGATTTGATTTGTCGATTTTTCACGGATTAAAGATTATTTTTGATGTTTATATAAAATTCTTACACATGGGTGCAGAACGACACAACTGGACAAAACAGGAGATTCTTGAAATATATAATAAACCTTTGATGGAATTATTATATGAAGCAGCCACAGTACATCGCAAGTTTCATGATCCTAATACGGTGCAGGTATCAACTTTACTTTCCATTAAGACCGGCGGTTGTCCTGAAGATTGTGGTTATTGCCCCCAGGCAGCACGTTATCATACAGATATTGAAAACAATGACTTAATGACTGTTCAGCAGGTAAAGGCACAAGCCTTAGGCGCCAAAGAATCGGGAAGTTCAAGGGTTTGCATGGGAGCTGCATGGCGTAATGTAAAGGATGGCCAAGAGTTTGAACAGGTTTTAGAAATGGTAAGAACCATCAATAAACTGGATATGGAAGTTTGTTGTACGCTGGGAATGCTAACTGAAAATCAGGCAAGGCGTTTGGCAGAAGCTGGTCTTTATGCTTACAATCACAACCTGGACACGTCTGAAGATTATTATAAGGATGTAATTTCAACGAGGGCTTTTGACGATAGATTAAAAACCATAGAAAATGTCAGGAAAAGCAACGTAACTGTTTGCAGTGGGGGTATTATAGGGATGGGTGAAAGGTTAGAAGACAGAGCAGGAATGTTAGTAGCCTTATCTACATTAAATCCTCAGCCCGAATCTGTGCCTATTAATGCACTTGTAGCTGTAGAAGGTACTCCTATGGAAGACATAGACCCGATTTCTATTTGGGATATGATAAGGATGGTTGCTACAACCCGAATAGTTATACCTAAAACCCAGGTAAGATTATCTGCTGGTAGAACGGAAATGACCAGGGAAGGTCAGGCGATGTGCTTTTTTGCAGGAGCAAATTCTATATTTGCAGGCGATAAATTATTGACGACACCAAATCCAGATGTAAATGAAGATTTGGATATGTTTAAGCAATTAGGCCTTACTCCACAGAAACCATTTGTTAAGGCTCCCCAACCAAAGACGGTTGAAGCAAATGAATCTCAGTTGCAACCAATCGGAGAAAAGCCAAAATGGTCAAGACCGGAACATAAGATAGAGCGTAATGAGCTTGCAAAGGCGAAATCCAAACCCGGTAGCCTGTCATAGTAAGATCATTATCATGAAACCTATATTGGGTTTTTCAACTTTAAAGTTTAATATACCTCTTAGATTTTGCATTTAAAGGATATACCAAGAGTAAAAACTATTAGCAGAGAGGACTTTATAAAAAATTATTATAAGCCTCAAAAACCTGTTGTAATTGAAAAATTCATAATAGATTGGCCGGCCTATTCTAAATGGGATTTTGATTATATGAAACAGGTCGCAGGTGATATAACGGTGCCTCTATACGACGATAGGCCTGTTGATTATAAGGATGGGTTTAATGAGCCTCATGCCAAGATGAAGATGGCAGACTACATAGATCTTATTAGACAGCAACCAACGAAATACAGAATATTTTTATGGAATTTAATCAAGGAAGCTCCGCAACTCCAGAAAGATTTCTCTTATCCTGATTTTGGTTTGCGATTAATGAAGGGTCTTCCAATGTTGTTTTTCGGAGGAATGGATTCGCATACTTTTATGCATTTTGATATTGATCTTGCTAATATTTTCCATTTTCATTTCGAGGGTAAAAAGGAATGTATCCTTTTTCCTCAAACTGAAAATAAATTTCTCTATAAAGTGCCTCATTCACTAATTACACACGAGAGTATAAATTTTTCAAATCCAAATCTAGACGAATGGCCTGCTTTACAATATGCCAGAGGATTTAGGACGCAATTGGGCCATGGAGATGTACTATATATTCCGGAAGGTTTTTGGCATTATATGAAATATATCACACCCGGTTTTTCAATGAGTTTGCGCGGGATCGCCCGTAACTCCAAAAATCTTGGAAAAGCTGTCTACAATGTCTTTTTTATGAGACATTTTGATAATCTGATGAGAAGAATTAGAGGACAACAATGGATTGACTGGAAAAATGATGAAGCAATAAAAAGAACGAATAGAATACTCCCCTAATTTCATAATCAGAGAGCATTCATAATAAAAAATATTCACGACTTTATATTTTCTTTCGATTTATGATTATGTTTACATTACTTTAATTGTATTTAATGCATCTTGTCGAAGTAAAGTCCCACCGCGATTGTAAAAGATTCGTTTCGTTCCCAGTTGATCTTTACAAAGATCAAAAACAATATATAAGACCTCTTGATAAGGATATTGCAGATATTTTTGATCCTGCAGTCAATAAAAACTTTGAACGTGGTAATTGTGTCCGATGGCTATTATTAAATGATAATAAAATTATTGGTCGTATTGCAGCATTTATTTTAAGAAAAACTTCTACAAAAGGTGAAATCCAAACTTTTGGAGGGGTAGGATTTTTTGAATGTATTAATGACCAAAATGCTGCTAATGCACTATTCGACATAGGTAAAAAGTGGTTATTAGATCAGGGTAATGAGTTTATGGATGGACCAATAAATTTTGGTGCGAGGGATAAATGGTGGGGGCTTTTAACCAAAGGTTATGAACTGGAACCCAATTATCAATGCAATTACAACTTTCCTTATTATAAGGCATTGTTTGAAAACTATGGTTTTCAGACATATTTTGAGCATTATACCTTCTTAAAAGTTATAAAGGAAGATGTAAACCCAAGATTAGAGCGAAAGGCCTCTATTGTAAATAGTAACCCGGATTATACTTTTGAACATTTCAAAATGCAAAAGTTTGAAGAACAAACAGATAGTATAATTGATATGTACAACAAAGCATGGGTTAATCATGAAGGAGTCTCAGCCATAACAAAGGAACAGGGACATTTACTCATGAACAAATTGAAGCCAATTATTGACGAAAAAATAATATGGTTTGCATATTATAAGGGAGAGCCGGTAGCATTCTATATAAATATTCCGGAAGTGAATCAATGGTTTAAATATGTCAACGGGAAATTAGATCTTATAGGGAAGATAAAATTTGTGTGGCATAAGTGGCGTAAAAGAAATAAGAAAATGTTGGGATTTGTATTTGGAGTTGTACCGGCGCATCAGGGGAAAGGCTTGGATGGCGGTATAATACATGCATTTCATAATATGGCTAAAAGTCTTTCTAACCAATATGAAGTTATTGAAATTAATGGAATTGGGGATTTTAATAGAAAAATGATTATTGTCGTAAAGCAGGTGGGTGGCGAGATATGCAAAATACATACCACCTATCGATACTTATTTGATAGAACGAAACCATTCGAAAGAATGAAGGCAATAAAATAGAAATTTAGCTTATGCCAACTCCTCTTTTTTACCTTTTACCTTAGCCGGAGGCATCGTTCCAAACACTTTATCCCATAAGGTATTTGATACACCAAAAGCCTTATCAGGATATCTGTAATGATGAAGGCTATGATGCTGCCATATTTTCTTAAATCTCTTTGGAGGTCTCATGACGTGTGTAGCCCTGTGAACAAAGGAATACATTAAATAGCCAGTAAAGAATCCAGGGAAGAAACCAAAGGATAGTTGAGATATTCCTAGTACCCAGAAAATACAATAAAAGAGAAGGAATAAAACACTTGCCATTATTAAGCCGGGAACTGGAGGCATTAATAAGCGCTCTTCATCTCTGGGATAATGATGATGTGAACCATGCATTACAAAATGAAAACGTTGAGACCATTTTGCTTCAGTAACCCAATGGAAAACAAAGCGATGTAACATATATTCCGCAAATGTCCAAAAGAAAACACCAGTGATAAAAAGTCCAATAATTTCAATAGGAGATAAACCTATTTTTATATAAGCAAAGGAAATTATAGCTATGATGGTAATTCCATAAACAATGATATTTTGAATTGGATTTGTTTTGGTAAGACTTTCCAAAAATGGGTTTTTGAATATTCTTGCCTGACCGTGATGAAACTCGGTAGTTACTTTTGGCTTCATATCTTTAATTTTAAGCGGCAAAGTTACGAAATATAGCCCTAAATACAAGTGATTTGTGTCATGAAGGATAAAAAAAAGAAACTTTAATAGTCTATGATATTAGTTCAGCAATTTTGGAATACACCAAATTTACTTCCCAACCCCGATATAATAAATAGTCTGTCAGCTTTTTTCTCCGTTTTTGCAGATTTCTTTCTGTTATTTGTGTTAATCTCTTTCTAGCTAGATGATCTAATTTTTCTAAATAGTCTTTTTCATCTATCTCTTCCAATGCCAATTTTATGTTGAATTTTGATATGTTTCGTCGTTTCAATTCTGAGACAATTTTTCCTTTGCCCCAATTTTTGATATTAAATTTTCCTCTGGCATAACTCCTGGAAAATCGCTCTTCATTTAAAAAATCGTTTTCAATTAAATGAGTGGTTATAAGATCTATTGCTGCCGGAATCATTCGCATTGTCCGCAATTTTGTTATTACCTCCAAATGACAACGCTCCTGATAAGCACAATACCTCTCTACCTTTTTTTTGGCTTCATTTATCGTATAAGATTTTTGAGAATAATTCATATTGAGGATAATGATAACAGTTTTATTAAGAAGCCGTGCATATATCCCTATTTTGACTTTTATTACTTAGGCGCTGTTTTAACTTCAATGATAGGATCTTTAGAAAGATAGAATATTTGATTTTCAGTTGTAGTTATTTCTGCTTTACCTTTCACTATCTCGTAATCTCCATTTGCTATTTTTGGAAGTACTATTTCCAAAGTCCAGTCATTTTCGGATTGAGTTACTTTTACTGTAGTTATTTTATCTTTTTTCTCAAAGAAAACAGAAATATTATTATTTGCGATAATCACATTTTCTAAAGTAGCTGAATTCCATTCTTTGGGCATTTGAAGCATAATCTGAACCTTTTTTTCTGATGCTGTAGGTTGAATTCCGAAAAATTGATGAATTATCGGAATTGCATAACTATAGATATTCCAGGCTTGAGTAATCATTCCATAATCAGGGGAAACTTCATAAATACTCCCGGGAAGGGCGTAACTAAAGGTGCGGGTCATCTTTTTAAGATAATTCAATGCATTATCAGGCCTTCCATAATTATTTTCTGCTATTGCCTGAACACCTGTTGGTAGGGTCATTACCGCACCAGTATACGAAAAGATTTTACTTCCTTTAAAGGAACTGTCATCAGAACCTGCGGAGGCATCTCTGTCTATGCCTGTCACAAAGACACCAAAAGGATTTACAAAATTCTCAGCTGTTTGCAGCGCTTTAATGGCTTTCTCATTCTCTGCAATTTTCATTTCCATTGGCGTATTTACTACCCAGTTATGATGCAGAACAAATGGCCTTAGTTCCTTAGAAGGATTACCAAGAATAGCTTTTTTAGTCTCTTCCAATTCCTCAATTGCCCACGGCTTATTTAAGGTATCTGCTCTTATTATTGCATCGTTTATTAAATGCAGAGCCTGTTTATCTGTTCCAATAAAGTCTGCATAGGAGTTAAAATCTTCAGACCAAAAGTCTATATTAATTTTGTCTTTTAAAGTGCGAGCTATCTTTCCATAATCTGAGGCTAATGAATCCTCTTTAAGTTCTTTTGCCATATTAGAAGCATCTGCAAAAGCTCTTTGGGTATAAACAGCTACGTCAATCATTTCACTATCAAGACCGTGTATTTCCATCATACCGAAGCCATCAGGAAAGAGATTTTTGTTAGAATCATTTTCAGAAAGTAGCCACTTCAAGCCTTTTTTTACCGTGGGGAAATACTTTTCCAAAAATTGTATATCTCCGTTCCAGAGGTATGTTTGCCATATTAAAGACGCGAATTGAGCGGTTTCGTTAATGTTCCCCTGGTTAAAAACGGCACCATTTGTAGACATTTCGTGAAGGATTCTACCATTACCACCATTAATCACATTTGAAACACTATCTAAGAGGTGAATTGTTTTATAAACGATATCTGTCTGACCAATGGCCATATAACCCTGCAGGGCATATTCACTATCTACACCAAACCACCAGGGATAATCGGGAATACCTGCGGTTATTCCCCTTCCAACTTCGGGAACATCCCTGATTAACCAATCACAATTGTATTTGAGCCATTCAAATGTCTTTTGCAATTCCTTGTCCGGAATTGTCAGCTTGGATTGTTTTGCTAGTTGACTATAACGTTGTTTTTTCGATATTAGGTAATCAGTACTATTATTTTGAATGGAATCATAGGTGGCCAATGCTTGTTCTTTGGTTTGATAAGAACCGGCTATGGTAAAATTTATTACTTTGATTTCATTGGGTTGTAGGGAAATCTCATAAGTTAAATTAGCTGATATCCCCAGACCACGGTGAATACTTTTTTCAAAACTGTATTCAGATGGTTGCATATGTGTGCCAAAAATCACATACCATGGATTTTTGTCGTCCTTTATAAGCCATGCACTGGAATCCTTTAGAAATTCTACCTTGTCTTTACTATCTGTCATCCCGGTTCGCTCGCCAAGCCAAACAGGTCTTAAATCTGAAAATCCGCTGAATATAAAGTCAAAGTTTTGTGTTTTTTCTGATAGGCTTTTCATTCTATATTGAATCAGAATCCCTTCCTTGCCATCAGGCACAAATTGAAAACGTTCAATTTGTAAATTATTTGCACTAAGATTATATGTATGTTTATTTGCATATGGATAGTTTACAAATGAAGTTGCCGCATCTAGTTTTAAATTTTTTTCTCCCCAATCCAGAGATACTTCAAACCCATCCATTAGTTTAATAGGGTGATCCCAGATTCCACCCATTTCGCCTTCAACATGCCATCCCAAATCTGGGAAAGACCCATTTTGGTGACCCACCATATATACCCGATCCCCTGCTGTAACATATGGAGAATTTAAATAGTCATTTTTGCCATTTATAAAAGGACTGTCTTTAATTATTTCCGTAAAATCGTCATTCTCATTGGTTGAGGTACAAGAAATAATCAGTAAAAATATTAGTAAAATAATACTGGCCGGATTTTTCATAATTTTTGTTTTGGCCATAGCCTATTAGGAACAAATTTATGAATAACAGTTAAAATTCAATAAAAACAGATTTTCATATTACATATGGAACGATATAAATTTTTGATGAGGAGTATTTTATGACGGTTCCCTATATTGCAAAAAAAAAGCGACTCCGTTTTGGAAGTCGCTTTTTTTATCTAATGGTTTTGCCATCTTTATCTTTAAAATGGTATTCGAGATACGTATAAGCATCTCTTGGCTGAATTTTTATCCATTTTTTATATTCCATAAACCATTTGGAACGATGTGAGGGGAATCCTTTAGTCAAATAAGCGGCAATAAAAGGATGTGTATTTAGCACAATTCCTTTATCCCTTGCAGGTCCTTTCATTATTCTTTCAAGATCTACATTCATTTTTTCAACTAAAACAATTGGAGCCTCTACCTCCTGGCCCTGGCCACTGGGATTTACCTCAGTTGTCTTAATATTTACTTCGGGACGAACCCTTTGCCTGGTAATTTGTATAAGACCAAACTTGCTAGGAGGCAATATTTTATGTTTGGCTCTGTCTTCTTTCATCTCATCCCTTAGGTGATCAAAAAGTTTTCTTCTGTGATCGGCTTTTACCATGTCTATGAAATCAACAACAATGATACCACCCATATCTCGCAAGCGCAATTGTCTTGCAATTTCTGAGGCGGCCAAGATGTTCACTTCCAAAGCGGTATCTTCTTGATTTTTTGCTTTGTTGGAGCGGTTACCACTATTCACGTCAATTACATGAAGAGCTTCGGTATGTTCTATCACCAAATAGGCGCCTTTGCTCATGGACGCCGTACGTCCAAAGGAGGTCTTGATCTGCCTCTCTATACCAAATTTTTCAAAAATTGGCACAGAAGAATTATACAACTTAACTATGGATTCTTTATTGGGTGCAATTTCCTGCACGTAATCTTTAATCTGGTCATAAAGCGTCTCATCATCAACGTGGATACCGCTGAAGGAATCGTTAAAAACATCTCTTAATATTGAGGAAGCTCTATTTAGCTCAACCAAAACTTTGGAAGGTGTCGGCGCTTTATACAATTTCTTACACATTGCTGTCCACTTGTTCAGCAAGTTCTGAAGATCTTTGTCTAATTCTGCTACTTTTTTGCCATCTGCAACTGTTCTTATAATTACCCCAAACCCTTTGGGTTTTATGCTTTTTACCAGCCTTTTAAGCCTGTCTTTCTCTTCATTGCTTCCTATTTTTTGTGATACGGAAACACGTTCGGAAAAAGGAACCATAACCAAGTATCGTCCGGCTATGGAAAGTTCCGAACTAATTCGGGGGCCTTTGGTAGAAATTGGTTCTTTAACAATTTGCACTAAAAGAGATTGATTGGATTTGATTACATTATTAATACTTCCATGTTTATCAATATCTTTTTCAAATGGAAAATTTTTAAGGGAAAAATCTTTTAGTTTTCCAGTACTCACTAATTTAATAAACTTCAACATGCTGGACAATTGCGGTCCAAGGTCATGATAATGTAAAAATGCATCTTTTTCGTAGCCTACGTTAACAAAAGCGGCATTGAGACCGGTAACCGGTTTCCT
>CAZHWD010000041.1:0-10030 GCA_964536335.1 uncultured Eudoraea sp. | reverse complement strand
ATTTTGATTCATTAAATAATCAAGACTGGCAGTTCCTTCGTTGAATAACAAATCCAGCACACTACAATTTTCAATAAAACCATGCCTGGCATTAAAAACCTGCATATAGCTGTTTTGCCTCATATTAATTGTTTTTTTGGCATGTACCAAAAACCTGGCATCAAAAACCGCTTTGGGATTTAGCTCATAGACATCAGTTTGCCTAGTGTTAATATTGAATTGCAGGCAACTGGCAATAATATCAATGGCATTAAGGTTAAAATCTAATAAATATGAGTAACTATTCATAAAAATAGGGGCCAGATCATCTTCGTAATATTCAAAAAAAGGAGACGTCCTGTATGCGGTTTGAAGTGTCTTCCAATGTTGACGTTGCCATCTGTAATCATTATCCAACCTTACATCTTTATACTTTTGTCTGCCCTCTTTACCTCCTACATGTTTAATTGGAATATTCAACATAAACTTACCCTGATCTGTACAAATATAGGCTCGATTTCGATAGGTTTGTTTTTGATAATTATCGCAGATTTCCCAGATTATATTATTTTGCACAAGAGTTGCAAAAGTCGCAATGTCAGGCAGGTATGTCGGATGGAGTAACAGAACCATATATTTGTATTTTTATTCCACCCAAAAACGTATCTGTTACTTTTTAAGCTTCTTTCTACGCTTCCAAAAGTAATCAAATATAAACCAGGCTGCCAGCATAACAAGGAAATGTCTAAAATAAGATCTGGGCTCTCCATCGCCTCCAACAGTGGTAAAAATCCTGTCCCATCTAGGTTTCCAATTCGTAATTCCTTGTTTAAAATTATCAAAGCTGAGCCAAATAAAAATCGGTTTGCCAACAATATGATTAGCAGGGACATACCCCCAACTCCGGCTATCTTCTGAGTGATCTCTGTTATCTCCCATCATCCAGTAGTAATCCTGTTTAAAGGTATAGGAGTCAGTAACCTGCCCGTTTATGCTTATCTGATTCCCTGAAACTCCGACAGTATTTCCTTCATAGTCGCGAATTATCTTTTTATAAAGTGGAAGAACTTTTGGAGTCAGCGAAATAGTTACTCCTTTTTGAGGAATGTATATAGGTCCAAAGTTATCATTATTCCAGGGATAGTCAGGAGCATGCGGGAATATATTATAACCTTTTAATCCTTTGGGTTCTACTATTTTTATAACAGAATCTATATCCGGATTATTGCTTAATACTTCCAACATTTCATCAGTCAGTGTCACCGAGCGCTGGCGTCCTGTTTCTTCCCTTAAGGAAAGCCCCGTCTGTCTTATAACCTTGGGGGGGATTCCACTTGCATCGGTAATCAGCTCTATTTCACCCTTCGCATTTTGACCGCCGGCTAGTAGGTATTTGTTCACTGCATCAAATTGATTTTGGTTTAAAGGAGCCGACAGATATTTTCGTGTAAATTCATCTATGCCTAAACGTATAAGCAATCTTGATGATACTCCTTTTTGTGAGTAAACATTATAATCATATTGTGGTTTGGCTCTGTCTGATAGTTGTAGTTGTTTACCGTTAATATATACCAAACCATCAATTACAGATAGCGAATCGCCAGGAGCACCAACACAACGCTTTACATAGTTGGATTTTTTATCAATAGGTTTTTTTACTCCTTCTTCCTTTTTAAAAAAGACCCGTACTGTATCTGCCGGCCAGCTAAAAACAACAATATCATTTTTTTTAACCTCTTCAAATCCAGGTAATCTAAAATAGGGTAATTGAGGCTTCTTGAGATACGATCTAATACCTAATCCCGGTATTGTATCATGTACCATTGGAGCTGCTACGGTAGTCATTGGGGCTCGGGCGCCATAGTGAAATTTACTCACAAAAAGTAGGTCACCTATCCTTAGTGTACGCTCCAAAGAACCAGTTGGGATTACATAAGGCTGTATGAAATAAGTATGGACCAGTGTGGCAGCCACCACAGCAAATACAATAGAGCTCACCCATTCTCCTAACCCGCTTTTTGGATGCAGACTTCTGTCCTCAATATAAGTTACATCTAAGGCATAATTAACATAGTAAATATAAAATCCAAGGGTTAGTATTACCAACCATGTTTCAAGAAGGCTATTTCTTCCAAAGCTGCGTATAGTTTCAACCCAAATTACTGGAAACATTAGAAGATTAATAATGGGGATAAAAAGAAGAATTACCCACCATTTGGGTCTTCTTATTATTTGCATTAATACAATGGCATTATATATCGGAACGGCCGCTTCCCAAGGTTTTCTGCCCGCTTTAATATAAAGCTTCCAAGTCCCTAAAAAATGAATGATTTGTATTATTAAAATAAAGATGATCCAATTTGTACCGTTCATATTCTTTTCTATATTTTTTTCAGACGTTATTTAGTCTGAATTGTTACCATAATTAACCCAGGTTTAACACATCCTTCATAGTGAAGACACCTTCTTTTCCATTTAACCATTCCGCGGCTACAATTGCACCTAATGCAAAACCTTGCCTATTATGTGCTTTGTGCTTTATAACTATCTCATCAACTAAACTTTCATAAGAAACAACATGGGTACCGTATTCATTGGCAATCCTTTTGGAGATTATAGGGACATGTTGGTCTCGAGATTTTTCCATTTGCCAGCCTTCATAATCAGAATTCTCAATAATACTTTCAGCAAGTGTAATTGCCGTGCCACTGGGAGCATCAAGTTTTTGCAGATGGTGGGTTTCCTCTATTGATACCTTATATTGGTGTAAATTGCCCATCATTTTTGCTAAATAACAGTTTAATTCAAAAAATAGGTTTACCCCCAAGCTGAAATTTGAAGCATAAATAAAGGCTCCATTTTTCTCTTTACATAAAGAAATCACTTTGTCGTAATCTTTCAGCCAACCTGTGGTGCCTGATATAACCGGTACATTATTTTCAAGACAATTTTTAATATTAGTAAACGCAGCCTCCGGACTACTAAAATCGATTGCCATATCCATTGAGGTAAAGTCAATTTCTTTAGTGTCAACATCTGCTCTGGCAATTATTGAATGATTTCGTTGGATAGCGATCTTTTCAATCATTTTCCCCATTTTTCCATATCCAAATAAACCTATATTCATATTTTAGAATTTAATGATTAAAGCCACTCCGTAGTTAGGGTCTCCAATAATAGGGTTATATTCCAAATATGGTTTAACATCCAGACCAAGATCGTCATCTACATTAAATTGTTTTAAATGTGCATCCACATTGGCATCAATAATATTCAAAGCATATAATGCAAGTGTAATAAACAATGCCAAATCGCGATCTCTTTGATAACGTTCCTGACCATCCTGCAGGGCGCTGTCTGATAAGTCCGGGCTACCAGGAACTATACCAGACCCGTTTACATCATAGAATTCATCATCAGTAAAACCAGCTTTTCTTCTTTTAAAGGCCGTGCGAAAGCGATCATAAAGATCATCATTATACTCATAGGCATAGATACCAACACCTATAGCACCAATTACAATAGGAATTTTCCAATATCGCTTGTTATAGGCCTGACCTAAGCCGGGCAGAACAGCAGAATAAAATGCGGCCTTGCTTGGAGCTAATGGATTAATCCGCTTCTTTTCCACTTTACCTTCAACAATAACTTTTTGTTTTTTTAAATTTTGTTCGACCGAATCCTCAGGACTTTCTTTTTGACCTTCCTGGGCAAAAGTTAAAAGTAAAGGGAACAATAGTAAAGACAAGAAGACAAGGTTTTTACTCACCTGTAATTAGTTTTTTCAACCGCTGAAAATCTTCCTCTGAACTGAAGGGAATACTTATCCTACCCTTGCCGTCCTCTGTAGAATTGACTGTTATTTTTGCAGAAAGATAGTTTTTAAGTTGTTTAGCGCCATGATTTATAAATTCTGTTGTAACTGATGACGTGTTTGAAGACCTCTTTTGTTTGGGTCCTTCATGATAATGCTTCACAAGATGCTCGGTTTCTCTAACTGACAAACTGTTTTTTACAATTTTTTCATAAAGATTAATTTGATCTTCTTTTGAGTCAATATTTACCAGAGTCCTGCCATGTCCCATAGAAATAAAGCCATCTCGCATTCCGGTTTGTATAATGGGGTCCAGGCGTAATAAGCGAAGGTAATTCGCAATGGTCGATCTTTTTTTACCCACCCGGTCACTTAATTTTTCCTGAGTCAAACCTATTTCATTGATTAAACGATTATAGGAAAGTGCAATTTCAATTGGATCCAGATCCTGGCGTTGAATATTTTCAACCAGTGCCATTTCAAGAGACTCCTGATCATTGGCAATTCTAATATATGCAGGTATTGTTCTAAGTCCAATTAGTTTAGAAGCCCTATATCTCCTCTCTCCTGAAACTAACTGAAATTTATTAAAGTCAGATTTTCTTACTGTAATTGGTTGAATAACTCCTAATTCGTTTATAGAGGAAGCCAGTTCCTGAAGGGTATCATCATTAAAATGAGAACGGGGCTGAAAAGGGTTTACCTCAATAGTGTCAATATCTAGTTCTACTATATTACCAACAACTTTATCAGCATTTCTATCCGATACCGAATTAATATCATTTTCAGGATCTTTAAGCAGAGCAGAAAGTCCTCTTCCCAAAGCCTGTTTCTTGGTTGCTTTTGCCATTATACCTTCTCTCTATTTTTTTTCAATAGTTCGTTGGCCATATTTAAGTAGTTTGTTGCACCTTTACTACTGGCATCATATTTTATAATACTTTCCCCATAACTTGGGGCCTCTCCCAGACGAACATTGCGCTGAATTATAGTGTCAAAAACCATATTAGAGAAATGTTTCTTGACCTCTTCCACAACCTGATTAGAAAGCCGTAATCTGGAATCGTACATGGTTAGCAACATACCTTCAATATCTAATTCAGGATTGTGAATCCTTTGTACACTTTTTATCGTGTTTAATAATTTTCCAAGTCCTTCCAGAGCAAAATATTCACATTGTATAGGAATAATTACCGAGTCTGCTGCCGTTAAAGCATTGAGAGTAAGCAGGCCTAAAGAAGGTGCACAATCAATTAGAATATAATCGTATATCGCTCTTAAATCGCCAATGGCTTTCTTCATCATATATTCCCTTTCATCCTTGTCTACTAATTCTATTTCAATAGCGACTAGATCTATATGTGCAGGAATTAAGTCAACATTAGGTGAGGAGGTCTTAATGATTGTTTCTCCAGCTGTCCTTGTATGCTCCAATAACTGGTATGTACCAATTTGAATTTCATCTACATTAATACCTAATCCGGAAGTTGCATTGGCCTGGGGATCGGCATCAATTAATAACACTTTTTTTTCAAGTACACCCAGCGAGGCAGCCAGATTTACTGTGGTGGTGGTTTTACCAACCCCACCTTTTTGGTTTGCGATAGCAATAATCTTGCCCATAATTGAAGTAAGTTAGGGGTTAAAAATACGATTATTTACAATGCCCAAAAAAGTATTTTGTTAACACAAAGTGAATAACTCTGACAAAAGCGTTAAAGTTGGTTAAAGTATATCCCTTAGGCAATTGGGCTAGGTATCCAAACTACTTAATCTATTAAAATATCAAGTATCTGGATTGCTGCATCACTAATTTTGGTACCTGGTCCAAATACAGCTGCGGCTCCGGCATCAAACAAATATTTATAATCCTGTTTGGGAATTACACCTCCCACAATTACCATTATGTCTTCTCTACTATATTTTTTCAACTCTTCCAATACCTGTGGCACTAAGGTTTTGTGGCCGGCAGCCAATGAAGAAACGCCAAGAATATGTACATCATTTTCCACTGCCTGTTTTGCTGCCTCCTCAGGTGTTTGGAATAAGGGTCCTATATCAACATCAAATCCGAGATCTGCATATCCGGTAGCGACAACTTTTGCACCACGATCATGCCCATCCTGTCCCATTTTTGCAATCATAATTCGAGGTCTTCGACCTTCCTGCGCTGCAAATTTATTCGCCAATTCTCTTGCCTTTTTAAAACTTTGGTCGTCCTTAATTTCTTTTGCGTACACTCCTGTAAACGATTGAATTTTTGCTTTATATCTTCCAAAAGCAACTTCCAGAGCATCACTAATCTCTCCAAGAGTGGCCTTAGCCCTGGCTGCTTCTATCGCTAAAGCTAGCAAATTGTTTTCACCTTGAACTGATTTTGCCGCTGTTTTATCTTTAGCAGCTTGTGTTAATTTTTTCAGGATACTATTTACTTCCGTGTTATCTCTTTCCCGTTTTAATATTTCTAATCGTTCTATTTGCTGTCTTCGTACCTCTGCATTATCTACCTCCAATATCTGCAATTCATCTTCTTCTTCCAACTGATATTTGTTGACTCCAACAATAACATCTTGTCCGCTGTCTATACGAGCCTGTTTTTTGGCGGCAGCTTGTTCAATCCGCATTTTGGGTATACCTGCCTCAATTGCTTTAGTCATACCACCGTGCTCTTCGACTTCTTCAATAAGATCCCAGGCTTTTTTTGCTAATTCATTTGTCAAATATTCTACATAATAGCTTCCTGCCCACGGGTCTACTGTTTTGGTGATTTTTGTTTCTTCCTGCAGATAAATCTGGGTGTTTCGGGCAATACGCGCCGAAAAATCAGTGGGTAAGGCAATGGCCTCATCCAATGCATTAGTATGAAGACTTTGAGTACCTCCCAGAGCCGCGGCCAACGCCTCTATGACGGTTCTTGCAACATTGTTGAAAGGATCTTGTTCGGTAAGGCTCCAACCACTGGTCTGACAATGTGTTCTAAGTGCCAGAGATTTTTGATTTTTAGGGTTAAACTGTTTTACGAGTTTAGCCCAAAGCATTCTTCCCGCCCTCATTTTGGCAATTTCCATAAAATGATTCATTCCAATGGCCCAGAAAAATGAAAGCCTGGGGGCAAAATGATCAATATCCAGACCTGCCTTTAAACCTGTTCTAATATATTCCAGTCCATCGGCCAGAGTGTAGGCAAGTTCAATATCAGCAGTAGCTCCAGCTTCCTGCATATGATAACCGGAAATGCTTATGCTGTTAAATCTGGGCATATATTTACTGGTAAATTCAAAAATATCTGCAATTATCTGCATTGAAGGAGTAGGTGGGTAGATGTAAGTATTTCTAACCATAAACTCTTTTAATATGTCATTTTGTATGGTCCCTGCTAGTTGTTCAGGAGACACTCCTTGTTCCTCTGCGGCAACTATATAAAAAGCCATAATGGGTAGTACCGCACCATTCATGGTCATCGATACAGACATCTTATCTAAAGGAATACCGTCGAATAATATTTTCATATCCTCAATAGAATCAATGGCTACGCCCGCTTTACCTACATCTCCTACCACTCGTTCGTGGTCACTGTCATAACCTCTATGGGTGGGCAGGTCAAATGCAACGGAAAGACCTTTTTGACCAGCTGCGAGATTGCGTCTGTAAAATGCATTGCTTTCATGTGCAGTAGAGAATCCTGCATACTGTCGAATGGTCCATGGTCTTCGCACATACATCGTAGAATATGGGCCTCGTAAATTTGGCGCAATGCCTGCTGCAAAATTAAGATGCTCTAAATGTCCTATATCATTTTTTGATAAAAAGGACTTTACCGGGATATCTTCGGCGGTTATAAAGTCGGGTTTTTTTGATTCTTTTTGCCTATTAGAATCAACAGGTTTTAATTTTAGGTGTTGCAGCTGTTTTCTACTCATGATCCAATCTTATTTTTTCTGACGATTCCGACAATCTAATTTCCACAATTGGTTCAATAATGGTTTTCCTTGGATTATATTTTGTAAAGGGAATTTTTTGTAATTCTTGTTTCATTTTGTCAATTTCATTAGGGTATTTATTGCTACCTACTAATACCTCGTCTCCGTCATCATATCGAATTTGTTGTTTAAGTGCACTTTCCTTGATTTTCCTTTGAATATTATGAGCTTTTAATTGTTTTAAAAAGCCATCACCCTGCTCAATTTGTTTAAAGATATCCAATGCCTTTTCTGCCATTTGTTGCGTTAGCACCTCTATATAATATGAGCCATCTGACGGATTCGCAATTTTGTCCAAATAACTCTCACCTTTTAAAATAAGCAATTGATTTCTGGATATTCTTTCTCCAAAATCATTGTTTTCATGATATATAGCGTCATATGATAAATTATAAATTGTATCAGCCCCGCCGAGAATTGCAGACATACACTCTGTTGTGGTTCTGAGTAGATTTACATTGTAGTCATATATTGTCTTGTTTCGGTTTGAGGGGCAAGCCAAAATATGACAATCCGTAGAAACTCCGAATTCAACTGCGACGGTCTTCCAAAGCAAGCGTAAGGCTCTTAATTTAGCAATCTCAAAAAAGTAATTTCCATCAACAGCCATTTTAAAGCAAACTTTCAGATCAGAACGTAATAGCTTTTTCTTATTCAAAAAATTAAGATATTCACTTGCATGTCCAAGAGCGTAGGCCAGTTGCTGCGTCCGGTTGGCTCCTGCATTTTGATAGAGTGAAACATCTATGCTTAAGGTTGGCGTGTTTGCAGCCTCAATTAATATTTCTTTCAGGGCAGCATGGTCTGAATCAAAATCTGTAAACCAATTTCCAGTTCTGCAAAAATTACCCAAAATATCTATATGAAAATAAATATTCCCTTTATAGCTATTTGTATATGATAGAAGATCCTTGATATACGGCACAGACAGAAATAGAAATTGAAAGTGTACAGGAATTGAATTAATATCAATACCCTCCAAGATCATCCTTGGTTTCAAATCAGGACTGGTTAAGGTGAAAATCAAACTCTCAGTTCCGCTTTTGACAGCCTTTATAGCCTTTTGATTTGCCTCTGCGGCATCTGTAACCAAAATATGCTGCCCAATTAGCCAGTCAGATTCGGTAGAAGGCGACCTCATCAGGCTTTCATTCAGATCATCGGCATGGTAAAAAGGTTTCACTTTAATACCTTCCGGTGACTCCCATATCAGGGTATCATTGTAATCTGCACCTTTTAGATCTGCCTGTATTTTTTGCTTCCAGGCTTGTGGAGAAATATTCGGGAAATCGGTAAACAGTTGTTTTTTATTCATTTTTTTTCTGTTTTATACTATCCTCGAACTCAATCAAATAAATTTCCTCATTCTTTTTTTTAAGATAATAGTTTTCACGGGCAAATTTTTCTAATTCTTTGGGGTCCGAGAGCTGTTCAATAATTTCTTTATCCTTAGCTATTTCTTCTTTCAGGAATTCCTGGGTCTTTTCTAATTTTTTAATTTCTTTCCTCAACTCCATATGTATAAGCAAAGAGTTTGTATCGAAAAAAGCCATCCATATGACGAAGACGGTTAATACCAGCACATAAATATTTGTCAATATTCCAAACCACTTCTTATTTCTGATAGCTTTCAAACCCATTAGCTTAATTTTTCATTAATGATAGTGCGCACAATATCTACCGCTACCGTATTGTATTTATTATTTGGAATAATTATGTCTGCGTATTCCTTTGTAGGTTCTATGAATTGATCATGCATAGGTTTCAAAGTGGTTTGATATCTGTTTAGCACTTCCGACAAATCTCTTCCTCTCTCATTTATATCTCGTTTGAGTCTCCTTATGAGTCGTTCATCAGAATCGGCATGGACAAAGATCTTGATATCGAACATTTTCCTGATAAGTGGGTTAGTCATGATTAAAATTCCCTCAATAATCATTACTTTTCTTGGGTGCGTTCTTATTGTATCTTTCGTTCTATTGTGCTTTGGGAACGAGTATACAGGCTGATCAATGTGCTCTCCCCGCCTTAACTTTTTAAGATGTTGTGCCAGAAGCACAAAGTCAATTGCCCTGGGATGGTCAAAATTAATTTTTGAACGCTCGTCAAAACTGAGGTGCGACAGGTCATTGTAATATGAATCCTGAGATATTAATCCAACTTCTTCATTAGGAAGTTCGTTAATAATTTGATTAACAACTGTGGTTTTACCACATCCTGTCCCTCCCGCAATTCCGATTATTAACATATTGGTTCA
>CAZHWD010000040.1:0-8147 GCA_964536335.1 uncultured Eudoraea sp. | reverse complement strand
AGCCTTTTCTGACTGCCTTCGGGCAAACCCGAGAACCTCTAAAGCAGATAACGCTTCTTCTTTATTTGTATTGTTTGAATTTGGTGAAACTTCGTCAATATCATAGATTTTTAAAACCTTGTCTTTTAGGTCCAAAATAACACGTTGAGCGGTTTTGGCGCCTATGCCCTTAACCGCCTGTATTGTAGGAACATCCCCACAGGCAATTGCATCTCTAATCTGCAAGGGTGTAAGCGAAGAAAGCATAGTTCTCGCAATACTTGAACCTATTCCTGAAACAGACAACAATAACCTGAAAATTTCTCTTTCAGATTTCTCTGCAAATCCATAGAGGGTATGCGAGTCTTCCTTTACCTGTAAATGAGTGTAAAGTTGAATACTTTCAGAATCTGAAATGCTTGAAAAAGTATGAAGGGAAATGTTTACAAAATAGCCAACACCTGCACATTCTATTACCACGTAAGTGGGATTCCTTTCAACAAGCCTGCCTTTTAAATGGGTAATCATTCGTAATTATTCGTTATTGAAATGGTTTATTAATTCTTCTCCTCGTTCAATCCCATTTTTACCTTTCGTCTTTTCTCACGCTCCTGAGCATCTATAACGGCTACGGCGGTCATATTTACCATCTCTTCAACACTGGCTCCCAATTGCAAAACATGAACCGCTTTTCTAAGGCCCAGCATAATTGGCCCAATTGATTCAGCAGCATGAAGCTCTTTAAGCAATTTATAGGTAATATTTGCAGATTCAAGATTAGGAAAAATTAAGGTATTCACTTTTTTACCTGCCAGAGAGGAAAAGGGAAACTGACTTTTTCTTAGTTTTTTGTTTAGTGCAAAATCAGTTTGAATTTCTCCATCAACTATTAATTGAGGATTTCTTGAGTGTAGTATCTTAATAGCTTCTCTTACCTTAACGGCATGTGGATGGTTGGAAGAACCAAAATTAGAATACGATAAAAGTGCCAAAACAGGATCAAAACCAAAGGCCATACCCAGGTTAGCTGTCATCTGTGTTATCTCAGCCAATTCTTCTGAACTGGGATCAATATTTATTGAGGTATCTGAAAGGATTAATGGACCTCTTTGGGTAATCATAATATGAGCAGTAGCAGCCCTTGAAACCTTATTTGCTTTTCCTATGACTTCAAAAATTGGCTTCACCACATTTGAATATGCCCTAGAATGCCCTGAAATCATGCCATCTGCATCGCCTTCCAGGACCATCATTGCCCCATAATAATTACGCTCTCTCATTTTAGTATTCGCACTGTATAATGTAACTCCACTTCTTTTTCTTGCTTCGAAGAATTTAGCGGCATAACTTTTTCTTTTCGCTATAGAATCTTCATCCTTAGGGTCAATTATTTGTACATCTGCATCAAATTCCAATTCATTTTTCAACTCCAGGATTACCTCTTTATTTCCTAATAAGATAGGGATGGCAATCCCTTCTTCATAAGCAATTTGGGCAGTTTTCAAAACATCCAGATGATTCGCTTCGGCAAAAACAATCCTTTTTGGATTACTTTTAGCTCTATTCATCAATAGGCGCATCACCTTATTATCATCTCCGGATCTCTTAAGGAGTTCTTCCCTATACCTGTTCCAGTCCTCAATGGGTGCCTTGGCAACGCCACTTTCCATGGCTGCTTTTGCCACTGCCGGGGGTATTTCCGCTATAAGCCTTGGATCAAAGGGCTTTGGAATTATATAGTCCTTGCCAAAAGTTAATCTGGTTTCCCCGTACGCAATATTTACCTGTTCAGGAACGGGCTGCTTAGTCAATTCAGATAATGCTTTTACAGCTGCCATTTTCATGGCTTCGTTAATTTTAGTTGCTCTAACATCTAGTGCCCCTCGAAATATAAATGGAAACCCCAAAACATTATTCACCTGATTTGGATGATCAGATCTTCCGGTAGCCATAATAACATCGTCTCTTGTATTACAAGCCAGTTTATACTTTATCTCAGGATCCGGATTGGCCATGGCAAAGACAATTGGATCTTTTGCCATCGATTTAAGCATCTCCGGAGTCAGGATATCGGCAATTGAGAGTCCTATAAAAACATCGGCATCCTTAGCGGCTTCGGCCAAGTTATTTATTTTTCTCTTTGTAGCAAACTCGAGTTTTTCTTTGGAGAGATTTTCTGCATCCTGGCGAATTACACCTTTGCTATCCAACATTACGATATTCTCTGCTTTCGCACCAAAGGCTTTATAAAGTCTTGTACATGAAACCGCTGCGGCTCCTGCTCCACTTACAACGATTTTTACTTTTTCAATTTTCTTTTTCGTTATCTCTAATGCATTTAACAAGGCTGCAGCCGAAATTATTGCTGTTCCATGCTGATCATCATGCATCACAGGAATATCAAGCTCTTCCTTTAATCTTCGTTCAATTTCAAAGGCTTCAGGAGCCTTAATATCTTCCAGATTTATCCCTCCAAAAGTAGGCGCAATGATCTTTACGGTTTCTACAAACTTGTCTACGTCTTTTGTGTCAAGTTCTATATCAATACCATCTATATCCGCAAAAATTTTAAAAAGCAAACTCTTTCCCTCCATTACGGGTTTGGAAGCCTCCGGGCCAATATCTCCAAGCCCAAGAACAGCCGTTCCATTTGTAATAATGGCAACAAGATTACCCTTGGCAGTGTATTTATATACATTCTCCTTGTTCTTTTTTATCTCAAGGCAAGGTGCAGCCACACCGGGAGAATAGGCTAGAGCCAGATCACGCTGAGTGGCATAGGGTTTAGTTGGAACAATTTTAATTTTGCCCGGTGTAGGTTTGGCATGATATATTAATGCCTCCCTTCTTTTTTTTTCTTCGGCCATAAAATGGATTTGTATCACAAATTTAAGTGAAACCTTGTTAGCAAAGACAGCTAATCGCAGTTAAAACCTAACAACGAAGATATTACTATTCCGCATAGGAAATATCAAGGCCAATGGAACACATATATTGTTGATTAATGGTTTTTTTATCATTATACCACTGCTTTCTCAGATGTTACTTTTAATCGTGTAGCAAAAACAGCAGCGATCATAAAGAACACGCCGGCAAAAAGAATAGCATTTATTGCATTATTATTAAGCCAGTACTTTATTATAGATCCAAAAGAAATAGTCTGAATTAGCATAGGAATCACAATCATCATATTGACAATGCCCATATAAACCCCTCTACGTTCCTCAGGAATTACTTTTGAAACCATGGCATAAGGTATCCCCATCATCGCTGCCCAACCTATACCAAACAGAATCATAGGCAATAGCAACAGGTATTGATCCTTAATAAAAGGCATGCTCAACAAAGCCAGGCCGGTTAATAATAGACTAAGAATATAAACAAATTTTGAACTGTACTTTCTCGCTAGAGGTACCAAAATCAGAGCAACGAACATGGTAACCATATTGTACGTTCCATTCATCAGTCCTGTTTGAGCTAAAGCCTGTTCCGACAATAGTTGAATATTTTCAGCAAAGGACATATCCGCGGCATTTATTTCAGCACCTGACTTACAGGCAGCCATTATGGAATCGAACTTTTCCGTGTCTTCATTACTAATCCCAAAAAGACTTGTTCGAAGCATGGGTGTTATGAATTGCCAATATACAAATAAGGCGTACCATTGAAACAAATACACCGCAGACAGATTCCACATAAGTTTGGGCATATCGCCAATAGCGTGCACTATTTCGATAATGGGCTCGAAAGTCTTTTTTAGGCTGGACTTTTCTTTTTTCCGATCTCTAATAAAGGCTAACTCCTCTTCAGATGGTGGAATTTCCGGAGTTTTCCAAACCGACCATAAAATAGTTGTAACTGATGCAATTGCACCCAAAAAGAATGAATAATACACCCATTTTGGAATTGCCGTGACCGTTTCCGCACCGTTACTGCATAGATCTCCGGCCACAGCAGGAACACTAAACCAATCCTGAAACAGAAATAATGAAAAATTAGCCAGGGTAATTCCTGCCCCGACAAAAAGGCTCTGCATTTGAAAACCATAGGTGAGCTGGTTATCTGGAAGCTTATCTCCAATAAACGCTCTATAAGGTTCCATTGCGGTATTGTTTGCCGCATCTAAAATCCATAGTAAGCCCACAGCAAACCACAAATGAGGACTGAAAGGAAAAGCAAACAGGCATAAACTTGCCACAATAGCTCCAATGAGAAAAAAAGGTTTTCTTCTTCCCCAACGCGGGGACCATGTCTTATCTGAAATTGCTCCAATCAATGGCTGAATCAACAAGCCAGTAATAGGACCAGCAAGATTTAATAAGGGTAGTTCTTCGTGATGTGCCCCAAGGAATGAAAATATTGGATTTATGGCCGTTTGTTGCAATCCAAAACTGAATTGAATACCAAAAAACCCAACATTCATATTCCAGATCTGCCAAAAACTAAGCTCGGGTTTCCTAATTTTCATCATAAACTTGAAGTAGTAAAATTAGTTTTAAACACTGTTGCATAGGTATTTGCACATCTTTAAATAACTGGCAATAATGTTTGTTCTACCAAATAAGTCATCAATATAGCATTTTATAAAGGGTCTTAATGAAATCTTAATAAAAAAATAGGCAATTTAACAACGAAACCGATATCGTTCTTAGGCAATTTATTTCAGAAATTCAATGTTTCGCCGTAAACCTGAAAATTTGGTACGCTTAACCGCTGATTTTTGAAATACTTTTTTAAAAACATCTTCAGTGATTTCTTCCCAGTCTTTTTTGGTCATAGACAACAGTTCCGGGTGCGGATTAAATAGCGGTTCCCGGTGGGCTTTGGAAAACTTGTTCCAAGGGCATACGTCCTGGCAGATGTCACAACCAAAGACCCAGTCGTCAAACTTATCTTTTACAGAAGTTGGAATTTCATTCTTAAGTTCAATAGTAAAATAGGAAATACACTTGCTGCCATCTACTACATAAGGTTCCACAATAGCTTCTGTTGGGCAGGCATCTATACAGGCAGTACAGGAACCACAATGGTCCATGACCGGGGTGTCATACTCCAATTCGAGGTCCACAATAAGTTCGGCTATAAAGTAAAAAGAACCCACTTGTTGGGTAAGCAGGTTGCTGTGCTTTCCCATCCAACCCAGGCCGCTTTTTGCTGCCCAGGCCTTGTCTAAAACAGGTGCGGAATCTACAAAGGCACGGCCGTTCACCTCTCCTATTTCTTCTGAAATAAATTCCTGAAGTTGTCTTAATTTGGATTTGATGACATGATGGTAATCTTGTCCGTAGGCGTATTTGGAAACTTTATAGGTGTCTTTGTTTTGAATTTCCTGTGGATAATAATTTAGCAAGAGTGAAACAACCGATTTGGCGCCATCAACCAACAAGCGAGGATCAAGACGTTTGTCGAAATGGTTTTCCATATACCGCATCTCGCCATGCCTATTATTTTTTAACCATTGTTCCAGTCTGGGAGCTTCTTCTTCTAAAAATTCTGCCTTGGAAAACCCACAAGACAAAAAACCGAGGCGCTTGGCTTCGGTTTTAATAAGTTGTGTATGTTTTTGCTTGATATTCATTTACGCTTTACCCTTAAAACCGAATACAATAAGTAGTGGTAAGACGCTAAAATACAAATCTCTTTTTGCAAGCGCTGTAAAATAGAACGATGTTGTCAATAAAGATAATTCTGTAAAGAATAACCGAGTTTAAATCTATTCGGGAATGCTATGTAGTCCTACATGTAAGTCAAATTTCCTTAGAAGCTTAGACCTAACAAAAAACCGAGGTATTGAACCTCGGTTCCTTAAATGACTTTTTCAATATTTATCTCACAAATTGAAAGCCCAGTTCCTTGACTAGGGCCGCGCTTCGAGAATTAGATTAAATGGTGTTTCCGTTACTCTTCTAAACTTAGTAAAGCCTCCCCGCATAGCCACTTCTTTTAATCGTTTTTCACCCGCCTGTGCACCAAGGGCAAGACCTACTTCCTGACTCAACGAACTTGGGGTACATAACATTGTAGAAAATGAATAAAAAGCCCTGCCTACCGGATTTAAATTTTCTTCCAAAGTATCATGAGCATAGGGCTCAACTATTAAACAAGTACCGTCTGCTTTTAAGGCTTTAACCACATGTTGACAAGCCCCAACCGGATCACCCATATCATGCAGGCAATCAAAAAAAGCAATTAGATCATAATCGGACCCGGGGAAATTTTTGGCATTGGCCACCTTAAAGGACACATTTTTAAGTCCGGTTTTCTTCGCACCTTCAACGGCATGTTTCACGGAGTTTTCATGAAAATCGAAGCCTATAAATTCTGAATTGGGGAAGGCTTCGGCCATGATCGTAGTTGATGCTCCATGACCACATCCTACATCAGCTACTTTAGCTCCTTTCTTTAATTTATCCACTACCCCATCTAAGAGCGGGAGCCAATTTGGAACTATATTGGTGCGGTATGATGGCCGGAAGAACTTCTCTGTACCGCAGAAGAGGCAGCTATGATGATCTCCCCAGGAAACGCCATCTCCAGATTTAAATGCCTTCTCCATTGTCTCCTCATCATGGTACATTGAGGAAATGGCATAGAACGCCCCGGTCATAAGAAACGGGCTCTCCCCATTGCTAAAAACCATGGCCTGTTCCTTGGTCATTGAAAATTGATCTCGTTCCGGATGATATTCAATATAACCAGATGCGGCATGAGCGGCCAACCATTCCCTTAAATACCTTTCAGAGGTACCCGTGGCGTCAGCTAATTGTCTGGAGCCTACCGGCCCATATTCCTCAAGGGCTTTGTACAACCCTAATCGGTCTCCCAATATGATAAGCGGCCCTATTGCGGCCGCACCCATTTCGACAACCATTTTTCCCAAAAGTTCATTCAATTTTTCTTCATTCACTTGTGATGATTTAACTTCATTTAATTCCATAATTTTTTTAATAATTGTTTAACTATAAACGAGAAATTGACACCTAATACATTGCTATGTGAAGGGCTCAGATACGAGCTTGTGGCAACGATGTCCAGGAAGATGTGATAGGGGGAAATACCTTCTAATTTACAAAATGTCAGACTATTGGCAAAAATTTTAACACTGCCAATTAATTAAAAAAGAGGTTGAAATTTTGGCTGGGTCAAGGGTCAAAGGACATTAATTATATAAAAACTGCTTCCGGGCTAATTAATACGTTAAAAAACCGAGGCCTTTGGCTTCGGTTTTTATAAGTTGCATATGATTTTTGTTACTGTTCATTTACTTTTTGCCCAATCCAAAAAGTCTTCGGCAGTGGTAAGGGGCTAAGGTACAAATCCCTTTTTGGAAGCGTTGTGAAATGGAACGATGTTGTGAAAAAATATGAATCTGTAAAGAACAAATTGGATTGGATTTATTCGGGAGTACTATGTGGTTCGGCATATAGGTCAAATTTCCACAGTAAATACCCCATAACAAAAAACCGAGGCGCTCGGCCTCGGTTTTTATTAATTGTTACCAAATGTGCAACCTTTCTTTAATCTAAAGAAAAATACCAAACCATACATCGTTGCACTCATACATATCACAGCCTCCGTCATATGACTGGATTTGTTCTTTTATCATACCAGGAATTGCAGGGCCATGGCATCTTACAACAACATGAATCTCTGCTTTCTGCGCGTCCATCATTCCTCCAACAGTTGGAATCTCGAAATGTTCAACATTTACTGATCCGGAAACGTCATTTTCATTTAAATGAGCAGAAAAATTCCCTTTACCGCTGCCTCCCACAACATGACCAGCTCCATACATAATCTCGGCTTTTGCGTCGACTGAATCCCCTGGGGTACAACCTGTAGGATCACATACTCCATCTTGATTATTAAAGGCTACGATCCATAAAGTATATGCATAACCCGGTGTTAAACCTGAAGTTTTAACGTTTACAGTAATGCCATTCTTGTTTCTATGTAAGGTAGCGGAACCTTCAACTCCACTTTCACCAATAGCACCACTGACATCAAGGGTTGCTTTACTATTGGTTTTTGCGGAAACACCATCCAAATCAGCAGGAAGTGGATCTTGAGTCGATTCCTGACTACAGGAAAATGCGAATAAAATTAAAAGCGTAAATAAGAATTTAATAATTGTTTTCATAATAATTATATTAAGATTGTTGAAAAAA
>CAZHWD010000039.1:0-4099 GCA_964536335.1 uncultured Eudoraea sp. | reverse complement strand
TTTTTTCTATTTTCATCTGTATGATTTATATCTCATACCGTAAAGAAAAGATTATACATTTTCACATACAAATATTTACTCTGACATAAAATCTAGTCCAAAAAGGCCTATTAATCATACTTCACCATTTATTGAATATGGGATATGTTAGGCCTTTATGTATTTGAATATCAATGAATTAAGTAAATAATTGTTTTATTGAATTTGAACAAGTACTAATTGTTAAAAACATCAACTTTTTTAAAGAATTATCTTTGAAAGCTATAGCAGCTAAGAGCTATTAAGATTTAAAGAGAACCTTTTTAATGGAATTGAACAAATACAGTAAAAATGTAACGCAAGATCCAACTCAACCCGCTGCCCAGGCTATGTTATATGCACTTGGATTGAAGGAGGAGGATTTAAAAAAACCTTTTATTGGAATTGGAAGTACTGGTTACGAGGGAAATCCTTGTAATATGCATTTGAACGATCTGGCACAGGAAGTAAAGCGAGGAGTTCAAAAAAACAATTTAGTAGGACTTGTATTCAATACTATTGGCGTTAGTGATGGAATTTCTATGGGAACCTACGGAATGCGATACTCATTACCCTCACGAGATATTATAGCCGATTCAATGGAAACAGTTGTTCAGGCAATGAATTATGATGGCCTGGTGACTGTTGTGGGTTGTGATAAAAATATGCCGGGGGCCTTGATGGCTATGATCCGCTTAAACAGACCTTCTATTTTGGTTTATGGCGGGACAATTGCGTCAGGTTGTTTTAAGGATAAAAAACTCGATATTGTTTCTGCATTTGAAGCCTGGGGCGAGAAAGTTGCCGGGACTATGAATGATACGGATTTTAAAAGTGTTATACAAAATGCCTGTCCCGGGGCAGGGGCCTGTGGTGGTATGTATACTGCCAATACTATGGCTTCGGCAATAGAAGCTTTAGGTATGGCATTGCCCTATAACTCTTCAAACCCTGCCATAGGCAAGGAAAAATACCAGGATTGCTTTAATTCGGGCAAGGCTTTATGGCATTTAATAGAGAAGGATATTAAACCAAGTGATATTATAACACGAAAATCATTCGAAAATGCAATTCGGCTTATAACCGTTATGGGAGGTTCCACAAATGCAGTATTACACTTTTTGGCAATTGCGAAAGGTGCTGAAATTGATTTTACTTTGGATGATTTTCAAAAAATAAGCGACAATACTCCTTTCCTTGCCGACTTAAAGCCTAGTGGAAAATATTTGATGGAAGATATTCATCGTGTGGGAGGTACTCCTGCCGTAATGAAATTTATGCTTGACAATGGAATGCTACATGGCGACTGCTTAACCGTTACAGGTAAAACAATTGCAGAAAACTTAGCAGATTTACCTGGTTTGAAACCCGGTCAGAAAGTAGTTAAATCGCTGAAGGACCCGATAAAGGCAACAGGGCACTTACGTATTCTTTATGGGAATTTGGCAAAAGACGGAGCAGTAGCGAAAATAACAGGTAAAGAAGGACTTCATTTTACTGGTCCGGCCAAAGTTTTCGATGATGAGTTCAAGGCAAATGATGGAATAGGAAAAGGTTTGGTAAAAAAAGGAGATGTGGTGGTTATAAGGTATGAAGGACCTAAAGGTGGGCCTGGCATGCCGGAGATGTTAAAACCAACTGCTGCAATTATGGGAGCAGGACTTGGAAAAGAAGTTGCATTAATAACCGACGGACGATTTTCAGGCGGAACCCATGGTTTTGTAGTGGGGCATATCTCTCCTGAGGCTCAGGATGGTGGTGCCATTGCTTTGCTGGAAGACGGCGATATTATTACAATTGATGCGGAAAAAAATAGTATTTCAGTAGATTTGACCGAGAAAGATATTAGTGAAAGACTGTCAAAATGGGTGCAACCGGCACTTAAAGTAAATAGAGGAAGCTTATATAAATATGCAAAAACAGTTTCATCTGCCTCCCAAGGTTGTGTAACGGATGAATTTTAAGTTGTTATTTTTTGATGAATTGAAGGTTAAAAAAGTTATAGCATTTAATAAAAGATAATGCGTATGCAAACATTAAAGGAAAAAAAACCAAAGACACACAATGAGACTTCGAAAAGAATCAGTGGTGCTGAAGCAATTATCCATTGTCTTCTTGCGGAAGATGTGAATTTGATATATGGCTATCCAGGTGGGGCCATTATGCCTGTATATGATGAGCTATATAAGTTTCAGGATAAACTTCACCATGTACTTACAAGGCATGAACAAGGAGCGACTCATGCGGCACAGGGTTTTGCCCGTGTTACAGGAAAAGTGGGTGTTGCTATTGCAACCTCTGGCCCTGGTGCAACAAACTTAGTAACCGGTCTTGCAGATGCGCAAATAGATTCTACTCCAATGATTTGTATTACAGGCCAGGTACCCCGACATCTGCTAGGGTCCGATGCATTTCAGGAAACCGATATAATTGGTATATCTACTCCGGTTACTAAATGGAATTATCAGATTACAAATGCTTCTGAGATTCCTGAAATTATGGCAAAGGCCTTCTTTATAGCTAAATCGGGTCGTCCAGGCCCTGTATTGATTGATATTACAAAGAATGCACAATTTGAAGAATTTGATTTTAGTTACAGTCGCTGTATAGCAGTCCGAAGCTACAAACCAAGTCCCAAACCTGATATTAAAAAAATTGAATCTGCGGCAGAATTAATAAACAATGCAAAAAGACCTTTTATAGTATTTGGCCATGGTGTTATTCTTGGAAAAGCAGAGAAGCAGCTTCGGGCATTGGTTGAAAATGCCGGGATTCCGGCTGCGTGGACCATTTTGGGCTTATCTGCTATGGATACGGATCATCCCTTAAATGTAGGGATGGTAGGTATGCACGGGAACTATGGACCTAATGTGCTTACCAACGAATGTGATGTACTTATTGCCATAGGCATGCGATTTGATGACAGGGTTACAGGAAATCTAGAGACCTATGCAAAACAAGCAAAAGTAATTCACTTTGAAATAGACCCCGCTGAGATTGATAAAAATGTAAAAGCAGATGTGGCTATTTTAGGTAATGCAAGAGAATCACTCGATTTATTATTGCCATTAATTAAAGAAAATAATCATGATGCCTGGCATAATAAATTCAAAAAGTATTATGAAGAAGAATATGAAGCTGTAATTAAAAATGATCTTTACCCAACTAAAGATGGTCTAACCATGGGTGAAGTGATTGAAGAAATAAATCTAGCTTCGGAAAATAAAGCCGTTATAGTTACCGATGTAGGTCAGCATCAAATGATAGCATGCAGGTATGCCAAGTTCAAACAGACTAAAAGTAATATTACTTCGGGAGGTTTGGGAACCATGGGTTTTGCACTCCCGGCGGCCATTGGTGCCAAAATGGGAGCAATGGAAAGGGAAGTGGTTGCAATTATCGGAGATGGTGGTTTCCAAATGACAATTCAGGAATTAGCGACTATTTTTCAGAATAAGACTCCGGTAAAAATTGTTGTTTTAAACAATGGTCACTTAGGGATGGTAAGGCAATGGCAGGAATTATTTTTTGAGAGCAGATATGCTTCAACGGTAATGACCAATCCAGATTTTGTAAAAATAGCCGAGGGATATCGTATTGAAGCAAAAAGGGTGGAAGATCGTAAGGACCTTAAGTCAACGGTGCAAGCTATGATGGCCTCAAAAGAGCCATTCTTTCTGGAAGTTAGTGTTGAAAAAGAAGACAATGTATTCCCAATGATTCCTTCCGGGGCATCAGTTTCAGATATTCGATTAAAATAAATTAGCATGGAAAAAAAGTGGTTTACTATATCGGTTTATACCGAAAATAATGTTGGAATGCTCAATAGAATATCTGGAATATTCTTAAAGAGACACATCAATATAGAAAGCTTAAATGTTTCAAAATCAGAAATTGAGAATGTATCCAAGTTTACTATTGTCATCAATACTACAGAAGATTGGACACGTAAAATAGTAGTACAAATTGAGAAGCAAATTGAGGTTATAAAAACATTTTATCATACAGATGAGGAGACCATATATCAGGAATCTGCACTCTTTAAAATTGCTTCACATCTTTTGTTTGATGAACCTCAGAT
>CAZHWD010000038.1:0-6226 GCA_964536335.1 uncultured Eudoraea sp. | reverse complement strand
TTGGCAAGCTCATCTGTGCTATCCAGGTAATCCATGAAGTTACTTAAGGAAGCTGCTTGTGAAAAATCGCCAATAGAATCAAATCCGGAATCCGGACCTAGTTGTTGGAGCATTCTTTGGTTATTATTCCTAAGTGCACCCAGGTGAAACTGCTGTACCCAACCTTTTTTATGGTAGTATTTGGCAAGAAACTTTAATACGGCCGATTTAAAATAAGCTACTTCATTAGAATTTAGGGATTCCCCATTTTTTAATCTTTTAAAGATTTTGTAGATATCAAAGCCTTCATTTTTGTAAAAAGGAAGATAGTCCAAACCATGATCTGCCAATCTGCAGCCATTTTCATGGAAGTAATTTATTCTTGATTCCAGAGCTTCAAGAAAGTCGGTGTAGGTATTGATAGATGTACCTGCAGCATCTTCCATCTGGCCTAGGTATCCAAGGAAGATGATGGTATTCTCAACTGCATAGGCTTTATCTGGCCTGAAGGTTGGTAATAATTTTAGGTCCAGGTTCTGTCTAGCTTTTTTGTGGTATTCAAGTGTATCCAAGGGATCATCAGTTGTGCATACCACCTCAACATTCATTTGTCCTAATAGACCCAGGGTACTATGTGAGGGAAGTTGTAATTGTTCAGTGCATGTATCATAAATATTTTGCGCATTATTTTGGTCCAGGAGTACATCTATATTAAAATAACGCTTTAATTCAAGGTGCGTCCAATGGTACAGAGGATTTCGAACAGTATATGGAACAGTCTCTCCCCATTTTACAAATTTCTCCTGATCTGAGGCATTTCCTGTAATATATTTTTCTTCAATACCAAGAGTACGCATAGTTCTCCATTTATAGTGGTCTCCGTTTAACCATACTTGAGAGATATTATCAAATTGAAAATCTTCCGCTATTTTCTTAGGCAGCAAATGATTGTGGTAATCAATGATTGGCAGGTTTTTGGCATAATCGTGGTAAAGCCTGCTGGCAAATGGGGTCTGCAATAAAAAATCTTCATGTATAAAATTATTAACCGCCATTTTAGTTTGTATTTACGGTTTCAGGCAACATAGTTTCAACCATCCTGGAAGCAAGTGCTTCCAGATCAATACCCAATTGTTCTCTATTTACACGAAGCACTTCGGTGCGTAATTCTAGTGGTAAATTAGTATAACCGTCCTTAGCCCCTAGGATCATTCCGGCCACAGCAGCTACAGTATCATTGTCTCGACCGTAATTTACAATAAACTGAATGCTTTTTTCAAAATCACCATCGCCAAAGGCCAATCCGGCAATCATAATTTGCCAAATCTCACCGGCGTGAAATGCAATATCCTTTTCGTCTTCCTCCAATAATTCATAAACAAAATCCTGTTGTACCCAATCCGTTTTGTTCCCCGTAAAATGAACAGGGATTTTTATTTCCAAAGAATCTATTAGCATTATGGATTCTGTTATTTCAATTTCACGGGAAAGGTTTACATATTTTCTGGTAGCGTCCGCGGTGTTATAGGAGATACGACCAACCAGTCTACTATCTTGATAACGCAGGGGGTCTATAAAAACTGCCGCATTAAGGATAGAATCCATATTTGTGGTTCGCATGGCCATATGAGTCATTGCAGCTACCAGTCCCGAAATGTCCTTGGCGTATCCAAGATCAAAAAGTGAATGTTTATATGCAGTAAGATATGCTATCTCAGGGTTGGGTTCCAATAGACCAAACATGGGGGTGTATAACATGCCTGCACAAGACATTTCTCCACCGTAAAATCGATTTTGTGCCTCTAGATAATCTTCATTACTTTTCTGATAGGCCAGTGCTACTCGGGCCCATTCTTTTATCCAGTCTACCTTTTCTAATCGGGCATCCAAAGCATCTGGGGAAGACAAGATTTCATTATCCCCCAGTTTTGATGCAATAGATCTGTAATAATCTGTAATAAACTTTGCAAAATCCTTTGCACTTAATTCAGGTGCATAGGTCTCAAAGTAAGAGACCATAAAATACTTCCATCTTGTATCGTCTGTGGTAGCTCCTGCTTCCAGATTATGCTCCCAGGTTCCTTCGGGTGATTGAATGCGTTCTGCAGGAGTAAGCCCTGTTATGTAACCATATTTACGCTGTATATCAGACCGGTGCCACATCTCTGTTGATGTGCCCATGGCATCTCCAATAGCAGAACCAACCAGTGCACCCAGGACCTTATCATATAATTCTTCCTTATTTAGGTCAAGAGAATCCTGAGCGTAGGCCGATTTCTTTGGCTCAGGGATATCTATTTTCGCCTTCTGATCCTCGCATGCTACGATTAAGGCGGACATAAAAAAGGCCATAATTAAAAAGTTGTTTTTCATATTAAGATCATTTTTCTTGCATGTTGTAAAAGATAATCTTTTTCCTCGATAGATCGTTGTAAAGGTAACTGCGCCAGGCCAATTAAACGCCTTATAATTTCAATTCCTGCTACCTGAGAAACCAGGATACTATCTGCTTCTCCTTTATAGTGTTCCATTACTGTGGCCATAGAGGAGACATTCATTGTGGCCATAATAAGGTGGGCCGTCATCACACCCAGGTCGAATTCTCTGAAACCTATAAAACTGAATTCGGGATCTATAATATAAACCTTATTTTCTAGTTGCATCCAGCTACCAGGGTAATAGTCGCCATGAATCAAAACATTACCTTTAGAAAGGTACTTATCACCTAGTTTATTCACTACGGCTTTTATGGTTGTATCCTTTTTATAAAGGAGCGATAATTCCTGTAAACCTTGTTGGACTTCGTCCAAATGAAATCCATTCTCTTCCATAAAAGGCAGTACAAAAATATGCTGATGATTCAATTCCCTCAGGGCCATGTTTTCAGGAAATTTTTCGACCTTACCCATCTTATGAATCCCATTTGATATGCCGATCAGTTTTTTTAGAATATCTAATGAAACCTTTCGGTCCCGGTAACAAAATGTCATGTCTTCACACTGTCCCAGATCTTCCATTTGTATCAGGTAGTCCTTTTTATCAAAGGCCAAAATAGCAGGAATATGTTTTGTTATGAAAGCTCCCTGCACAGCTTGATAAAATTTATATTCTACTTCAATTCTGTTCAGAGGTGCTTTAATTTGCTGGTACTTATGTACATAAGGGCGCGATTGTTTTAAAATAAAGGAACGCTGATCTGTTTTTACGCGGAGTAAAACATTCATATTACCTTCTCCCGGTTTTGAAATTGCATTTATCTTTTCATTTGAATTCAGCCAGTTTTTGGATTCGAGGAATTCCTGGAGTACGGGTAAGGAAGTATTGGTATTTATAGAAATCAAAGTGCGAACAATTTTATTGCAAGATAGTCTCAAAACAAAAAAATACTTACGTTACTCTAAGATTTTTTATATTAGTTCAGAGACAGGTAATTTGCAACGTTATACTTACGAAGTTCTTTAAACAGCCTATTCATAGAGCCATTCCCATACTTCACCATCCAGAGTCCGTTACAGGACCAAGTAGTTCTAATTTATTCTTTAAATATATTTAAACAAGAGGTGTTTAGTTCTCCATCCGGGTCATTCATAAAACCAATAATAACCTCGTTTTTGCATGCCTGGTTCCCGCCGCCATGCCCACCTTCATCAAGTACTAACAACGTTCCATTGGTTAGATTTTCTTGGAAAAGAGCACCATTTTTTGGAGGAGTAACAGGATCAAACCTATTTACAAAAATAAGAGTTGGCACATCAGAATCCTGAAATTTTCGATCTTCCATGGGTAAGTTATTGCTGTGCCAATTCATCCCTGCGATGTAAAAAGCATCAAAAAACCCCAGTTTGACAGGAATTAAAGGATAATTATTATAGCTCTCGAAGATCACCTCTGCAGTATTAGCCGGATTAAAATTTTCATATTTTTCCACAGACAACAACATCGTAAGATTAAGTCCGCCCGTCAACTGGTATTCAAACGCCAAAACTTCATTAATTACGTCACTGCCACCCTCAACAAATGCTTTTATAAGTTCAGGTGCTTTTTCCCTTGAGTTACTTTGATACAGCAACCTTCTCAATAAATAAACCCCGTCCTGGGCATTAATAGTCACATTTATTGAATCATTCATGGCAACTGTCAATGGCTTTTGTTCCAATATCGAAATCGCTCTAAAATAATCCTCTTTTAGCGTTGGATATTGTTTTTTGCAATCAGGATCATTTTCACAGTACTCGAAAATTCTACCCAAGGCAAGGGAATAGCTGTCTAAGCGATTAAGAAGAAAATCTCCACTCAGTGGAGAAGGCGAATCCAGTACAGAAGAATGAATGTAATTAGGGAACATATCCTGGACCACCCTTGCAATGCGTGTGCCATAAGAGCCTCCAAACAGATTGTATTTCTTATAACTCAAATGTCTAAAAAGCATTCCTACATCCTTCGCATTTTGCATGGAGTTATAGTATTCCGGGCTAATATTTTGCTGCTTACACTTATTTTTATATCGTAATATCATAGTTTCGATCAGTGCCAGTTCCTCTTCCTCATCGGCATCTTGGGCCAATATATCGAAAGCATCAAAAGACATATCGGGAAGGGCAGACGAATATCCAATACCCCGTTGGTCAAAAAGAATAATATCGCGTTCATTTCTCATGGGGTGTTCCAATAAGAAACCAACCATGCCCTGACTCAGAGAATTACCACCCGGGCCACCGGAAAAGAAAATCATCGGAAACTCCTGGGAAACTGTGTCTTTAGCTTTTAGAACTATATAAGTAATCTGAATTTTTTTCCCATCAGGGTTATCATGATTTTCCGGTATCAGGATTGCACCCGGCTGAACATCCTCACTTTCCGGCAGCCAATCCAGGCCCATGGGCTCAATAGATACTATATTATTCTGAGCCTTACAAACTATAGTTATTAGGAATAGTACGATGTACAAATTAATTTTTCTCATTTAGAAATGCTATTACCAAGCTTTTTATTTACTGTAATCTAATCGTATAATTTCCTTTATTCCGTCGAGATAGGAAGTGACTTTAAAATCGAATTGCGCAGTAAACTTATCTGAATTAAACACATAATCCCTGTCGTACTGGTACATCATTTCAGGCATTTCCCGCATCAGAGGAATAAAAAGACCAAGCAATCTTACGATGAACTTTGTAGCTGTCTGGGTTTTAGGTTTTACATTCATTTCCTTTGCAATTGTGTTTATCCATTCCCTTCCGGTAAAGGGATTTTCCGCCGTAGGCAAATGCCACACCTGGTTATAAGCCTTTTCAGAATTACCAAGTAGTGCGGTGGCTTTACCAGCGTCAGGAGTATAGGTAAAAGAGTGTTTAAAATTTAAGGAAGCCATCCAATTGGCCTTTTTGCCGATACTCAAGGGTTTAAAAACGGTCTCTGTTAACATGCTCGTATTTTTAATGCCCGGCCCATAAAAATCCGCCGCTCTGGCGATAAGAGCTGTGAGTTTTCCTTCTTTAACTTTAGATAGGATCATATTCGCTATTTCAGCCCGGATTTTTCCTTTTTTACTAGGAGGGTTAATTGGTGTTTCCTCATTCATCCCATTTAAGTGGTCTGGGTCGTACATATAGATGTTGTCAAAGAATACCAATTTGCACTTATTTGTAATGCAAGCATCAATGATATTATTTGTGAATCTGGGCCAGTTTTCCTTCCAGATTTTTAAATTATACGGAAATCCAACGGTGACATAAACTATGGTTGAGCCTTTCATCGCTTCATTGACTTCAGAAGGATTGAGGAGATCTGCCGGGAAAGTTTCATCTGTCTCGTTCACTTTTTTCGGATTCCTGCTCACCAACCTAATTTGGGAGGTATATTCTTTTAAGGCTTTGGCTAGTTCTATCCCAATTGCTCCGCCTGAACCTAGTATTGTTTGCATACCTGATTTAATTTTCGCCCAAGGGCTTCTTCTAAAAAGTAATGTATGAAGTTAGTAATTTTCTTTTATTTGGGGTTGTGTGGTAAGCAACCTGGCATTAGTATTCAAATTTAAGGACTGGAGTATGAAATAAAGATACCTCGAGGGCCATATTTTTTGTGAAATTCTGGATTTTTTGGATAATAGTAGGTTTCAGGTTCTTCTTCAGCATTTAAGTGATAAAGATTTCGATAGAATTCATCAAAACCATGATTTGTGGGCAACATCTCATCCTGGTGGCCAAGATGGTTTTTACCAAACTGACCCGAAGTGATGATTATTATTTGT
>CAZHWD010000037.1:0-9741 GCA_964536335.1 uncultured Eudoraea sp. | reverse complement strand
TGGGGGTGGACAGACCCATCAACAAGTAAAGAATATGCGTTGGTTGGTTTAGATAATGGTACTGCTTTTGTTGATATAACCGATACGGAAGAACTTATTTATCTTGGGAAATTACCTTCTGCTACTGGTATAAGTCCTTGGAGGGATATAAAGGTGTATCAGGACCATGCATTTATTGTGTCTGAGGCCGGCGGCCATGGGATGCAGGTTTTTGATTTAACCAAATTGAGGAATGTGGTGAATTCTCCGGAAACTTTTGAAGCAGATACCCGCTATACTGGTTTTGGTAATGCACACAATATTGTTATCAATGAAGTTAGCGGATATGCGTATGCAGTTGGCACTGATACTTTTAACGGAGGAGCGCACTTCATTAACATTCAGGACCCCAAAAACCCAATCGCTGAAGGAGGTTATGGAGCCAACGGTTACTCTCATGATGCACAAGTTGTTACTTATAACGGCCCTGACGCCGATTATACCGGGCAGGAAATTTTTATTGGGGCGAATGAAAATCAAGTTGCTATAGTGGATATCACGGATAAAGATAACCCTATGCAGATCAGTACTATTCAATACACTAATTTGGGATATACACATCAGGGTTGGTTTTCTGAAGACCAGCGCTATTTTATTTTAGGAGATGAATTGGATGAGATCAGCTTTGGTTTTGATTCGCGGACATTGGTTTTTGATCTTTCGGATCTTGATAATCCAAACTTACACACTACTTATTTAGGTGAAACCGGAGCAATTGATCACAATGGCTATGTAAAAGGAGATGCTTTTTATCTCGCCAATTACACGGCAGGAGTCCGAATTCTTGATATTTCAGGCATAGATGGGCAAAGTATTATTGAAGAGGGTTTTTTTGATACATATCCGGCTAATAACACTGCTGCTTTTGAAGGCGTATGGAGTGTTTATCCTTATTTTGAAAGTGAAAAGATTATTGTTAATGATATCAATTCCGGTCTCTTTGTTATTAAAAAATCAAATTAGAATAGCGGTGAAAAACATTTTGATAGTAGCCATAGCGCTGTTTTTCTTTTCATGTTCAGATGACGATTCTGTAATTCAGGACAACGGCTATGACGAAGCCGTGTTTTTAGGTGAGCTTGATTGGGTGAAGAGTTTCGGTGGCACAGGCGAAGAAACAGCACAATCAGTAATACATACGGTGGATGGCGGTTATGCAATTCTTGGGTATTCAAAAAGTACTGATGGAGATCTTGCGGGGAAATCTACTCCAGTAAATGACTATTGGGTTTTGAAATTAGATGAGGAAGGTAATGTGGCATGGAGTAATACTTATGGGGGCAGTAAGGATGACCGGGGCCAGTCAATTATTCAGACCTCAGATGGCGGGTATGCCGTTACGGGTTACGCTATGAGCGATGATGGGGATGGAAGTAACAATGAAGGATTCCATGATAACTGGATTTTAAAACTGGATGAATTAGGGGCAATTGAATGGGAAAAAAGTTTTGGGTTTTCCGGTCATGATCATTCATATGATTTATTACAAACTGCTGATGGAGGATTTTTCTTCGCAGGATTTTTGGATATTACAGCCGCTCTTGACGATGGCACTTATTACAAAGGCAATTTTCTTACCAGACATGGTGTGGGGGAATTTTGGGGAACTAAAATAGATACCAATGGCAATTTGGAATGGAGGAGTTACTACGGAGGCACTAACAATGATAGAGCCCATGCGGTTATTGAAGCGGACGATGGCGGTTTTGTGATGGCAGGGTTTTCTGAAAGTGATGATTATGATATTTCGAACACCAAGGGCAGTTACGACTTTTGGGTAATTAAATTAACAGCTACGGGTGAATTGTTATGGGAGCGATCCTTTGGCGGTTCCGGCATTGAAGTCGCTTATGATATTGCCAAAACTGATGATGGGGGCTATGTGGTTACCGGGAACACATTTAGCACTGATAAAGATATTGCGATGAATCATGGTGAATCTGATGTGTGGCTTATTAAAATAGATGATAATGGTAAGCTGTTATGGGAAAAGACCTTTGGAGGTTCGCAGTTCGATGCCGCCCAGGGGGTAAGTACTACATACGACGGTGGATTTATTATTACCGGAAATTCGAAAAGCATTGATGGGGATGCTGAAGAAAATCAAGGAGAAAACGACATTTGGCTCATAAAAACAGATCCTGATGGAAATATGATCTGGCAGGGCTCTTATGGAGGATCAGATTTGGATTATGGTTTTGATGCAGTTGAGAATCTTGATAAAAGTATACTTTTAGTTGGTGAAAGTTCCAGTAATGATTTCCCAAACCTCATGAATAAGGGACTTTCGGACGTTATAATTATAAAAATCAAATAAATGTCTTCACTTAAAGGCTTCCTTTAAAAGCCTGACTTTTAAAACCACCTTTTTTATCTACCTATTACTCATGTATATCTAAAAGCTGATAGATAACGCCTATTGTTCTATGCGTTATAATAATGTTAGTAATTATGGTAAAACCCTAACTATACCCTATATTTGTAAACTATTTAGAATAATACCAAATAAGGATATATAATGATTAAAGTATCAGAAACAGCAAAACAGCGGGTTACCTTACTCATGACGGAGGAAGGTTTTGACGCTGAAAAGGATTTTGTTAGGGTTGGTGTGAAAAGTGGAGGTTGCAGCGGTTTATCCTATGAATTAAATTTTGACAATAAAGTAGATGAGGCTGATAAGGTTTTCGAAGACAATGCTGTACGCATCATTGTAGATAAGAAAAGTTTTCTCTATCTGGTAGGCACAACTCTGGAGTATTCCGGAGGGCTTAATGGTAAGGGCTTCGTTTTTAATAATCCAAATGCACAGCGCACATGTGGCTGTGGAGAGAGTTTTTCATTATAAAAATATTGACCCTTTGAGGGGTTTAATGGCCTATGGCATATACCGAAGAAGAATTAAAAAAAGAGCTGGAAACCAAAGAATATGAATATGGTTTCTATACTGATATTGAGTCTGACACTTTTCCAAAAGGGTTAAATGAGGATATTGTAATAGCTATTTCTAAGAAGAAGGAAGAACCGGAATGGATGACGTCATGGCGCCTGGAAGCTTTCCGTGCCTGGAAGGAAATGATAGAGCCCGAATGGGCTAACATTAACTATAAAAAACCTGATTTTCAAAATATTTCATACTATTCGGCACCTAATTCTAAGCCTAAATACGATAGTTTAGACGAAGTTGATCCTGAATTATTGGATACATTTAAAAAATTGGGAATTTCTTTGGATGAACAGAAAAAGCTCGCAGGTGTAGCGGTGGATATTGTAATGGATTCAGTTTCTGTTGCAACTACTTTCAAAAAAACACTGGCAGAAAAAGGAATTATCTTTTGCTCTATCTCGGAAGCAATAAAAGAACATCCCCAATTAGTTAAAAAGCACCTTGGTACTGTAGTGCCACAAAAGGATAATTTCTATGCGGCCTTAAATTCGGCAGTATTCTCAGACGGATCTTTTTGCTATATCCCAAAAGGTGTAAGATGTCCAATGGAATTGTCAACTTATTTTAGAATAAATCAGGCAGGCACCGGACAATTTGAACGCACGCTTGTCATTGCTGATGAGGGAAGTTATGTGAGTTATCTGGAAGGTTGTACGGCACCATCAAGGGATGAAAACCAATTACATGCTGCCGTAGTGGAACTTATCGCTTTGGATAATGCGGAAATTAAATATTCCACAGTTCAAAATTGGTATCCAGGCGACAAGGAAGGAAAAGGGGGAGTATACAATTTTGTCACAAAAAGAGGGTTGTGCGAGAAAAACGCCAAAATTTCTTGGACACAGGTAGAAACCGGATCAGCTATTACCTGGAAGTACCCATCCTGTATTTTAAAAGGAGATAATTCTATAGGTGAGTTCTATTCCATCGCGGTAACAAATAATTATCAGCAGGCCGATACGGGAACCAAAATGATCCATTTAGGGAAAAACACCAAAAGCACGATTATTTCTAAAGGTATTTCTGCCGGGAAGTCACAAAATAGCTACAGAGGATTGGTACAAGTGAATAGCAGGGCAAAGAATGCCCGGAATTTTTCGCAATGTGACTCCTTGCTGATGGGAAATGACTGCGGGGCACATACTTTTCCATATATAGAAGTCAAGAATAAAACAGCACAGATTGAACATGAAGCAACAACCAGTAAAATAGGGGAAGATCAAATTTTTTATTGCAATCAGAGAGGAATAGAAACGGAAAAAGCCATTGCCTTAATTGTAAACGGTTTTAGCAAGGAAGTACTTAACAAACTTCCCATGGAATTTGCCGTTGAAGCCCAAAAACTTTTGGAAATCAGCCTTGAAGGTTCAGTAGGTTAATTACTATGAAAGAATTTGAAGCTTTTGCTCAGGAAATGAAGGCTAAGGTATATTTACAACATCAAAAGGACGACTTTAATAAAATGCAAAAGCACCTCAATATTTAAACTAAAGAGAATATGTTAAAAGTAAATAATCTGCACGCAGGTGTAGAAGGGAATGAAATATTAAACGGAATAAACCTGGAAGTAAAGGCAGGAGAGGTACATGCTATTATGGGTCCTAATGGTTCGGGAAAAAGCACCCTTGCATCAGTGATAGCCGGAAAGGAAGAGTTTGAAATTACAGAAGGAAGTATTGAATTGGATGGCGCAGATCTGGAAGACACTTCCCCTGAAGAAAGAGCGCACAAAGGAATTTTTCTTTCGTTTCAGTACCCTGTAGAAATACCCGGCGTTTCCGTGACGAATTTTATGAAAACAGCCATAAATGAGTCCAGGAAAGCACGCGGATTAGAAGACATGCCAGCCAACCAAATGTTGAAACTTATCCGTGAGAAATCCGAATTGCTGGAAATTGACAGAAAGTTTTTATCTCGTTCTTTAAATGAAGGATTCTCAGGGGGCGAAAAAAAGCGAAATGAAATTTTTCAAATGGCTATGTTAGAACCAAAACTCGCCATTTTGGATGAAACAGATTCCGGTCTGGATATTGATGCCCTGCGAATTGTAGCCAATGGGGTGAATAAACTTAGGAGCAAAGACAACGCTATTGTCATTATTACTCATTACCAACGATTGTTGGAATATATTATTCCAGATTTTGTACATGTCATACACGACGGTAAAATTGTAAAATCAGGGACTAAACAATTAGCATTGGAATTGGAGGATAAGGGATACGATTGGTTAAAAAATGAGTCGGTTGTCTAATATCCCGGTTAAATTAATTGAATATTTGAAAGCGAATTGTTTTATAAAGGAGATAAACAGAAAACAAAATGATGGATTTAAAGGAAAAACTGGTTTCTTCATTCCTGGCATTTGAGAACAATGTAGATGTGGATCATCCGGTTCATGATATACGCTCGGAGGCAATTAAAAACTTTGAACTTAAAGGTTTTCCTAACAGAAAACAGGAGGCCTGGAAATACACTTCTTTGAACAGTTTACAGAAGATAGATTTCAGCATCTTTCCAAAAGAAATAAATGCCTTGGAATACAAAGATGTTAAACGTTATTTTCTTCATGAGATAGATACTTATAAAATTGTATTTATTGATGGAGTATATAGTTCATTCCTTTCCGAAACCACACATGACGGCGTGGATATATGCCTTATGAGTGCTGCACTAAGTAAACCGATGTATAAGCAGATAATAGATGTTTACTTTAATAAAGTAGCCTCAAAAGAGGAATCGCTAACAACATTAAATACTGCATTTAGTAAAGAGGGGGCTTATATATATATCCCCAAAAATAAAATGCCCAAAAAGCCAATAGAAATATTGCATTTTGCTACGGGTAATGAAGCCGCATTGTTGTTGCAACCCCGAAACTTAATTATTGCAGAAGAAAATGCCGAGCTTCAGATTATAGAGCGCCATCAGAGTCTTACTTCTAATGAAATATTAACAAATTGCGTTACCGAAATTTTTGCAGCAAAAAATGCTATTGTAGATTATTATAAAGTTCAAAATGACGTTAAAAATGCGTCCTTAATAGATAATACCTACATTTCTCAAAAGAGCAATAGCGTAGTGAAAGTTCATACCTTTTCCTTCGGAGGAAAGTTAACCAGGAATAATCTTAATTATTACCAGAATGGGGAATATATTGATTCTACCATGAAAGGGGTAACTATACTCGGCGAAAAACAACATGTAGACCATCATACTCTGGTACATCACAGAGAACCTAATTGCGAAAGTCATCAGGATTATAAAGGAATTTATGGAGAAAAGTCCATAGGAGTATTCAATGGTAAAATTATAGTCGATAAAATTGCCCAAAAGACCAACGCTTTTCAACAGAACAATAATATTTTGATAAGTGACAAGGCTACCATCAATACCAAACCACAATTGGAGATCTTTGCAGATGATGTAAAATGTTCTCATGGTTGTACTATTGGACAATTAGACGAAGAGGCACTATTTTATCTGCAAACCAGGGGAATACCAAAAAAAGAAGCTGCCGCACTCCTGATGTATGCGTTTGCTAATAATGTGTTGGAAAGTGTTCGAATTCCTGAATTAAAATTGAGAATTAATAGACTGATTGCTAAAAAATTGGGTGTTCAACTGGGATTTGATCTTTAATATTTAGTTTAGCTATAAATAGATCCGGTCTTATGATTAAAACCAAATTGGATATTGAAACTATTCGCAAGGATTTTCCTATTCTCAATAGGAAAGTTAATGGATATCCATTAGTTTACCTTGATAATGCGGCTACTTCTCAGACACCAAAACAAGTCATAGATAGTATTGTAGATTATTATTCTCGCTATAATTCAAATATTCATAGGGGAGTGCATACCTTATCACAGGAGGCTACAGATGCTTTTGAAAACGCACGAATAAAGATTCAAGAACATATAAATGCGGTTGAATCTTATGAAATTATTTTTACTTCAGGCACTACAGATAGTATTAACCTGGTGGCTAATGGTTTTACATCATTTCTAAAAAAAGGAGATGAGTTACTGGTATCTGCGATGGAACACCATTCCAATATAGTTCCATGGCAAATGCTATGTGAACGAACGGGCGCTATCTTAAAAGTAATTCCAATGAACCGGGAGGGTGAGCTCCTTATGGATGAATACACCCAATTGCTTTCCAATAAAACTAAATTGGTAGTTTGTAATCATGTATCGAATGCTTTGGGTACAATAAACCCAATAGAACAAATTATTTCATTGGCGCATGAGGTCGGAGCAGCCGTTCTTATTGACGGCGCCCAGGCGGCACCCCATATTAAAATAGATGTTCAAAAGTTGAAAGTTGACTTTTATACAATTTCTGCACATAAAATTTGTGGACCAACTGGGATAGGTATTTTGTATGGAAAGGATGAATGGCTTACAAAATTACCACCATATCAGAGTGGAGGAGAGATGATAGAAGAAGTTACGTTCGAAAAAACAACCTATGCCGATTTGCCACATAAGTTTGAGGCAGGAACTCCAAATATATGTGGTGGAATAGCTTTTGGAGTGGCGCTGGATTACATGAATTCTTTGGGTTACAATGCAATCGCCAGTTATGAAAAAGAGCTCCTGGAATATGCTACTAAGGAACTTACGTCGATCAAAGGACTTAAGATATATGGAACTGCCGCACATAAAACATCAGTCATTTCCTTTAATGTAGAAGGCATTCATCCATATGACATTGGGACTATTCTGGATAAATTAGGAATTGAGGTAAGAACGGGGCATCATTGTGCGCAACCCGTCATGGATTACTTTAAAGTACCTGGGACAATAAGAGCGAGTTTTAGCTTTTATAATACCAAAAAAGAAGTAGATATTCTTGTAGAAGGAGTAAAGAAAGCGAAACAGATGCTAAGCTAAACAATGCTTGTTATCATTTTCCCAAACTATTGAAAACCACTAATACTTATTGTATTTTAGCCGAAAGCCTTTTTATGAGTATTGAAGAAATTCAGAACGAAATTGTAGAAGAGTTTTCCATGTTTGATGACTGGATGCAGCGTTATGAATATATGATAGAATTGGGTAAATCACTTCCCTTAATTGAAGAGCAGTATAAAACAGAAGACAATATAATCAAGGGCTGCCAGAGTAAGGTTTGGGTGCATGCAGAATTAGAGGAGGGCAAACTGGTTTTTACAGCTGATAGTGATGCTATTATTACTAAAGGTATTATTGCCATTTTAATTAGGGCTTTTAGCAATCAAAAACCGATAGATATTATAGAGGCAAATACAGATTTTATAGATAAAATAGGTCTTAAGGATCATTTATCTCCAACCAGGGCGAATGGGCTGGTAAGTATGATAAAACAATTGAAATTATATGCAATTGCATACCAAACACAATTGAATTAAATAATTAATCCGAGAGATATGAGTGAAACAGCGTTAAATACGCAGGAACTTGGCGAGAAAATAGTGACTGTTCTCAAGACAATTTATGATCCCGAGATTCCTGTTGATATTTATGAATTGGGATTGATTTATGATGTTTTGGTCAATGAAGCTAGGGATGTAAAAATATTGATGACGCTTACTTCACCTAATTGTCCTGTAGCGGAAACTTTACCAGTTGAGGTAGAAGAAAAAGTAAAATCTCTGGATCTTGTTAAAGATGCAGAAGTTGAAATTACCTTTGATCCTCCCTGGACCCAGGATCTAATGAGCGAAGAAGCCAAACTGGAGTTGGGACTTCTCTAGTTTTAGTGATAAAAGAAAATAAATCTGAAAGTATGTCTGAAATAGTGAATCGTGTAACCCAAAGCAAACTGGTGACCCTCGATTTGGAAGAATACTATCCTGAAGGGACCAGGTTACAAATAGACATCAAAGAGTGGCTTTTCGAGGATCTTATACTTAAAGAGAAGGAATTTAGGAACCAAGTAGCTTTGCATAATTGGGAACAATACATTGATACTTATGTGGCTCTTAACTGCTCTTCAGGTGCCATAGTCCCAGGATGGGCTTTTATGCTTATCTCCACAAAATTGCAACCCTATGCAAAGAAAGTGGTTTTAGGTTCTTTGGAAGATTTGGAAACAACTGTTTTTCAATCAATAATTGAAAACCTTGAAGTCTCCGACTTTAAAGATAAATCTGTAATAATTAAGGGCTGTAGCAATAAACCTATACCACCAAATGCCTATTTATGGGCTACTATTAAACTTCAACCAGTAGTTAAAAGTATCATGTATGGAGAAGCCTGTTCTTCCGTGCCTTTGTTTAAAAGGAAATAGAAACCACTTTTTTTAAATTTTCTTCATAATCCTTACATTAGCCGTTCTAAACAAAAACACTAGACATTATGAAAAGAATGTTTTTAATTCTGGCCTTGGGGGGAAGTATTTTTAATTCCTTTGCCCAGACAGAAGACGAATTAAAAGCAGTAAAGGCAAGTAAAAATGATTCTATAGCTGCCATTCAGGGGCGGGTAGATGCTATTCAGGCTCAGATAGATGCCTTGCCGGGGTGGAAAGTTGGGGCTTTTGGAACAATAGGAGGTAGCTTTTCCGGGTTTAATAATTGGTATGCCCAGGCGTCTCCTAATAATTCTGCAGGCACAATAGGTTTTACTGTTAATGGTTTTGCCCATCGGAATGAAAGCAAATACTTCTGGAAAAATGACCTCACATTAAACCTTAACTGGGTAAAATTTGATGATAAGGATGATCCCAATGATCAAACAGGTTTTAGACAGGCTACAGATGTATTTAAT
>CAZHWD010000036.1:0-7011 GCA_964536335.1 uncultured Eudoraea sp. | reverse complement strand
ATCGGTAAATAATTCTTCAGGTTCAGAATGTTTTAAATCCGAATTAATTTCTCCAAAAGCCTTTTGGGCTTTTTCAAAAAATAAATCTACCCTACTATAAATTAATTCGGGGTTTTTAAGGAAAATGACGGTATCTGTACTGACATATTTAAGGAAACTTTCGCGACTTTCATTCAGGTGTTTATTTTCCACATTTGGAATTATCCTAATCCGGCTTACCTTATTGGCAGATAATTGGGTTTCTACGTCAAAGGTTCGAATACTCTCTACCTCATCACCAAAAAATTCTATTCGATACGGTTCATCATGTGAAAAGGAAAAGACATCCAGAATGCCCCCGCGCACTGAGAATTCACCAGGCTCGGTTACAAAATCCACTCGTTTAAAGTGATACTCAAAAAGCACTTCATTTAGAAAGTCTAATGAAAGCGTATCAGACTTGTTTATTTTCAGGGTATTTTTCGTTAGTTCTTTTCTGGTGACCACTTTTTCAAAAAGTGCATCAGGGTAAGTGATTATAACAGCAGGTTTTTTTCGGGAATTTATACGGTTTAAAACTTCTGCTCTAAGTAATACATTAGCATTATCCGTCTCTTCAATTTGGTATGGTCTTCGGTAACTTCCGGGATAGAAGAGCACGTCAGTTTCACTTATAAGTTGCTCCAGATCATTAAGAACATAGGCGGCTTCTTCTTTATCATTCAAAACAACCAGAAAAGGCCGATCTGTTTTATTAAAGATTGCTGAGGTTACAAAAGAAATAGAGGATCCAACAAGGCCGTTTAAAGCAATATTAGGTTGGTTTTGGGCAATAAGATCCTGCAGTTTCCTGAGTTGGGGAGACTGTGCGTACAGTTGCTGCAATGAAGATTTGGTCAACCGTTAAATTTTGTGCAAATATAAATGCTGAATCTATGGCAGACCAAAAGATTAGCTTAAATTTTTAATATTGTATTATCCGCAATCGCAAAAACTTCGTCTGTCTCCTTTTTCTCCATAGTATAAGTTCCGGTAAATTTGCCAAATGCAGGAAGGATCAATTGATCTTGTGTCTTGAAAAAACACGGAAGGCGAAGTGATTGTTTTCCTTTTCCTCTGAGCTTAATTGCAGGATGTATATGGCCTGAAAAATTAAAATATCCTTGTCGCTCTTCCGGATGATGTGTGAGCAGAAATTTTTCCGAGGCTAATTCTGATACTACCTGAATTCCAATTCGCTCATACCTCAGAGGTGAAATTATATCATGATTCCCTCTGATTAAAATAAATTTTAGCTTAGAATTCTTAACCCAGGTTTCAAAGAGTTCCCATTCGCGGTTTAGTGAAGAGTGAAACAAATCACCTAAGAAGCAAACCACTTTGGGATCAAAAAAGGCAATGGTGGAATCCAATAAATCAAAATTTTTGTAAATAGCGCTCTGAGGTACGGCTGCACCAAATTTTCTAAAATGGGAAATTTTACCCAAATGCACATCGCTGATCAAAAGGATGGCTTGCTCTTGCCAAAAAAGTGTACCGCTTGGATGCAGGATGAAATTCTGATCTTGAATTTGAATGGTTTGGGTCATCTTTTCAAAGATAGATAATGTAATATTTATGCAGCTAAGGAATTCTTATTCAACTTACAATTTCTCTACCTTTTCACTTGCTTTTGGTTAAAATGGCGGTCATTCTCCTGATGCGGTCTGTCAACTTTTCACTAGACAGTTTTTCCCTCAATCTGTCCGTGATCAATGGGAAGGAGAAGGGCGTGGGGCTGGTACAAGGTCTCCATACGATCTTTTGTCTAGCAATACGTTCCAGAGCAATTCGCAAACGACCTTCTTCCAACTGATGTTCAAAAGTCTCTCTGAAAGCTTGCTGATACAATAGGTTATTCGATTCATAATCCTTGAAAACATCAAACAAAAGTTGTGAATTACTCTGCAAATGCTTCATTTTAATTCCTTTTTTTGGGTATCCTGTAAAAACCATTCCACTAATCACCGCAATATCACGGAACTTACGCCGTGCCATCTCAGTTGAATTCAGACTTTTTTGAAGATCATCAATCAAGTAGGAGGTCGTAAATAAATCATTGTCAAGAACCTGTTGCATATCCACTTCTTTATCCGACAAGAGTTCAAAACCATAGTCATTAAAGGCAAGGGAAAAAGTAATTGGAGATAACAGGCTAATTCTGTAACTCAATAAACTGCCCATTGCCTCATGTACAAATCTACCTTCAAAGGGATAAAAAATATGATGGTAACCTTCCTGAGTTTGAAAGGTTTCTAATAAAAACTCATCGGGTTTAGGCACTATACTTTCCAATTGCTGTCTGGTGAAAAGGCTGTTGAGTGCTCTAATCTCTGCCGACTGTTCTTTTTTATTTAATTGTACCGAATAAAGTTCTTCTCTCAGCAATTTTGACATTTGTGCAGAAAGTGTTAATCTGCCGCCCATCCATGCCGGCACCTTTGAGGATTTTTTGGATGAATTTCGCACATGAGCCTGCATTTCCTTTATGCGGATAAATTCCAGATTTCTACCTGCAAAGGTAAACACATCACCTTGCTTTAATTTGGAAATAAAAGATTCCTCTATGGTCCCAATATAACCTCCTTTCTGATAGCGAACAGTAATATTTGCGTCGCCAACAATAGTACCTATCTGAAACCGATGCCTCATGGCAACCCCGCGATTGTTTACTTTGAATTTTCCGTTTTCATCTACCTCCACCTTTTTGTATTCATCATAGGATTGTAAACTCTGACTTCCCAAAACAATGAAGTTTAAAAGCCAGTGCCATTCATTGAGGGTAATACTTTGATAGCAAAAAGTTTGCTTAATTTCCGGAAAGATCTTGTCAGGAAAAAAACCATCCGAGATAGCAAGAGTTATTAAATACTGTATTAAAACATCAAAGCTATTGAGATAAGGTATCCTGTCTTCCACTGCTTTTTTTTCTACAGCCTTTTTCAGGGCAGAAGCCTCTACGAGTTCGATGGCGTGGGTAGGAAGGAAATAAATAACACTTTCTTCTCCTGGTCGATGACCACTTCTTCCGGCCCGCTGTAAAAACCGGGCAATACCTTTTGGACCGCCAATTTGTACTACGGTTTCGACCGGTGCGAAATCTACACCGAGATCCAGGCTGGATGTACAAACCACGGCTTTTAGACTTTCATTTCTTATGGCTTGTTCTACCCATTGCCTTGTTTTCTTATTTATACTTCCGTGATGCATGGCAATTTCTCCGGCTAATTCGGGATGTTTTTCCAGAATTTTTTGGAACCAGATTTCACATTGACTTCTGGTATTGGTAAATAATAAGGTTGTTCTGCTATTATTTATTATTGGAATAACGTCATCAAGCAAGCGCAGGCCTAAATGGCCCCGCCAGGGAAAAGTTTCCATCTCTTTGGGAATAATGCTTTTTACAGTGATCTTTTTTTTGAGATTTGCCTTTATCAGTACAGAATTTTGATGAGCAGAAGATTCCGGACCCAGCAGTACTTCTCGCGCCTGCTCAAGATTGCCAATAGTAGCGGAAATACCCCAAATACGAATATCTTTTGCGATTCCCTTAAGTCGTGATAACCCAAGTTCTGTTTGTACCCCTCGTTTGGTTCCCAGCAATTCGTGCCATTCATCCACCACGATTGCAGAGCAGTTCTTAAAAATTGCGTCATATCCTTTTGTGGCTAAAAGCAATTGCAGACTTTCAGGGGTGGTAATGAGCAGATCGGGCATAACTTTCCTTTGCCTGGCCCTTTCGGCAGTTGAGGTATCACCGGAGCGTATACCTACGGTAAGTTGAGTATCTAAATCCCGGATCACTCTTTCTGCGGATTGCTTTATTTCCTGTGACAAAGCCCTAAGAGGCGTAATCCAAATGGCTTTAAGTCCTTTTTTATGTTTTGTCTTAAAATCAGGGTTATTTTTAATATAGTTTAAAACAATAGGAAACCATAGCGCATAAGTCTTGCCACTCCCAGTTGGGGCATTGAGCAGGCCGTGTTTTCCATTTAAAAAGGCCGACCAGGTTTTTAATTGAAATGGGTAAGGTTTCCAATCTTGTAGCCTAAACCAATCTTCTGCCAGATTATAAAGTTGTTTTACTGTCATTCGTTCCTTTTTGGCTTTTGAATTTTGCTGGCAATAGTTTAAAGATATTGGAAACTTATCTTTTCGGTGTCCCGATCTTTTAAAGGGGGTTATTCCTTTCCTGGTTTAGATTTGTCTTTCGACACAAAATGAGCCTGCGGACAGCTCTGTGAATTTACAAATTTCTCTTTGAAACCAATCGATAATATAGAATGACAAATGGACTAATTCGTTAAATATTTTGAATGTTTATTAAAACTATAACCTTTAAAAAAAGTATCTTTGTAGCTTAAATAAGTGCTGTTTTATGGCTATAGTAGATTTATATTTTCATAGTGAACATCGGCGAAATTTGGCTCATTTCGCTTCTTTAGCATCCCTTGCTGCTGCACATGGCGAGGTTAATCCCAAACAAAAAGGCTTATTAGACCGTTTTGCGCTTAAACTTGATATTACCTCTGAGGAATATAAAGAAGTAATGAAGAAATCTAACCAATTTCCCATAACTCCTTCAAACAGTTTAGAAGAACGCCTTGAACGCTTATATGATCTATTTAAACTAATATATGTAGATTATTTGGTGGACGATGAGGAAATGGTATTGCTAAAGAAATACGCCATTGGATTGGGATTTCCAGTTAAAAAAGCCAACCACGTAATAGAAAAGTCTGTGGCAATATTTAGTGGAAGATTTAATTTTGATGATTATCTATATATCCTCAAACATTAGCGAAAAGTGTCAGCTTTAAAAAATGGAGGGCTTACTATTTTGACATGGCTCGCTGTCTGGCCATAAATTCTTCTGCTTTTTCTACCATTTTATTGCTGCCACAGAAGAAAGGCACGCGTTCGTGTAATTCTCTTGGTTGTATTTCCATTATTCTTGAATAACCATCACTGGCTTTTCCATTTGCTTGTTCTGCTATAAAAGCCATGGGATTACATTCGTAGAGCAGTCGTAATTTACCATTAGAAGCAATACTGCTTTTTGGATATATATAAATACCACCCTTTATCATATTTCTGTGAAAATCTGAAACCAGAGAACCAATATATCTCGATGTGTACGGCCTGTCTTCCTCTTCTAATTGGCAGTACTTGATATAATCCTTTACTCCCTGAGGAAAATGGATATAGTTACCTTCATTAACCGAATATATTTTGCCTGTTTCCGGATACTGCATATCCGGATGAGAAAGATAGAAAGTGCCTATAGCCGGATTTAGTGTAAATCCGTTAACTCCGTATCCTGTAGTATACACGAGCATGGTTGAGGTCCCATAAATTATATAACCGGCAGCTACCTGATTGATGCCTGGCTGAAGAAAATCTTCAAGGGTAACAGGGGTTCCAACAGGAGTAATCCTTCTATAAATAGAGAAAATAGTACCAACGGATACATTTACGTCAATATTAGAGGAACCATCCAAAGGATCGATAAGGACAACATATTTGTTCTGATGCAATTCGTCATGGCTGTTAACGCTGATAAAATGATCTTCTTCCTCTGACGCTATACCGCAAACTATTTCCCTGTTTTTTAGTGTCTGAATAAATTTTTCATTAGCAAGGACGTCTAATTTTTGTTGATCTTCACCCTGGATATTGGTATCTCCTGCTGCTCCAAGGATATCTATAAGTCCTGCCTTATTAACCTCGTGATTTACTACTTTACAGCCAAGTCTTATGGCGTTTATCAATTTAGATAATTCCCCGGAAGAATATTGGAAAGAGTCCTGATTTTCTATAATAAACTCCCCAAGAGTTTTATTTTTTTTATCCATTTGGGCAGGTTGTTTTATTTGAGTACAAATATCGGATATTTTGTTAAACTATAAGGTTTTCGGAAACTGTATGTTTTTTAAATTTATAACTTTGTGTTTTATTTGTAACAGTTATGGAATATCAAATCAGGGAAGCAGTGGCAGAAGATATGCCAGCTGTTTTGAAATTAATAAAAGAATTAGCAAGTTTCGAGAAAGAGGAGAATGCCGTTGAGATGACAACAGAGGGTCTGGTAAATGACGGATTTGGTAATCAGAAATTATTTCACTGTTTCGTGGGGATAATGAATAATAATGTTGAAGGAATGGCATTGTTATATCCCAGGTATTCAACCTGGAAAGGACCTGTAATACATTTGGAAGATTTAATTGTCAATAAAGAAGTACGAGGCAGTGGTTTAGGTACTGCACTACTAACAGAAGTTGTAAAATACGCGGCTCGATTGGGCGTTAAACGTATATCATGGGAAGTACTCGACTGGAATGCGCCGGCTATAAATTTTTATGAAAAGAAAGGGGCCAAGGTATTGCACGATTGGGATGTAGTTCATTTAGACGAAGGAGGTATTCAAGAATATTTAAACAAGTTATGAGGATATTTAAGTTTGGAGGAGCATCGGTAAAAGATGCCGATGGAATCAGAAATTTAGTAAAAGTCCTTGAGGAGACAGGACATCAGAACACGTTTTTAGTTGTTTCGGCAATGGGAAAAATGACCAACGCAATGGAAGCTGTTGTTAAGGCGTATTTTGATAAGCGGGTGGGATTAAAAAGTGCTTTGGAAGAAGTGGTTTTGTATCACCAAACTCTACTGGAGGCATTATTTGAGGACAGAAAACATCCTGTATATCAAAAGGTTAATCTTCTTTTTGAAGAAGTACAAGGTTTTTTAGCATGGAACAAATCTCCAAATTACAGTTTTGTTTATGACCAGGTCGTGGGATATGGTGAATTACTTTCAACCACCATCGTGAGTATGTACTTAAATGAAGTAGGTATAAAAAATTTCTGGATGGATATTCGGGATTTTATTAAGACTGATGACAACTATAGAGATGGCAGGGTAAACTGGGAAAAAACACAACAGTTAATTTCAGAGGGTGTAGAAAAGAATAAATTATACATTACACAGGGATTT
>CAZHWD010000035.1:0-2313 GCA_964536335.1 uncultured Eudoraea sp. | reverse complement strand
TTGCCTTCATTATCAACTCTTTTTATCGATTTGTAATTTTCCAGAGAACTAACATTTATCCTTTCTGGAATCTCATTTTTTTCTTGTTTCAAGATTTTTAGTTTACATTCATGCTCCTGAATTTCTTTTTTGATACGTTCTTTGACACTGTTTAGTCGAGGGCTACCGTCCTTATTCAGCACATCTTTACTGCTTGCTAATTTTTTGTAGAGCTTACCTACCTTAGTTTTATAGCTTTTAATCAATTTATCTTTTTCTTTGATCGACGGGTTTTTAATCTCCTGATTATCGCTTTCTATGAGTTTGAAACCGGGATGATAATGCAGAGGATGCCTTTCCAGAGTATGCTTAAAAGTATTCTCCGAGGCACCCCAACGGCTTAAAATTGCTCGGCAGCATTCTACTGTACTGATCTCAATGTTGCTGGTCCAAGCTACGCCACAGGTTCTACGCTTACTGCTTTTATTCCATATAAATAAGTGCCTTAACTTAAAACAATGTTTCCCAATATCAGAATCTTGGCCGGGTAAATAGGTTATTATCTTTTCATCCTCAAAAACGGCATATGACTTACCATTGAATTCAAATTCCACTTTAAATTTTTTGTCATCAATTGCTGCCATTTTTTTAGCATCAACATTTTTTTGCCAGGTTACAAAGGGGATACCATCTAAAACAAGTCTTGAGAAAAAGCCTGCGTCGTAGCCTTCTCTGTCAAACACCATAATCGGACAAGCCGGCAGATCACGGTGCCACTTTTCCCATAAAGAGATGATATACGCTTTCATATCTCCCTTTCCTTCCTGTATTTCAAAATCTATGATGCGTCCTCTGCTATCACAAGTTACCATGTTCGTGCGACCAGGAACAGCTATTCCCCTTTGAGTGTTATAGCTATAATGGAAGGGTTCTTTGCCCGTATAAGGTAATAGATGACCATCCGTGAACCATAGATACAACCCAACAAGACCAACCTTAATCTGATAACGAAAATAATCTGACAACAGAGAAAACGACAGACCTTTATTTGAGGCACTGTAAAAGCACTGCCAAATTTTCGGCTTACTGGCTAAACGTTTTATCCCTAATAGCTTTCCGGCTTCACGCGAACGAACATTTTTAACTTGTTCGATAGAACTTATTTCCTGAGCGGTCATTAACAAAAAAATCATAAAAATTTTGTAAGAACAACCAAAGTATCCCATTACTAATTGCAACCACTTCCATTTAGTGATTAATGCAATAAGATAGACAAATACGCCTGCATAACGGGTTGCTTCCCATTCATGCTCTTGACAAAAAGGTTGTTCCTCAGCCTCTAATGCCAGCGCATCAGTATCATAGCCAAAATTGAAAGGAAGCTGGCGATACTGGTTTTCACGCTGGTCTTTTACTTTTCGCCGAATTTCAGCTAATTGCTTAGCCCGGTTGCCCGCAATACGCCTGTTATTTTTAGAGTGTATTTTTCGCTGTCGCTGTTTGCTTTTGCTATTCGCAAGTGAGTAGCCTTGAACAAAGCCTTCAAGACCAAACTGCTTCATAATGCCCTGATAATTATCTATGCTCTGACGACTGATATTTAGAGCATTAGCCAAACGTGATTTTTTAGCACCAAGCTCAAGAGCATCGACGATAAATATTTTTTTCCCTATTTTGTCGGAAAGGTTGACCTTTTTTATCATTACGCCTTGCACAAAAAGTAAAGCACTTTGCGGGGAACGTTCTCTAATCTCTAAAATTAACCCATGGCCGACTACAAATTTATTCTTCTCCTTATTATTCTCAGTATCAGAAAAAAAAGAATATTGCTTATTCATGATATTAAATCTCCTCAAAATGGGGTATAAGGATACATATCATGAAAAAAGCTAAATTTTGGACATTATTTTTGATATATTATTAAATATCAATAGGTTAAAAATTTTATTGTCCAAATATGGATTTTTTCGTCAAAATTACGAATGTCCAACTTTTACATATAGTTGTATAATTTTAATAGGTTACATCAATATTTTGGCAGTTCTTGTCGAGGTCTGTATTTGCTGATTTTTATGTTTTGGCTGGGTATTGTCAGAGACCTGCGGAGCGTGCCGGAGCATGTGCGAGATAGAAATCGGCTTGTTGTCGATAACTCAGCCTTATAATACCCCGAACCGGATCCGCCGGAGGCAATGAATGATTTTTAATTTTATTTATATGCTAATTACAGACCTCGACAAGAACTGCCAAAATATTGATGTAACCTATTAAAATTATACAACTATATATAAAAGTTGGACATTCGTAATTTTGACGAAAAAATCCAAATTTGGA
>CAZHWD010000034.1:0-10200 GCA_964536335.1 uncultured Eudoraea sp. | reverse complement strand
AAAAAACATACATAATAAATAAATAGTATAATTTTTGTCAAATAGTCAAAAAATCGTTTAAAATATTAAGGGTATCACATTTTATCGATGACGAAATAAATTTACAAAGCCTTATGATTTTAAGCTTTGTATTGGTAATGTTGTGGTGTTTAATATAATTATTATAACTTGCTATAAGCCCAAAATGTAGTTTGTAAGGCTATTTTCGTGAAGTAGATCCATTTATTACGTAACCGATAGCGTTTAACCTCAATGCCTTAACCGATATATTGAGCAGGTGAGCAGTTTCCTTGGAGGAGAGGTTTAACCGTAGGCAGGCACATAACCAAAGATCATTAGAGGTTAAAGAAGGATGCAATCCTTTAATTTTCTTAAGTAAATTAAAAATCAGACAATCTCAGCACTCAGTCCTGCTTGCAATAATTTACTGCAACGAGGTTCCAAATCCTTATATTCCCCTGTTTTGACCGTGCATTTGCCTTTGTAATGAACTATTAATGAACATTGTTCTGCCTGTTCTGTGGTGTGTTCACAAACATCAATTAAGGTGTAAATAACATGTTCAAAGGTGTTTACTTCATCATTGAACAGCACTATTTCATTTTGTTTCACCGTCTCCTCATCCAAAAGTAGTTCTTCGGAGACTTTTTCCTTAGTACTCATACAGATAGGTTTTTGTATGAACTAAAATACATATTTTGCTGCAACCCAGTTATTTTTTTCCAGATTTTCTTGAAATGAAAGTCCATTTGTGGTGCATTCCTTTGAAATTTGGGGAATATCCTCTTTGTAAAAACCACTTAGAAGTAATACTCCATCTTTTTTCAGGTGCCTGGCATAGATGGAGATATCTGAAAGTAAAATATTGCGATTAATATTCGCTAAGATGATATCGTAATTTTGATCTGTCAACAAATTCGCATCACCTTCAAAAACATTAATCTGTTCACATTTATTAGCAGACACATTTTCCATGGCATTCAGGTAACTCCAATTATCTATATCTATTGCATCTACAGACCGGGCTCCTTTCATAGCAGCCAGAATGGCCAGAACACCGGTTCCACAGCCCATGTCCAATACAGATTTATTTTTAAAATCTAATACCAAAACCAATTGAAGCATCATATGAGTAGTTTCATGATGCCCGGTACCAAAACTCATTTTAGGAGTTATAACTATATCAAAGACGACATCCGGTTTGTCATGAAAGGGGGCTCTTACAGCACATTGATTATCAACAATAATGGGTTCAAAATTCTTTTCCCATTGTTCATTCCAGTTTAGCTGTTCTATTTCAGATACTTCATAATCAATACTAAAATCTTTATTGGCAAGGATATGGACGTTTAGCAAGGCCTTGGGGTTCCATAACTCCTTTTTGACATAAGCCAGCAAACCATCCTCGGTTTCCAAAAAACTGTCAAAACCCAGTACAGCCAGCTCCGCTATCAAAATGTCCATAGCAGGTTGTAAGGGATTTATCGAAAATCGATATTCCAGAAAGAGTTCTTGCATAAAGGTTCAGATGGCCTTAATAATGTCAATAAAGTCATCCGCTACCAAAGCAGCTCCGCCAATTAGCCCACCATCCACATCGGGTTTTGAGAAAATCTCCTGGGCATTCGATGGTTTTACACTACCTCCATACAAAATGGACACTTCATTTGCGACAGACGAATCATAAGCCTCAGTAATTGTCTTACGGATAAATGCGTGCATTTCCTGTGCCTGTTCCGGAGAGGCTGTTTCTCCTGTACCTATGGCCCAAACAGGTTCATAAGCGAGTACAATTTGTTGCCAGGCATCTGCTGGTAAGTCAAAAAGACCGTTCTTGAGCTGAGATTCCACTACGTTGAAATGGTTGTCAGCCTTTCTCTCTTCCAATTCTTCTCCAAAACAAAAAATGGTGCGCATATTGTTTTCCAAAGCAGCCTTCACTTTTTTAGCCAGAAGATCATCTGTTTCTCCAAAGTATGCCCTTCGTTCTGAATGTCCTATAATTACGGTATCTACATTGATGTTTAGAAGCATATCCGCAGAAATTTCCCCGGTATAAGCCCCACTTTTTGCAAAATGCATATTCTGGGCAGCGACTTTTATGTCTGACGATTCCAGAATACGTACCGTACCCTCCAGGTTTACAAATGTGGGAGCCACAATGACCTCTGCTGCTGTAGCTGGTATTTTTTCTAATAACTCGCTCAACAAAGTTTTGGTTTCATTTAAGTTCTTGTTCATTTTCCAATTCCCGGCTACTATTTTACTTCTCATCTCAAGTTTCTTTTATGTTTACAATAATTGTCGTTTGTTTCTATATATTCATCACAGTTTGTTCCATTTTGAACACTCCTTAATTCTATTCAAGCTCCAAATCTTCGATATCGTTAAAGTGTACCTTTTGCGTAATAGTACCTCGCTCCAAAGTTAAAAGTCCGGGATTAGATCGAACAATAGTCTTTAAGGTTGTCTCATCTGTAAAATAAAATTCAAATCCCAGTTGGTATTCTTCAATAATCTTGTTGGTCCATTCTACATTGGAGGCAGACATTCCAATAACTTTATAACCTTGATTAAGGGCTCTATCGGTAATTTCCTTTACTTTTTCAAAGGCTTCATATTCACTTTTAGCCATGTCATAGGCAACCACCATAAGTAGTTTAGCTTCCTGCATCAATGAGGGAGTATAATCCTCCCCTTCCTGTTCAATAGTAAAATCATGGATAGGAGGTTCATATCCTTTCTGTATTTCTTTAGTCTCCACACCTATGAATTCCCCATCAACATCCGGGTACTCCCCATTAGTTACGATTACTTTTTCTTCTCCCTTACTATTAAATTTCCAGGAATATTCAAATATGGCTTTTGGAGCGTCCTCAGGATATTCCATCCCGTCTACTATATTGGCCGCAATCTTATAAGGCCTGAAGTCTATTACAGGTAGATGATTAAGCACATAGTTTCCATAAATAATACAAAGTACTACAGATGCTAAAGCAATAATTTGTCTGATCCGCTGACTAAAAAGCGGCTTGATATGTCGCCTGCCGTAGTATAAAATCAGGATTAGAACAAGAAGGACCACATCTTTTGTAAAGGATTCCCATGGCGTTAATTTAATAGCATCTCCAAAACATCCGCAGTCCGTTACTTTATTGAAATAAGCGGAATAAAAGGTAAGAAAAGTAAAAAACAGGATCATGAGTAGCAGGCTCCAAATCGTAAATTTCTTACTATAGCCTACTAAGAGGAATACTCCCAATACTACTTCAAAAATGACAACAAAGATTGATAGGGCAAGAGCATATGGCATTAAAAATGGCAAATCGAGTACTCCCTGACTGAAATATTCCTCCAATTTGAACGAAAAGCCTACCGGGTCATTGAGCTTTATAAAACCACTGATAATAAATAATATGCCAACAAAAACTCGCGAAAAGCCTACCAGGTGTTTCATGCTATTTATTGAATTTTATGGTTGTTAGATTCGTTCATATGAATCATGGCAAAGACAGAATAATTTATAATATCCTGATAATTAGCTTCAATTCCTTCGCTAACTAATGTTTTACCTTTATTATCCTCTATTTGTTTAACCCTCAATAATTTTTGAATAATAAGATCGGTTAATGAACTAACCCGCATATCTCTCCAGGCTTCCCCATAGTCATGATTCTTCTTTTCCATAAGCGATTTTGTAATTCCCACATGCTTATTGTATAAACTAATGACCTCTTCAGGCGGAAGATCGGGTTCCTGAGCAACCCCCTTTTCCAATTGTATGAGCGCCATAATAGCATAATTGATAATACCAATAAATTCAGATTTTTCACCTTCGTCTACTTTTCGGACCTCGTTTTCCTGTAAACTTCTTATGCGCTGAGCCTTAATATATATCTGATCTGTTAAAGAAGGGAGTCTTAAAATTCGCCAGGCACTTCCATAATCTTTCATTTTCTTTGAAAATAAATCCCGACAAGTAGTTATTATGCCATCGTATTGTTCCGAGGTTTGCTGCATGTAAATTGTTCTAATTTGCGTAAATTTCACCCAAAATAATGGAAACATCAAAGTTCGGAGATAAATCTTGGTCTTCAAAATAATTTGCACTCCAAATGGTTTAAAAATATCCTATGACAATAAATTGTAAAGGCACTTTGATTGATTTAAAAAAGCCTAAAGTTATGGGGGTTTTAAATATTACCCCTGACTCTTTTTATGATGGAGGAAAATATAAGGATGAAGTCTCTATTTTAAAACAAGCAGAAAAATTAATTGACGAAGGGGCTACTTTTGTGGACCTGGGAGCTTATAGTTCCAGACCGGGTGCGACTGATATTTCAGAAGAAGAAGAATTGCGAAGGATTTTGCCTGTCATAGATCTGCTAATTAAAACTTTTCCGGATATCTATTTGTCCATAGATACTTTCAGAAGTGAGGTAGCCAACCACTGTCTTGAAAATGGTGCTGCAATGATTAATGATATTTCAGCGGGAAATTTGGATCCTAACATGATGCAAACCATATCCAAATTTAAAGTGCCATATGTAATGATGCACATGAAAGGAAATCCGCAGAACATGGCGCAACAAACAAACTACAACAAACTGTTAGAAGATGTCCTCTTTTATTTTTCAGAAAAAGTAGCTCTTGCTAAATCTCTTGGCATCAATGACATAATCCTGGATCCCGGTTTTGGGTTTGCCAAGAATGCTTTGCAAAATTTTTCATTGTTACATCATCTGAATCTCTTTAAAACTTTTGGACTGCCAATTCTTGTTGGTTTAAGCAGAAAGTCTATGATCTATAAGACCTTAGGTCTTGATGCAAGTCGGTCATTGAATGGTACCACTGCCCTAAACACCTATGCATTGACCAAAGGTGCCAATATTTTGAGAGTTCACGACGTTAAAGAAGCAGTGGAATGTATTGAATTATTGGAAGTGCTAAAGCAAACTGAAGATTAATTTTTTGTTCATCTATTTTTTCTAATTTTACAAAAACGACAAGGATTGGACTTTTTTAACTTTCTGGATTTTAAAATCACGGACATCATAGACATCCTCCTTGTCGCTATACTTCTTTATTATATCTATAAACTGGTTCGCGGAACTGTAGCTATTAATATTTTTATTGGAATTGTAATCGTTTGGGGCTTTTGGAAATTGACCCAATTACTGGATATGAAAATGATCAGTAGTGTGGTTGGTGGATTTATGTCGGTTGGTTTAATTGCCTTAATTGTTGTTTTCCAACAGGAAATACGGAAATTCCTGCTTATGATTGGTTCAACCAATCTTGCCAATAAACGGAATTTTGTAAAACGGTTTAAATTTTTAAGGCAGGAAGGTATTGTCTCCCAACTGGATATTGATGCCATCCTCAAGGCTTGCGATAAAATGAGTAGAAGCAGGACAGGTGCCATTTTGGTAATAAAGCGAAGTAATTCTCTTGATTTTGTTAAATCTTCTGGAGATACGATGAATGTGGAGGTTAATCAACCTATCATAGAAAGTATCTTTTATAAGAATAGTCCATTACATGACGGGGCGGCAATTATAGAAAATAATCATATTACAGCTACCAGAGTCATATTACCTTTATCCAATGAGCGTAATATTCCTTTGCGTTTTGGTTTAAGGCACAGGGCTGCTGTTGGAATTACCGAGCGCACTGACGCGGTTGCCCTGGTTCTTAGTGAGGAAACCGGATTGATTTCTTATATAAACAATGGCGAATTTGTATCGTATAAAGACTTATCTGAATTGGCCAATAGGATTAAATTAGATTTACTCTAACTATGGAGTGCAAAAATTGTGGTACATCCCAACGAACAGATTTCAATTACTGTCCCAATTGTGGTGCCAAAGTTATACGCAACAGGTTAACATTTAGAAACCTGTCGCATGATATTACCGAACGTTATTTTGATCTCGACAATACTTTTCTCAGGACCTTTAATCATTTGTTCACAAAACCAGAACTGGTTATTGATGGTTATATCTCAGGTATTCGAAGAAAGTACCTCCATCCAATAAGTTACCTGGGGATAGCATTAACTCTTTCTGGCCTGTTTTACTTTATAATGCAAAAAGTTTCTGTCACAGAGATAGACATGGATGTCTTTAATCAAGGAGTAAATCCTGAACTGTATAAAAAAATAATGCCCCTCCTGTTCGACTTTCAGTCATTAGTTTTTATATTATTTATACCAATCTTTGGGATTGCAGGTTGGTTGACTTTTAATAAGCGTGGATATTTATTCTCGGAATACCTAATAGTCATGCTCTATACTCTAGCACATTGGAGTATCGTATCTTTCCCTATAAGCCTAATTGTATTAATCTTTGACCCACAAGATATTATAATCTGGTCTACAATTATGCTTCCTTTAATGTTGGCTTACTCACTCTATGCCTTACAGAGAATAAATAAATTCTCAACAGGCCAATTGATATTAAGAATATGTCTGTTTATGATTTTGGCCTTGATTGGGTATTTTGGATTAATTATAGCCTTTTATGTAATCCTTTTTGCAACTGGAACAATCACTTTGGAAGATCTTAAACCAGTCAAGAATTAAGAGTATTTAAATCCCTAAGCTACTTCTTCAGCCATAAACTGGGCCTCATAGAGTTTATTGTAATAGCCTCCTTTTTTGAGTAACTCCTTGTGTGTGCCACTCTCAAGAATTTTACCTGCATCCATAACCAGTATTTTATCGGCCTTCTTTACGGTAGCAAGACGGTGTGCAATAATAATTGAAGTCCTGCCGTCGGTAATCTTTTCTGTCGCTTTTTGGATCAGCTGCTCAGAATAAGTATCTACGGAGGAAGTAGCTTCATCCAGAACCAATATACTCGGATTACTAACATAGGCCCTTAAGAAAGCGATTAGTTGCCGTTGACCGCTGGAAAGCATGGCTCCTCTTTCTTTTACATTGTATTGATATCCACCGGGTAAACTGTTGATAAACTCATGGACGCCTATTTGTTTTGCGGCTTCCTCAATATTCTTCAAAGAAATCGTTTTATCCCTGAGGGAAATATTGTTGGCTATGGTATCTGCAAAAAGAAAGACATCCTGAAGTACAACTGCTATGTTCCTGCGAAGGGAAGCCAATTTGTAGTCTGTAATATTGATCCCATCTACCAGAATTACACCTGAATTAATCTCATAAAAACGATTTAAGAGATTTATAATTGTTGATTTTCCAGCTCCGGTTGCTCCCACTATAGCGACGGTCTGGCCTACTTTTACATCAAATGAGATGCCATGCAATATTTCTTCATCTTCAAGGTAGCTGAAACGAACCTTTGAAAATTTAATATTTCCGAGCACATTATCTTTCTCAACAGTTCCAAAATCCTCAATAACACTATCCGTATCCAGAATTTTAAAAACCCTGTTTGCTGCTACCATTCCCATTTGAAGCGTATTAAATTTATCAGCAATTTGTCTAAGGGGTTGAAATAACATGCTGGATAATAGAATAAAGGCAAAAATTGTCCCGTATTCATCTAATTGAATATTGGTCACGTTTTGAAGGCCTCCATACCAAACGATTAGCCCAATTGTAATGGATGAAACGATATCTGCAATTGGGAAGAAGAAAGAATTATACCAAACCGTTTTAAGCCACGCATTCATGTGATTTTTATTAATTTCCCGGAACTTAGCGCTTTCTATTTTTTCTCGAGTAAACAGCTGCACGATCTTCATTCCTGTTATGCGCTCCTGAACAAAGGAATTCAGGTTGGAAACCTCAGCCCTTACATCTATAAAGGCCTTCTTCATTGCCCGTTGGAATAGTCGGGTAGCATATACAATTACAGGTAGAACAGCGAACACGATAAGTGCCAATTTCCAATTGATTATCAACATGACTACGGCTACTACGATCATTTTAAGAAGATCGGAAACGATAATAAAAAAACCCTGACTAAAAATTTCACCTATTCGCTGCAAATCAGCTACAGCACGGGTAACGAGCAATCCAATTGAAGAATTATCAAAATATTTCATTTTAAACCCAATCATTTTTTTGAAAAGGTAAATCCGGATATCTCTAATTACCGATTCTCCAAGCCAATTGGCATAATAACTAAAACATAGCTGGCTGATCACCTGTCCGAAAAGTACGGCGGCCATTGCGAGGATAAGAAATAAAAGCTTTTCAGCATCACCTTGTTTAACGGCACCATCAATAATTTCACCTACTATTAAAGGAGTTAAAACCGCAAAACCGGAAATAAAAATGGCAGCTAAGGCCACTCCATAAAATGTAAGCTTATAGGGTTGGGTATAAGCGAATACTCGTTTGAATAGTCTAAAATCAAATGCTTTTCCGGTGTCTTTATCCATTAAATTCCAGAATGGTTGAAGGGTATAAAACTTTAGTCAAATATAAACCTTTTGCCGGGACGGAGGCACCGGCAGTACTTCGATCCTTGCTTTTTATAATAGTCTTAACATCTTCAGGTGTCATTTTTCCAAGACCGACGTCCAGTAAGGTTCCAACTATGGCCCTGACCATATTCCTCAGAAACCGGTCTGCCGTAATTGTAAAGACAAGCTTGTCTCCTGTTAAATTCCAGGTCGCAGATTTTATCTTGCAGAGATAAGTTTTAACATCCGTATTTGATTTAGAAAAGCATTCAAAGTCATCATGTTCCAACAAAATACCAGCTGCTTTATTCATTGCAGGAATATCCAATATGTGTTTTATGTAATATGCCCTGTCCTTATAAAATGGGTTTTTTTGTTGTACTATCCAATATTCATAGGTTCGTTCCAATGCATCAAAACGAGCATGGGCATCCGCAGGAACTTCACTAATTTTTTGAACAGCAATATCTTCGGGAAGAAAGGCATTTAACCGATAAGTGAGTTCTGCTAAATTCTTGATTTCCTGAAAATCAAAATGCGCATACATATTTTTTGCATGCACTCCGGCATCTGTTCTGCCTGCACCAACAAGGCTTATGGTAGATTTTAGTAATGTACTTAACGATTCTTCCATTAACTGTTGAACAGATAATGCGTTAGGTTGCCGCTGCCATCCGTGATAAGCCTGTCCGAAGTAGGAAAAAGCGACAAAATATCTCAAGCTATTATTCTATTTTTGTAAAAGGTAAAGATAGCGAAGTTAACCTTTAGAATTCAGGACCTTCCCATTTGCCCAAATCTAAACAAAATCTTTATAGACGTACAACGGAGTTGTTGGACACTTGTATGTAGTTTTAAATTCTTGCTAAAATAAATGACTCACATCTTACTTCTTTCAGATACCCATGGCTATATAGATGACACTATCCTTAAGTATGCCAGGCAGGCCGATGAAATATGGCATGCGGGGGATATTGGCTCATTTGATGTTACCGATGCCCTGGGCGCATTAAAACCTGTTCGCGCTGTTTATGGTAATATTGATGATCATCGGTTACAGAAGGAATTTCCATTGGACGACCGGTTTAAATGTGAGAATGTCGATGTTTGGATGACCCATATTGGGGGTTATCCCAATAGGTACGACAGGAGAATCAGGGAGCAGATCAAACAGAATCCGCCAAAACTATTCATTTCGGGCCATTCTCATATTCTTAAGGTAATGTGGGACAAAAAATTAAATCTTTTGCACATGAATCCTGGTTCTTGCGGAAAGAACGGTTTGCACCAGATAAGGACTATGCTCAGATTTGATATAGACGGGGAAGATATAAAGAACCTGGAGGTCATAGAACTGGGTAAGCGCTAGGGATAGTAGCGGCGTCCTGACGAAGCAACATTCAGGTGGTTTCAATTTTAGGCTAATTAAACTATTTTCAGAAAATTGATTTTTTTTGATATTCTTTATTATCACTAAAATCGACAAAAAAGTGACCAATTCGGTTCCTTCTTTTGGGTCCATATTAATGAAAGCAGTGTTTTCCACGTAATTTGACTTTCGTTCCTTCACCACATCGGCATATTTTGACCGTAGTATACATACTTCATTTCCTGTGTGTTGTTTTTACAGGCATACATTTCCCATTCATTAGCATTATGATTGAAGTATTTCAATTTGTGTTCTTTTGTAAGGAATCAGTAAGGTCTTTCCTTCTGTTTTAGTCAAATCGCTTTAAGGCCAAAACAATATAGTACTGTTGTAATGAAATATTTAATATTACCGTTTTAAAGTAATATGCCCGGTAATTTTTT
>CAZHWD010000033.1:0-9933 GCA_964536335.1 uncultured Eudoraea sp. | reverse complement strand
ACAAGATTCCCAAAAGCAGGATATCTGCGTTCTAAATAGTAATCCCTGTCTTCTTCTTTTAATTGTGTAGGCTTTAATTTACCTTCGCGAATTGCCTGTGCATCTTCTAATCTTTTTGGCACCCAAATTCGGCCATCGTTCCTTAAAGATTCCGACATTAAGGTAAGTTTGGATTGATGTTCTCCTGTTACCGGAATACAAGTTGGATGAATTTGTGTAAAACATGGGTTAGCTATAAAAGCCCCTCTGCGATGTGTACGCCACGCAGCCATTACATTTGCACCCATAGCATAGGTAGAGAGAAAAAATAAATTGCCGTAGCCCCCGGAAGCTATTACAACCGCATGTGCAGAATGACGTTCAATTTCACCTGTGATGAGGTTTCTTGTAATAATTCCTCTTGCTTTACCATCCACAATTACCAAATCCAACATTTCATGCCTTGTATAGGACTTAATCTTTCCACGTTGTATCTGCCGGTTCATCGCGGCATACGCCCCTAATAATAGTTGTTGACCTGTTTGTCCTTTAGCATAAAAGGTCCTGGAAACTAAAACTCCACCGAAGGATCTGTTATCAAGAAGGCCCCCATAATCGCGGGCAAATGGTACACCCTGGGAAACGCATTGGTCAATAATATTACCAGACACTTCAGCCAAACGATAGACATTAGCCTCACGCGACCTATAGTCGCCACCTTTTACAGTATCATAAAATAGCCGGTAGTCACTATCGCCATCTCCCTGATAATTTTTAGAAGCATTTATTCCGCCCTGAGCGGCAATAGAGTGTGCCCTTCTGGGGGAATCCTGGTAACAAAATGTTTTAACATTGTATCCCAATTCTGCGAAAGAAGCGGCAGCAGAACCGCCGGCCAGACCAGTACCAACAACGATAATATCAATATTACGCTTATTAGCAGGATTTACTAAATCTATTTCATTTTTATATTTTGTCCATTTCTCAGCCAAAGGCCCCGATGGAATTTTTGAATCAAGAATGCCCATAATTAATGCGTTATAGGGTTAAGATGATGATATATAGCAATAAAGACAAATACCAAAGGAATTACTATTGCATAGATTTTGGTAAATGATTTAATTGATGGGGTATATTTATTGTTTAAACCCATACTTTGAAAAGATGAGGCAAAGCCATGCCATAAATGAAGGCTGAGCAATCCGAAAGAGACAATATAAAGAACAGTTCTCCATATGGGAGCAAATTTCTCTACAGTTTCCACATAATAACGCGTAGGGTCTTCAGGATTGACCTCGATATATTTATAGGTCATTTCATGGATCCAAAAGTCATAGAAGTGCAAACCTAGAAAGGCAAGGACAACAAGACCGGTTATTATCATATTCCGTGAAACCCATGGAGCGTTAGCAGATCCTTTGAATTTGGTGTATTTAATGGTCCGTGCCTGCATATTTTGAACCTCAAGTACTATTCCCATTACAAAATGTATAATAACACCAATAACCAACACGGGCTGCATTATGTATTGTACCAGTCCATTATATCCCATAAAATGGGACCATTGGTTAAAAGTGTCGGGGGATATTACAGAGGTGAAATTAATGGTTACATGAAGTGCCAAAAACAATACCAAAAAAAGACCCGAAAGTGCCATTACCACTTTCCGGGCTATGGACGATTTAATCAGTGAACTCATTAGTTAAAGTTTAGTTGGCCAAATTTAAGTTAAGAGGAAATCATTAACAAATTTCCAGACCTATTAGAATGGTATTTAGATTGATTTTAAGCAAACACAAAAAGTTTGATTGATTTTAGTTGAGAAAACCGGTATAAACCCATAAAAAATAGAACTAAAAAACTTTATGAATTACGATGAATATTATTCTTTCTCATTTTTATCTCCCATATCTGCCAATTGAATCGTTAGGGAGTTGGTAGAGAGCTGTACTTCAATTAAGGATAGAACCAAAGAAACCATAAGAGCAAAGAGACTAATACCAAAGATGAGGTTGGCCCAGAATTCTTGTTCTATATAGATGAGAAACATGGTAATGGCACTAAACAGGAAACTTAGTATTGCTACAGCCTGCATGTTCTTTATAATTTTAAGCCGCCTTTCTAATTGACGGACCTGTATTCCCAACCCACGGGATGCCTTTTCCTGATATTGTTTATGTAGCTGACGTATAAGTGCTGCTATTGCCAAATATCGGGCATTATAAGCCAACATACTTAGTGATATGGCTGGAAATAAAAGTGCTGGGATACTTAGTGTTAATTGCATATAATTTAGGTTTATTCAATTTTGAAAGTAACTTTCTGAATTGCAGCACCTGAGGATATTTCTACCTCATAGGCACCAATAGGTAAATAAGTTTTACCATTTTTGGCCGTTTTAAGTTTCACCTTATTTTTTTTCAAATAATCCAGTTTGCCTTTCTTGGAAAATGCAACATCAAAAGACATAATATTTAAACCTTGGTCTGCATTCAGCATGGCCTCACTTACAACGGTTTTATCTGAAGAAAAAACTTTTGCGGAGTAATTAGTTGATTTTTTCGAATAAAATATTATGTCCAATCCGGGAGTATTTGGTTTTGACCAGGAGCTATAAGGATTACCCCATTTTTGAGAGTGTTTTAGATTTTCTGGTTTAAAAACATGCAATTCCTTGGTAAGGATTTTCTCGTTCATTTTCTGTAAACATGAAATATTTACCTTATAAATACTTCTTCCATGGGTCCCTACCAACAGGTCTTTAGCTTCTGGTTGAATTACCAAATCGTGGACAGCAACATTGGGAATTCCGTTTTGAAATAATTCCCAGGAATCACCTCGATTTATTGACATGTATAGTCCGTTGTCTGTACCTATAAATAAGAGATTTTCATTTTCAGGATCTTCAATTATTATATTTATTGGTGAAGCTGGAATATTGGAAGCAATATTTTTCCAGGAATTACCGTAGTCATTGCTCATATAAACATAGGGTGTAAAATCATCCTTTCGGTAACCATTAAGGCTAACGTATATCCGTTTTTTTTGATGTTTGGAGGCTGCAACCCTGCTGATCCAGAGATTTTGTGGAAGCTCACCTGATATTAAATCCCAGCTGCCACCGCCGTTTTTTGATAGATGAACGAGGCCGTCATCGCTCCCTGAGTAAAGCAAGCCAAACTTTAGGGAAGATTCACTGATTGTTGTTAAAGTACCATAGGCTACATTTCCTTTTTTGCCTCCTTGGGTAAGGTCGCCAGAAATTACTTCCCAGTCGTCTCCCTGGTTAAGAGAACGGTGAAGTTTGTTACTCCCCATGTAAAGAATATCCTGATTATGGGAAGAGAGCAGTATGGGTGTCTGCCAATTAAAACGGAAGGGCTGCTCACCAAGTTCATGTTTGGGTTGTATACTCTTTGTTTTATCTTCATTTAAATTCAAACGATAATAATTACCAAACTGAAATCCGGTGTAAACAATGTCTGAATTTCTCTTATCTATCTGGACTTGCATTCCGTCACCTCCCAGAATCATTTTCCAAGGGTATTGTCCTTTTTGGTGCCATCCACTATTTTCCTCAGAATTGTGGGCTCCTCTCCATACACCATTATCCTGAAGCCCCCCATATACATTATAAGGATTCTCATAGTCAATATTAATGGCGTAGAATTGACCTACGGAAGGGGTATTATTTTTAATCCAATTAGCTCCGTCATCATAAGAGATATTTACCCCACCATCATTTCCATTAATTAGGTGTCCCGGTTTTTGAGGATTAACCCATAAAGCGTGATGGTCTGCATGCACGTTATCCCCATTAATTGAAGTAAAGGTTTTACCACCATCATCTGATTTTATTATGGGTACACCACCCAAATAAATTTTGTTTTTATCTGTGGCATCTACTCTGACCTGTGCAAAATAATATCCATAGCTGTAAAAAAAATCATCAATATATTTTTCATTTCTTTTATTCCAGGTTAATCCTCCGTCTTCACTTCTATATACTTCAGCCCCCACAACCGGGGTATCAAATAATAAGGAATTGGCATTTTCAAGATAGCTGGCAAGATCCTGAGGTTTAGCTGTACCACTTTGAATAAGTTGTTTTACATTCTCAGCTTTGTATTTTTCTTGAAAACCATTTCTTTTTAGGTACTTATCAAGTTCCTTATTATCTAGTTTTAGAAAAGTGTCGACACTCATGGTCTTAAATTGATCTTTAGTAAGTCCGTCCGATTCTTCACGCTCAATTTCCTTCTTTGTTCTTCGATATTGACTGTCCAGGACTGCGTACAAAGTATTTTCATCATATACCGTTAATCCAATACGCCCAACATTTTCACCGGAGGGGAATCCACTATTCCCACCACTTATCTTGGTCCAATTACTGCCACCATCTATACTCTTATAAATACCAGAACCACCGCCGTTACCCTTAAAATTCCAGGCTTTTCTATCTTTTTCCCAAGCTGCCGCATAGATTATATTAAAATTTCCAGGGACAAAAGCCAAATCGATAATACCGGTGGCGTCATTTATATAAAGGGTTTTTTCCCAGGTAGAACCTCCATCTGAAGTTTTATAAATTCCGCGCTCCTCATTATTAGTGTATAAATGACCGGTTACACCCACAATCAACTCGTTGGGGTTATTAGGATTTATTACAATCCTACCAATATGCTGTGAATCTAAAAGCCCCTTATTTTCCCATGATTTACCACTATCATTAGATTTTAAGAGACCAATGCCAGCATAGGATGAACGTGAAGCATTGTTCTCACCAGTTCCTACCCAAATGGTCTCGGAACCCCAATCAATTGCAATATCACCAATATTTTGTGTGGCGGAATTATCCATTACTGGAGAAAATGTGGTACCGTTATTATTTGTATACCAAAGACCACCAGACGCATAGGCTACATAAAATTCTGTAGGATCATCAGGATTTACATCAATATCTACAACTCTTCCACTCATTATTGTAGGGCCAATACAGGAGAAAGGAATATTTTTAACCAGGGAATTAGCCTCCATTTGCTTTTTAAGCATCAGGGCTTCCTCAATATTTTTGGATTGACCTGTTATGGTTTGAGCGATACTTATAAAAAAAACGAAAAATGCAATTGGTAAAAGATTAATTTTCATGAGTTTGAAAATAAATATTAGTGTGTGAAAATATGAATTTACCGTTGTGCAGACAAAAATATAATGATAGACTTCTGGTTATTTAATGATTTGGTAAGGAATTGTTCGAGTCTGAATATTTCTAAATATGGTCTGTCCTTTTGAAGTAAAGATGCTTATGCTTATTTTTGAGGAAAGTACTTTGTTTTATGAAATATGAGCAAATAAAAAGCGAATTGTTTAAGAAGAATCGGGCGAAATTCACAGCTCAAATGAAGCCAAAGAGTATCGCGATTTTTAATTCCAACGACATCTACCCTATTAGTGCTGACAGCACCATGCCCTTTCAACAGCATAGGGATATTATATACCTCAGTGGTGTAGATCAGGAAGAATCCATCCTTTTGCTTTTTCCAGATGCAATTGATAAAAAAAACAGGGAGATATTATTCGTAAGGGAAACTAACGAACACATAGCAATCTGGGAAGGAGCCAAGTTAGATAAGGATCAGGCAACAGCCGTATCGGGTATAGAATCGGTACATTGGTTAACAGATTTTGACAAGGTATTTTTTGGTCTGATGACCGAAGCTGAATGTATTTATTTTAATACCAATGAACACTACAGACAGTCAGTAGAAACTCAAACCAGGGAGGACCGTTTTATTTTAAAATGCAAGAATGATTTTCCAGCACACAGTGTAGCCAAGAGTAATCCCATTTTACAACAGATTAGGGGCGTAAAAGAAGCGGAGGAAATTAAACTTATCCAGCATGCGTGCGATATAACAGAAAAGGGTTTCCGTCGCGTATTAAAATTTTTGAAGTCTGGTATTTGGGAGTATGAATTGGAAGCTGAATATCTTCACGAATTTATACGTAATCGTTCTAAAGGATTTGCTTATACTCCAATAATTGCCTCGGGTAATAATGCCAACGTTTTGCATTACATAGAAAATAATAACCAATGTAAAGATGGCGACTTAATCCTGATGGATGTAGGAGCTGAATATGCAAATTACTCAAGCGATATGACCCGGACCATCCCGGTAAATGGTAAATTTACTGAAAGGCAACGCCAGGTTTATGAAGCGGTACTTCGGGTTAAAAGTGAAGCTACGAATATGTTAGTACCAGGAACTTTATGGGCAGATTATCATATAGAGGTAGGCAAAGTAATGACTTCTGAACTAATTAGTTTAGGATTACTTGATAAAGCCGATATACAAAATGAGAATAAGGACTGGCCCGCTTATAAAAAATACTTCATGCACGGCACAAGTCACCATATGGGATTAGATACCCATGATTATGGAGAACTAAAAAAACCAATGAAGCCGAATATGGTCTTTACTGTCGAGCCAGGAATTTATATACCAGATGAGAAGATGGGTATTCGTCTTGAAGATGATGTAGTAATTATGGACAAAGGAATTCCATTTAATCTAATGCAGAATATCCCAATTGAAGTTGGTGAGATAGAAGATCTTATGAATAACTAATGAAAAAAGTAGCTACGGATTACCTGTTGAAAGTTGAAAATCGTTTGCATTAAAAGCCCGAATTTTTCGCGAATCCTTTTTTGCCAATATTAGCAAGAATAAAAACAACCAAAGCTGGTAAAACCCATCCCATACTTAATTTGCTAAGGGGAATCCATCCTGTAATGGATTCTATGTCACTGCTTAAACCAATACTTCCTAAAAAATCAGGGATACTGAAAAGAATAGTTGTGAATATAACTGCTCTAAAGACTATAGGGGAACCAAATTTTTCAGGAATCACATTGAGTAGGATTAAAACAATTGTAATAGGATAAACAAACATTAGAATTGGCAATGCAATGGCGATAATGTAACCTACGTTAAATTGCCCCACTAGTACTCCAAGTAAACAACTAATCAGAGCTGTAATCAAATATGCTTTGTTGGATTTAGGCAAACGCGATTTTACAAAATCTGCTGTGCCTGCTACAATTCCTACAGCAGTTGTAAAACAAGCCAGGCTTACTAACATGCCTAAAAATAAGTTGGCCTTAGAACCCAGAGTAATTTTACTTATTCCAGTAATTAGTGAAGTACGTGAAATTTCTGCATCAAATTGTCCTTGCATAACCGCCCCCGTAAAAATTAATCCGGCATATATCATTATTAAACCAAATCCCGCCAGCCAACCGGCCCTGACGATTAAGGCTTTTTTACTCTCATAAGAAGCTTCTTTATCCTTTAAGTTAATAGAAGTTATAATAACCCCTCCCACCACAATGGCGCCGATAGCATCAAAGGTTTGATAACCTTCCAAAATTCCTTCTGTAACAGGATTGTTAAAAGTGTTCGTTCCAAAATCTAGTGGGAAAGAAAATAGTGTTATACCCATAATAGATAAGAGGATTAAAATAATTGCTGGGGTTAAGTACTTCCCTATTATGTCCAATAATTTTGTTCGGTTCATTACAAAAATAAATACTAAAATAAAATAGACAATACTGGTACTTAATGCGGAATTATGAAGTAAAGGTGAAATACCCATTTCGTGAGTAACGGAGGCTGTTCTTGGTGAAGGCAGTGAAATTGAAACACCATAAATAATAAAGCAAAAAATCAGGCTAAAAGAAGGTGATACCTTAGAAGCAAAATCAAACATTGTTCCCTGCAGTCTGGCATGACCCAGTATTCCAAATATTGGAATTAAAACGGCTGATATAGCAAACCCAAGAGCAACAAGCCACCATAGTTCCCCGGCTTTAAATCCGAGTTGCGGAGGTAAAATAAGATTTCCTGCACCAAAGAAAAGTGAGAAAAGCGCAAAAGCCGTTACCATCGTTTCCTTTATTCTAACCATAGGATTTATTAAACGTGAAAGATAAATGAAAAAAGGACTAATTCTAAAACAAAATTCAGCCATATAAACTTACAATAGGTCCTAAAAAGAGACGTTCATCGAAAAAAGCATAAAATTTATAGAGGACACTCAATAAAAAGTAAGTTAGAAGCGTTCTGAATTTAAGTTATTTGAATTTAAAATCTCATTAACTTTTACTGAAAGTTTATAATTGCATATCAAGGATCCCCAAACCCTACCAATGCAGACCTAAAACCTACATTATGAAGAAAATATTTTGCAATATTTTTGGCCACCATTATTCTGTATCCAAGAAGGTGACCTTGCACATAAAAGAATATAAGTGTGTGCATTGTGGCAAGGAAGTCACAACAGACGTAAGCGGAAATCTTTCCGTTTTAACCCCTGAACTTCAGGAGATCAATGATACCTTAGAAGACTTATACCAAAAAAGACATAGGACTACCCAACAGGTAGCTTAATTATGCTTTGGCAAAAGAATTCCACCCCTGAGCGGTAAGAGGAATTTTAGAATTATTCCTGGAAACTAAGTGTGCGCCTTCATTCTTTTCTGTTATGTGCCCCACAACAGTAAAGTTAGGATTGCCCTTTAATTCCGGGAATTTTTTTTGATCAATAGTGAACAATAACTCATAATCTTCTCCTCCGCTTAAAGCAACTAAAGTACTATCCAGTTTAAACTCTTCGCATGCAGAAATTACCGTTGGATCTAATGGAATTTTATCTTCATAAAGATTGCAACCAACATTACTCTGTTTGCATAAATGGAGAATTTCAGAAGAAAGACCATCGCTGATATCAATCATGGAAGTTGGCTGAATATTCAATTTTTTTAATAATTCAACTATATCTTTTCTAGCCTCTGGTTTTAATTGGCGTTCAATGATATAACTATATGCAGACAGATCTGGTTGATTATTTGGATTAACCTTAAATACTTCCTTTTCACGTTTTAAAACTTGCAACCCCATATAGGCAGATCCCAGGTCACCACTAACCACCAGGAGGTCATTTGGTTTTGCTTCACTCCTGTAAACAATGTCTTCTTTGGCTGCTTCACCTAAAGCTGTAATACTTATAATCATTCCCGTAGTAGAAGAGGAAGTATCTCCCCCAACCAGATCTATTTTGTATAGCTCACAGGCCAGGGCAATGCCTTCATAGAATTCTTCCAAAGCCTCTAAAGGAAACCGATTGGAGACTGCTACAGATACTGTAATCTGAGTAGCCGTTGCATTCATCGCATAAATGTCAGATAAATTAACCATTACAGCTTTATATCCCAAGTGTTTTAGCGGCATATAGCTGAGATCAAAATGTATCCCTTCTAGCAACAAATCTGTGGAGACAAGTGTCTTTTTATCTTTAAAGTCAAGTACCGCGGCATCATCACCAATACCCTTAATTGTAGATTTATGCTGCAATTTAAAGTTCTGGGTCAGATGATCTATTAATCCAAATTCACCCAATTGTTCTAGCGGGGTATTCTCCTGGTTCTTATCTTCAAGCATGGTACAAAAATAAGCGGATGGGAATAATATATTATCTTTATCGCGAAAAAGAATAATTATTTATTTCCCCATGAACAAAACGCTCCCACTTTTACTATGCCTGCTATTTCTGGCAGGATGCTCTAATAGCGATGATTCTTTCACTGATGATGATGATTCCATGATGATGGATAATAATGTTATTGAAAATCCTCCAAGCGGCTTTTTTCCTTGTGAAAATGGTATGGCTGGCATTTATCCTTGTAATGGGTATGACTTCCTGGGCCAGATTTCTTTGACAGAACTTAGTGCTGAAGAATCAGCAAATGATATCTGGGGGTGGACAGACCCATCAACAAGTAAAGAATATGCGTTGGTTGGTTTAGATAATGGTACTGCTTTTGTTGATATAACCGATACGGAAGAACTTATTTATCTTGGGAAATTACCTTCTGCTACTGGTATAAGTCCTTGG
>CAZHWD010000032.1:0-17789 GCA_964536335.1 uncultured Eudoraea sp. | reverse complement strand
TAGTCTTAAGAATTATAAATTTACTGATGTTATACTTAACTATAATAAGCAGGTTTGAGGTTTAAATTGATGAACAGCCTCATATTCCGGAAAATTTTACCTAACCCAACATCTCCATTAAAGTTTTATATACCAACTGGGTTGGTAATCCCACAACATTTGTATACGATCCTCTAATTTCCTCGATCCCAATTAATCCTATCCAGTCCTGTATTCCATATCCCCCGGCTTTGTCAAAGGGTTTATATTCCTTGATATAATACCGAATTTCCTCGTCAGTCAAATCTTTGAACTTTACTTGTGTACTGCTATTCACTAATCGTTGATCACTGGTGCGGGTGAAACAAACCGATGTAATTACTTCATGCCAGTCGCCAGACATTGATTTTAACATTAAATAGACCTGCTCTTCATCTTCAGGTTTGCCTAAAAATGTATCCTTGTACCAAACAACAGTATCTGAGGTTATTAACAAATCATTTACCTTAAGTTCAGCCAGAAAGGGCTCTGCTTTTAGTTTGGACAAGAAATTAGCAATATCGGCTCCCTTTAAATGTTCGGGAAAGATTTCTTCAACAGGCTTTAGGCGTACTTCAAAATTGAGGCCTAATTTTTTAAAGAATTCCTGTCTTCTCGGGGATGCGGAAGCAAGTATAATATGGAATTTCTTTATCTTTTCAGTTAGCATGTGACTAGTCGTTGGCAGCGTTGAAATTAGTATACCAATCGCCCCGCACTTTCAGGACCTGCTCAATAACATCTCTTACACATTCCTCACCACTATTTTTATGTGATATATAATTACATACCTCTTTAACTTCAGGCACTGCATTTTGGGGGCAGGAGGCAATAGCAGCCAGTTTCAAAGCCGGAATATCCGGAAGATCGTCACCCATATAAAGTACATTTTTGGAATTGATGTTATACTTAGATAAATACTTTGTTAAGGGCTCTTCCTTATGGGATGCTCCAAGGTAAATATCGGTAACCCCAAGTCCTTTTAGTCTTACTCTTACACCTTCATTAGTGCCTCCGGTGATGATACAGACATTATATCCTTTTTGAATCGCTGTTTTTAGGGCATATCCATCTTTTACACTCATTTTACGAAGTAATTCCCCTTCTGAGGTAATTAGCACATAGCCATCCGTAAATACCCCATCTACATCAAATACAAATGTTGTAATATCCTTTAAAATTTCTTTATAGCTTTTTCCCATGGGTTTTTTGGATTGAATTACTTAATACAGAATAGATATCCTTATGATTATCCTTTTTTAGCAGATCAAGATGCTGCTCTATAGTTATTTGATCATGGCGTATTGCAGGCCCCGTTTGTGCATTCAATACAGACATTTGGGTAGCTTTTTTAGCTGTTTCCAGAATAAGGGGATTTAAAATAGTAAAAGGAACCTGAGCCTCAGCGCAGATTTCGTTCCCAATAAGATATAAATGATTTGTAAAGTTATTTACAAATACCGCCGCCAAATGCACTAATTTTCGCTGATCAGAGGTCATTATTTGAACCTGATCTGAAATGGTATTTGCAAACTCCTTTAGAATATCATAGTCTTCATTACTTTCGGCCTCAATACAGATTGGAACTCCACTAAAGTCAACTTCTCTCTCTTTGCTGATAGTCTGTAAAGGATAAAAAACACCTCTTCTTACCGATGGCGGGAGTACAGATAAAGGCATGGATCCTGAAGTGTGTACAACGAGTCCCCGTTTATTTTTAAAATGTTGTGATACAGCATCTATGGAATCATCATTTACAGCGATAATATAAACATCTGATTCTAAAATATGTTCATAGTTTGTAACGGTATTTGGACAATTATTGAAAGGGATTAATTTATTTTCATCGCGTCCAATGACTTGAATTATATTTATCTCCTTTTTCTTTGCGATAGCAGTAAAAAGCTGCTGTGCAACATTTCCTGTGCCAACTATAACCATGGTAATCATAGTGCTAAAATAAGGATATAATTAATTTCATTTCTGTATTCTAAATGCAATTTTACAGTATTTGTTAAGGTATGAAAAAACTAAAAATTTTGTTTTGTCTGAATCAAAAAAGGCAGTCTAATAGACTGCCTTTTAAATTAGGTAAGTTGGCTTTAGGCACATGAAACAGTAACAGCATGCGAATGGCCGTCATCGTTTGAAGAAGTTACGTTAATGGATTGATTAATCTTCAAACTATTAAAATTGGCAGCTGAAATCGTCAAGCTGTGATCATGTGTGCCGCTTCCCATAATAGAATAAGTTTTTACGACACCCGCATTCACATCACTAGCTGAGACCACTAAATTATGCCCGTGATTACCACCAATTGCATTTGTTGTTCCATTCTCAAGGCAATTACCTTGCGCGGGCAAAGGATCTGGATCAGGATTTCCTGATCCATCATCGGAACTAGAACATCCGATTAGAGAATAAGCAGGGATACCAATGAGCATCAAGCCTGCCGCTTTTTGAATAAATGTTTTTCTTTTCATTTTTCATAGTTTTAATTATTTTTTTCTTTAAGTTATAAAATATTAGGGAGTTATGTTTTATAAAACCTCTTTTTTAAAAAAATAAATAATTTTTTAAATTATTTATTTGCCTATAATACCTTATGTTAATACTATTCTTATCTATATAAAATACCCTATTTTTGCCTCCTGAATTCAAAATTATCTCCCTAGGATGAAAGAGCTGTTTAAGAATATTTTCTTTTCTACCCGTTTGACCGCAGTTCTTTTCATTGTTTTTGCTACCGCCATGGCATTTGGTACATTCATAGAGAGTTGGTATAGTACTGAAACTGCAAGAATCTGGATATATAATACCACCTGGTTTGAGTTGATCATGTTGTTTTTTGTGATCAATTTTATTGGTAACATATTTCGTTATCGTCTGTTACGCAAGGAAAAATGGCCTGTTTTGACACTCCATCTCTCGTGGATTTTAATTATTGTAGGCGCCTTTGTTACCAGGTATATAAGTTTTGAAGGGATGATGCCGATAAGGGAAGGTCGTACAGAAAATGTTTTCTATTCAGATAAAACCTTTCTTACCGTATTTATTGATGGAGAAATAGCAGGGGAGCCTAAACGAAAGATTCTTGAAGACGACCTTATTGTAACATCCGAGGCCATAAAATCAAATTTACCCTGGACATCAGATTTTAATGGACAAGAAGTTACCATTGCTTATGATAGTTTTATTGCAGGAGCTAAAAATGACTTAATTCCTGATAACAAAGGAAATTACTATTTAAAAATAGTGGAAGCCGGAGATGGAAATAGGCATGAACATTATCTTGAAAATGGGAAAATAGCAAATATCCATAATATTCTTTTTTCATTGAATAAGGAGACAGAGGGTGCGGTAAATATTATTACTTCCGATAGTCTCTTTCAAATTAGATCTCCTTTCGAAGGGAACTTTATGAGAATGGCAGATCAGTTTCGTGGCGCAGTTTTAAAAGACAGTTTGCAGGAGCTTCAGTTACGATCACTTTATAACATGGGGGGGATTCAGTTTGTTATACCCGATCCTCTTATTCAGGGTTCTTACGGAATAGTAAGTGTGCCGGAAAATGAAATTACACCAGCCACCCAGGACGCTTTGGTTCTTAATATAAGCAGTAATGGTGAATCAATTACGAAAAAACTATTGGGAGGCAAAGGTTCCGGCAATTATTCAGACAAATTCAAAGTTGGGGGACTGGATTTCAGACTTCGCTATGGATCAAAAGTTTATGAATTACCTTTTAGTATTAAGCTTAATGATTTTATTGCCGAGAAATACCCCGGAACCGAAAAAAGCTATGCCTCTTTTATGAGTAAAGTTACGGTGGAGGACGAACGACCATTTGATTATGATATTTTTATGAATCATATTCTTGACCATCAGGGATACCGGTTTTTCCAGGCAAGTTTTGATCCCGATGAACGAGGAACCGTTCTTTCCGTGAATCATGATTTCTGGGGCACCTGGATAACCTATTTGGGGTACTTTTTATTATATTTTGGCTTAATGGGGATCATGTTCTTTGGTAAAACCCGATTTAAGCAACTAACAAAAACCCTTGATAAAATAAAAAAACAGAAGGCTATTGTAACCACAATGCTGCTTTTGGGGTTTTTAAGCTTAAATGCCCAGGGCAAAACTCAGGATGGAGATCATAACCACCAAAATGGCCCAAGTCAGCAACAGCTGGATTCGCTACTAAAGGCTTCAACAGTTTCCAAAGAACATGCAATAAAATTTGGAGAATTAGTAATACAGGACGACGGAGGAAGAATGAAACCGTTAAACACCTTTTCTTCAGAATTACTTCGCAAACTAAGTTTTAAGGATTCATTTAAAGACCTGAACGCCGATCAGGTATTTTTATCTATGATGTTAAATCCGGCCCTTTGGTATAATACTGAATTTATAGCACTGGATAAAAAAGGACAAAATGATAGCCTCCGCTCTATAATAGCAGTTGAAGGATCTCAGAGATACGTAAAAGCTACTGATTTTTTTGATTCTAAAGGGGCTTATAAACTAGCGCCTTATTTACAGGATGCTTATGCCACAAGCACTCCAAACAAATTTCAACAGGATTATAAAGATGTTGATTTGCGCCTGGGGCTTTTAAACAGGGCACTGAGCGGGGAAATTATCAAAATCTTTCCTTTGTTAAACGATGATAATAACAAATGGGTGTCTGCCGTGGAGTACAGGTCCGGGCAATACCAAGTATCTGACTCGCTGTATGCAAATTTCATCAAAAATGCCGTTCCTTTCTATCTGCTTTCCCTCCAAAAAGCAATAACTAGTGATGATTATTCAGAAGCAGATAAATTATTGGCTGCATTTCATCAGAATCAGCAAAACCATGGCAGCGAGGTGCTTCCTGCAGAGAACAGGGTAAAGGCAGAAATTATTTACAACAAGCTCGATATTTTTAACCGGCTCTATAAATACTATGCTCTTGTTGGTGTCCTTATGTTCTTTGTACTTGTGTTTACAATTTTTAAGGAAAGAAGGATATGGAAAATTGCTACATACTTATTTAAAGGAATAATTTATATATTTTTTATCTGGCATACGTCCGGATTAATTATGCGCTGGTATATTTCCGGCCATGCTCCCTGGAGTGATGCCTATGAAAGTATCCTTTATGTATCCTGGGCTACGATGGGCATGGGATTGTTATTGGGCAGGAAAAGCAATATGACCATTGCAGCATCAGCCTTTGTTACTGCCATGTTATTATGGATTGCACATCAAAGCTGGGTTGACCCCTCTATAGCAAATCTAGTCCCCGTCCTGGACAGTTACTGGCTGATGATCCATGTTGCCGTAATTGTTGGCAGTTACGGACCCCTTACAGTAGGGATGATTCTTGGAATTGTTTCTCTTTTATTAATTATTCTTACCAATACCAGGAACAAGGTGAGAATGGAATTAAACCTTAAAGAGCTTACCATAATAAATGAACTTTCCATTACGGTAGGCCTCATTATGCTTACTATAGGAAACTTTCTGGGAGGGCAATGGGCGAATGAAAGCTGGGGACGATATTGGGGTTGGGATCCTAAAGAAACCTGGGCTCTTATTTCAATTATGGTATATGCCTTTGTAATACATACCAGACTGGTACCGGGATTACGTGGCAGATGGACATTTAATTTTCTAACTATCCTTGCTTTTGGCAGCATTATGATGACTTATTTTGGAGTAAACTTCTATTTGGTCGGGCTTCATAGTTATGCCAGTGGTTCACAGGTAATTACGCCTACATTTGTATGGTATACCTTGTTTGGGGTATTAGTTTTAGGAGGTATTAGCTATTGGCGATACAAGTTGAATTATGCTGATTGAAGTAGTTCTCGCTTATTATTTTTTTAATATTTTTATTTATCAAACCCACTTAATGAGCAATCAGAATCATTTTTCTACTTCAGAAAATAATTGCATCTTTGTTTTATCATGAAGTAATAGAAATTATGTTAGCAATAGATGTCATCGGAGTGTTTACCGAAAAATAATCTCCCTCCCGGGAAGATTAAAAGACATCCTTTTCTTCTTTAATATAATTTCTATAAAATGACCCATCAGAATAAAATTACGTTCAATAAGCTTTACAGGTATTTTATAATAGCCATTACGGGAAAAGAAACCGAATTCACCACCGGGAGTATCCGCAAGGCAGTTTTTATGCTTTCCATACCTATGATCCTGGAGATGATGATGGAATCTATTTTTGCCATTGTTGATATAGCCTATGTATCCAGGGTAAGCGTAAACGCGGTAGCCACAATTGGCCTTACTGAATCTGTTATAACCTTGGTATATGCAATTGCCATAGGCCTTAGTATGGCCGCTACTGCTGTCGTAGCAAGAAGGGTAGGTGAGAAAGACCTTAAAGGCGCCAGGCAAGCCGCTATGCAGGCAATACTGTTGGGGATAGCGGTGGCTGTTTCAATAGGGGTGGTTGGATTTCTTTATTCAAAGGAAATATTGGCGCTAATGGGCGGGGAACCCGACTTAATATCCGAGGGATATGGTTATACAAAATTGCTTATTGGAGGTAATATCACTATTGTTTTACTTTTTTTAATCAACGCAATATTCAGGGGGGCAGGGGATGCCTCTGTGGCCATGTGGACTTTGGTTCTATCAAACGGACTTAATATTATCCTGGATCCTATATTTATTTTTGGTTGGGGACCCATTCCCGAATTTGGTGTTATGGGCGCCGCAATAGCTACAAATATTGGTAGAGGCACCGCAGTAATTTTCCAGTTGGGGATTTTATTTTTTGGCTGGAGCAGAATTAAATTGGCCGTTAGTGATATCGTATTAAGAACAGGAGTAATGTTTAATCTTATAAAGGTTTCCCTGGGAGGTATCGCTCAATTTTTGATAGGTACTTCAAGCTGGGTCTTTTTAATGCGGTTAATGTCCGAATTCGGTAGCGAAGTTTTGGCCGGATATACCATTGCTATCAGGGTTATGATGTTTACGTTCATGCCTGCCTGGGGAATGAGTAATGCCGCGGCTACATTAGTTGGCCAGAATTTAGGCGCGAAACAGCCTGAAAGAGCAGAGAAATCGGTTTGGATTACCGGAAAATATAATGCCTATTTTATGTTGGCTGTTTCTTTAATCTATCTCTTTTTTGCTCCTGAAATAATAGGCCTTTTTACTAATGTTACCGGCGTTGTTGAGAATGGTGCACTTTGCCTACAGGTTGTTGCCGCCGGGTATATTTTTTACGCTTATGGGATGGTTGTCTCTCAGGCATTTAATGGGGCAGGAGATACAAAAACCCCTACTAAGATCAATCTTATTGCCTTTTGGGGATTTCAATTGCCCTTTGCTTACCTGGCTGCAATTACATTTGAATTAGGTGCTCTAGGCGTGTTTCTGGCCATAACACTTGCCGAAGTAATGCTGTCTGTTATCGCGATCATCTGGTTCAGAAAAGGCTATTGGAAAAAAGTTCAGGTTTAGCCTATTTTTGTAACTTTAGGCATTAATAGAATTGGTATGAAACATAATAAAAAGGGGATTAATACAATCTGCACCCATGTTGGTGAATTAAAGGATAACGAGTACAAAGGGGCTGTTTCTCCTTTATATATGAGTACCTCATATGCCTTTGAAGATGTGGATATTAAAAGGTATCCAAGGTATTTCAACACCCCTAACCAAAAGGCCTTGTCACAAAAAATAGCAGCTCTGGAGCATGCGGAGGATGCCTTGATCTTTGGAAGTGGAATGGCCGCAGTAAGTACTTCACTTCTGGCTTTTTTAAAAGCTGGGGATCATGTGGTACTGCAAAACCTGTTATATGGTGGAACACAGAATTTGGTTACAAAACAATTTGAAAATTTTGGGATATCATATTCATTTACTGAAGGTTTGAAATCATCAGATTTTGAAGCAAAAATCAAAAAAAATACAAAGGTTATTTATATTGAAACACCATCAAATCCTTTATTGACTATCACAGATCTTGCGGCTATTGCAGACTTAGCGAAGAAGTACAGCTTAGTCTCTATGATCGATAATACCTTTGCCAGCCCGGTAAATCAAAACCCAATTGATTTTGGTATTGACGTTATTATTCATAGTGCTACAAAGTATATGGGAGGACATTCAGATATTTGTGCCGGCGCTGTTGCTTCATCCAAAGAGAATATGGAGCGTATTTTTCAATTAGCTATTAATCTTGGAGGGAGTCTTAGTGATTATACAGTATGGTTGTTGGAGCGCAGTATTAAGACCATGGGCATTCGTGTCAAAAGTCAAAATGAAAATGCAATGAGGCTAGCAGAGTATTTGGATGGAAATATGAATATTAAGCAGGTTAATTATCCCGGTCTGACTTCTCATCCTGATCATGCTTTAGCTAAATCACAAATGCATGGCTTTGGTGGGATGCTTTCTTTTGAGCTCAAGGAGCCAATTGATGCTACTGAATTTAGAAAATCGCTTAAACTTATAAAATCTTCCATGAGTTTAGCAGGTGTAGAAAGTACCGTACTATCACCAACTCAGACTTCACATGCCTTACTATCGGAAGAAGATCGAATTAAGCAGGGAATTACCGATGGATTAATTCGCTTTTCAATAGGTATAGAAGAACCGGAAGATCTAATTTCAGATATTGAACAGGCCTTGGAACAGGTAAAAGCCAAACAACCAGCATTGAACAGCCAATAAATTACCATATAAAGACCAAATGAAGTTAGACATTTTAGTTTTTGGAGCACATCCGGATGATGCCGAGTTAGGAGCAGGGGCAACAATAGCCAAAGCAACTGCAAGCGGTAAAAAAGTAGGGATTATTGATTTAACCAGAGGAGAATTGGGTACCCGTGGATCTGCCGAAATCAGGGATAAGGAGGCCGAAAACGCAGCAAAAATTTTAGGGATAGCAGTAAGGGAGAACTTAGAATTTGCCGATGGGTTTTTTACGAATGATAAAAACCATCAACTGGCCGTAATTCAATTAGTGCGAAAATACCAACCGGACATTGTAATATGTAATGCAATAGAAGACAGGCATATAGATCATGCCAAAGGAAGTAAATTGGTGAGTGATGCTTGTTTTCTTAGCGGATTGGTAAAAATAGACACGAAGTTACCGGGTGATGATGAATGGCAGTTATCCTGGAGACCAAAACAAGTCTATCACTATATTCAATGGAAAAACCTGGAACCTGATCTGGTTGTTGATGTATCTGGGTTTATTGAACTAAAAATGAAGGCTATTTCGGCTTATGCCTCACAATTTTATGATCCTGACAGCAAGGAACCCAATACACCAATAAGCAGTAAAAATTTTACCGATAGTATTGCCTATAGAGCCAGGGATTTAGGACGTTTGGTTGGGGTTGAATACGGAGAAGGGTTTACTTCAGAACGTCATATAGGCGTAAAAAATCTCTGGGATATATTTTAAACTGCCTTGCTATAACTTTTCTCTCTTTTGGGGAGTGTGAAAAAGAAACTACTTCCTTTGCGAAGGGCGCTTTCCACCCAAATATTACCACCGTTCTTCTCTACCATTTCTTTACAGAGAGATAGTCCAAGACCTGTCCCTTTTTCGTTATCTGTGCCATAGGTAGTGATATTTGAGTTCTTCTCAAATAAATTCTTTACTGTAATTTTATCCATTCCAACGCCCGTATCTCTAATGGAAACCTCCCATAAATTTTCCCGTTCGCGGGCCGATATTGTTATCATTCCATTTTGTGGAGTGAATTTTAGAGCATTACTTATAAGATTCCTTATAACAATATCAATTTGATTACTATCAGACCATGTAAGTGTATTTTCAGTAAGCTCGCTTACAATTTTTATAGACTTCTTTTTAGCAATTTCAGATAGTAATTTTATATTTTCAGAAACCAGTGATTCCAGAGCCATAAGTGAAGGCTTTGTAACTGCACCGTTCATTTGGGTATGACCCCAGCTAAGTAGATTATTTAAGGTAAATGAAATGTGATTAACGTCTTCCTTCAATTTAGGAACAAACTCTAAAAATTCGTCTGTCTCAATATCCCCATCAGAATAAAGCCTTAACAGTTCTTGCAAAGCGCCCACAGGACCTCGAAGGTCATGTCCAATTATGGAGAACAGTTTAGTTTTTGTTTCATTACTGTCCTGCAACTCAGATTCTCGTTTTTCCAGTATTTCTTTTTTGACCTTTAGTTCCTTATTAAGTCGTTTTTGGATCTTCTCTGCCCGATACACCAAAATTATAATTACAATAAATACTAATAATATAGCCAGGGCAGCTTTGATATACCTCTCTTGTTTTGCCAGTGCTTTATCATTTTCTTCAATCAGTATTAACTTCTGCTGGTCATATTCCATTTTTGTATTGAGCATGGTTAAACTCTTGTTATTTTCATTTCTGGATAAGGTATCAGAAAGTGTTTGATAGAGTTCATGAAAGCCCAATGCCTGAGAGTAGTTATTTTTATTTTTATTTATTCTGTAAAGTGTATACGCACATTTTTGAGTCCCTTCCATGAACTGTATTCTATCAGATATTTCATAGGCCTGATGCGCAAATTTTTCAGAAATACTGTCCTTACCCTGACCCAAATATGCTTCTGCCATTCCATTAAAAAGGTCAATTTTACCGCGGTCATCATCTAGGACTCTATGTAGCATTTCGCTTTGGTTATACCAATAAAGTGCCCACTTGAACTTATTTTCTTTTAAATAAATTTTACCTTTAATTTCATAGGTAAATGCCAACCAATCTATAATTTTATGTTTTTCAAAAATAGCAAGGCTTTTATTTATATTAAACATCGCATAGTCTAGTTTACCCATATCTGCATAGGTTGAAGCCAGGTTACTTAAGGTCTCTGCAATGATTACCTCATTGCCCAGTTCCCCATTAATTTTTTTTACTTTTTTGTAAAAATCAAGCGATTGTTCATAATCTTTTTGCGATGCATATAAGTTGGCGATGTTTTCATTCATAATGGATAACATCTTTTTATTGCCAATTTCTTCGGCAATTTCGATGGCTTTGAGGTACCCTGTTAAAGCATGGGCATAATCTCCTTTATAAGCATTTTCGCTGGCCAGGTTATTCATAATGCGTAAGCTCAGATCTTTATTTTCAAGTTCTTCTGCAATATCGAGACCTGCCGTATAATTAAAAATTGCATTATCTGAATCACCTTTATCAGAGTAGTAATCCCCGAGGCGCAGTCTGGATTTACTTTCGCCTTCTTTGTAACCCGAATCTATACTTAGTTGAAGGGTTTCATTTGAGAGTAGTAAAAGACTGTCTGTATTGTAGTATCTGAGATGGTACCCTAAATTGCTCAAAAGATCAATATAAATGCTGTCCTTGGGAGTAAAGTCTTTTTGGGACCTAAGTTCCCGAATACTGTCTTTGTATTTTTTTTGAATTTCCTGCTGTGCATTGGTGTCTGTAATACTGCATATAATGAGTATAATAAATGCAGCATGCTTAATGACGTCTGTACAATGTGTCCGGATGTAGGTCAAAATAAAGGGCATAGGTTACTAACCAATTCTAAAAATAAAATTACACCTCAAATACACAGTGGTCTAATTTATGTTGTGAAACGCCATTTTTTGTGTGTTTTATCGACTATTCGGTGTATTTAATCGATGAATTATAAAAAATTGGAGCTTTTCAATGAATTGCGGGGATGTTGGTTTAAGGACTAATCCATTATTTAGCTCTAAAAATATCAGGGGTTTAGTTTGAAACAATGGGCAAAAAAAATTACCTTTGCCAGCGCTTACAAATGGTGGTTGTAGCTCAGCTGGTTAGAGCGCTGGATTGTGGTTCCAGAGGTCGCCGGTTCGAACCCGGTCTTCCACCCTCATTAATTTTCTAAAGCCCTGTCATAAAAGACAGGGCTTATTGTTTAAGTTACTTTGGATTAGTTTAGAGATTGGAAAAGAATCAATTTTTCTTGTCCAATTTTAACCTTTATTTGGAAGAGGTAATATCTACCTTAATACGCGCGTTTCTGTTGGCAATTTCCCAGGCAGTATAGAAGATTAATCTTGCCCTGTTTTCCAGCAAATCATAATTTATTTTATCAGGGGTATCACCGGGCCTGTGATAATCTCCATGCGTTCCATTAAAATAAAAAATGATAGGAATATTATTTTTAACAAAATTATAATGGTCGCTCCTGTAATAAAAACGGTTGGGATCATTTTCATCGTTATAGGTATAATCTAATTGCAGCTGTGAATACTTGCTGTTAATCTCCTCAGAAAGCTCATGAAGCTCTGTACTTAATTTATCTGAACCAATAAGATATACGTAATTTCTGTCGCCTTCATGTTTAGGGTCAATGCGCCCTATCATATCTATATTTAGGTTGGCAACAGTTTGAGATAATGGAAATACAGGGTCATTATCTGTATAATATTTTGATCCCAGCAATCCTTTTTCTTCCCCCGTAACATGAAGGAATACTATAGATCTCTTTGGCCTGTTGCCGGTATCTGCAGCTTGTTTAAAAGCTTCGGCAATTTCGAGCATAGCAACGGTTCCGGAACCATCATCATCTGCACCATTATTAATGTCACCATTGTCATTAACTCCTATATGATCTAAATGTGAAGATATGACCACAAACTCATCAGGTTTTTCAAAACCACGAATAACGGCTACAACATTTTCAGAAGGAACCGCCTCATTGTTACTCTTAATTCTAAAAGATATGGGCTGTGGAATACTACCTGAAGTTCGTGTTTCGTTGATGGCAGGAAATATATTTTTAATCATGGTTTCACTTAGAAGAACTAAGGCTGCATTGTGTTCTTCAACCTTAATTTCCATTTTCATTTTATCACTCCCTTTCAAATAGTCATAATATCTCTTGTAACGATCGTAATTGTCAGGATCATAATAAAGGACCCCTTTAACTGCTTTACTTCTGGCTAGCTTCAACCTGGCACCAGGAGCATCAGACTTATTACTCCAAACAGATTTTTTAGAACTTCCCGAAATTACGTATGTACCATCTTCGTTTATGGGCTCTCCTGACTTAATTAATATAAGTTTACCCGATACATCTAATCCGTTATAATCGGAGTAACCTTCGTCTTCTATCCCATAGCCTGCATAAATAATTTCGTCAAAATTTCCTTCAATTGGTGTAAATGTTAGAAAGTCGGTTCCTAACTCATAGGTTTTTTCTCCGGCTATTATTGAGCCCACAGGTACCTTAGGGAATTCTAGAGGCACTTCCTGAAAATAATTACCATCCTCTTTAGCCGCCGGGACTCCCATCGCCTTATAATTTGCCTGCAAATAGTTTACCGCTTTTTTTTGTCCCGGTTGCCCGGTTTCTCTGCCCTGAAATTCATCTGAAGCATAGATATACAAATGTTCTTTTAACTCTTTTTCTGTAATCGTTACTGCATAAACTCGCGGATCAATGGATATACTTGTGGAAGCAGTATCAGGTTGTTCTGCAACTGTTTTCTGCGACGAGTTACAGGCCAATAAAAGACCGATGATAATAAATGTTAATTTTTCCATAGAGTTATTTTGCTGTGCTTTAGAAAATTTCCCAAAAATAGTGAAAAGAAAATGATTTAATTATAAGTGGTAATTAAACGCATACCATTGTTATCCAGGCCAAAATTACTATTTAAAGCATTTTCAAAGGGAACCAAAATTTAGAGCAATTTTTATTCATTCGTCTTTCATTTTAAAGCAAATTATTAATACATTTAACTTATAAAATGCCACATAAAAAATTTCAACTATTAATAAAAAATTCAGTTATGAAATTATCTCAATCCAAATATTTATTTGCAATAGGCTCTTTTTTATTGGGAGCTATATTTAATGCTCATTCGCAGGAACAGTCTCTTGGAGCTATGGTCTCTAATAAAGTGGGCTTGTATGTATTTCCAGCTAAAGACCAGAGTGCAACACAACAAGCAGAAGATGAATCTTATTGTTATAAGTGGGGTGTACAGCAAAGTGGCGTAGATCCTTTAAATCCTCCACAAGTACAAGCGCAACAAGTAGATACGGGACCCGATGGTGCTGCCGTTGGTGGAGCGGCCAGAGGAGCATTAGCAGGGGTAGCTATCGGAGCAATTGCCGGGGATGCAGGGAAAGGAGCCGCTATTGGAGCTGTAGCAGGAGGCTTGGGGGGTCGCAGAGCAAGCAAGGTAGGCCGATCACAACAACAACAGGCGAATAATCAGGCAGCAGGCCAGGCAGAAGCTGATATGATGAATAGCTTTAAAAAAGCCTACAGTGCATGCCTTCAGGGTAAGGGCTATACCGTAAACTAAAAACCAATTCTCTTAATTATAAATCGAATATTATGAAGATCAATTCATTAAAATACTATTTCAATATACTCTTTTTGCTTTTAACTATGGCCTTTTCCTACGGACAAAATATAGATCAGAATCTGAACTTATTGTTAGTACGAGAAGATAAGGTTTCTCCTGAATTGGGTGATGAGTATGAAATCTCTCTGGCAGATCTTAGAGATTATCTTACCGATAACCAGATAGAGGGATTCAACTATTTTACACATATAAAAGATGACTTTCAATTTACGCATATTTTACCTTTAAAAAGTTTGGACGAACTGAACGAGGGAACACGGGAGGCTTTAATTAAAAAGGTCAACAAACCTGAATTGAAGCTTATCATGGAATATTTTGACCTTTCTATAGATTCCTATAAACACTATATTGTTCAGTATAAACCTGAATTATCTTATGTCCCTTCATCACAACAATGGGATGAAGACCATACGTATAGGAAATGGCATTATTATAATTTCTACCCGGGGTCAGAAGAGATTGTAGAAGAGATATTGGCTGCATACAAACATTTATATAAAACGAAGAATGTGGAAATGGGATTTAGAGTATTTGCCGGATTTATAGGAATTGAACGCCCAACTTATATTTTGACAACCTGGTCAAATTCTCCTCTGGATTATCATCAGGAACTTGAAAAAGTTTCAGAAATGTTAGGCGATGACGGCGCTTTATTATGGTCTAAACTTATGGAAATGGTAAAAGAGGCCAAAATTACAGAAGGCTGGTATTTGCCTCAGTATTCCTATGCTCCCGGTAAAAAGCTCGCGGAATAATAATTCCAATTATTATTTCGGTATTTGTGGTGGACTAGTTTACGAAGTAAAGTAAAATATAAAGAGCCTGTTTTAAAACAGGCTCTTTATATTTATTTTAGAGGAATATTTCCCCTTATTTAGGAGGTTGCACCGGGTATTTTTTCATTAATTTTTGTACTCCCTTAGGAATAGTTTTTACCCTTTTTTTGGGATTTTCATTTATGGTCTTATTTGAGATGCCCTGCCATATTAATTTTTTTGATTCTCCTTCGTAGACACTAACGACAAAAGTACCAACCTCGTAATCATTTTCAGAAAAAGTGGTTGTTGATGACCCCATACCCATTCCGGCACCATATCCCATACCATAACCATAGCCCCATCTACCGCCGCCATATCCAAATCCACCGTTATAGTCTGTGTATGCGGTTGTACTTGTTTTTTTATCTAATTTGAGATATAAGGTTACAGCCAGGTCACCGCCTTGTTTTACAAAGGTCAGATTCCTCATTTCAAATTCCTTACCAAAACTTTCCAGGATTCTTTGTTTATCCAGATCGTTGATCAGCTTGTCACTATTATCCTGCCAACCAAGGAATCTAATTGTTTTAAACTTGGTAAAATCTATAGATTGGTCATAATCGCTATGCACTTGGGCGTAAATCTGGGTTGTAGTCAAAAGAGCGACTAAAAAAACCGAGAAAGTTATAATGAAATTTTTCATTTCTAAAAGGTTTTTAAGAGTTAATATTTTCGAGAATTTATTTCATAATTCCACCTAAAGGTTTCAATAAATGGATAAGCCACATAAAGATAATACATAATCACTTAAAATATACTAGATACAATCAAGACTTTTTTTCAAATATAATTTCCTCTTTTCTATCACAATTAGAATAAATGGATCATTCTTTAATTTTTATAACGGTTTAAGGAATTGTAGTGTAGTTTGCCTGATGACCCAATTATAGGCGATTTAACAGAAAAACGAGCCAAAGTCACAAATAATAAATATCCAGGTTTATCCTAAAACATGATAATTAATTAATTGCCTGTTGTTTTAGAATCTGAATCTTCATTCTTGCCTTTATTTGATTCATAGAGATGAACATCCAATTGCGGATAAGCAATTGTAATATTTGCTTCTCTAAATCTCTTGGTGATTTCCTGATAAAGTTCACTTTTAATAGTTAAACCACTATCCGCATATTTGGTTATAACCCGCAGCTCAAAATTAAGAACGCTGTCACCGAAACCTCTGAATAAAACTGTGGGCGTACTATTTGGCAATAAAGAATCATGATTTTTTCCGGTCTCCATTAGGGTACTTATTACCAAAGAAATATCAGACGCGTATGCAACCCCAACCGGTAATATTAAATTCCTTAGTTTATTGGTTAATGTCCAATTAGTAACGTTATTATAAACAAGATCAGAATTAGGCACGATTAGATCACTCTTTTCATACGTTATTAATCGTGTAGATCGCAGTCCAATCTCTTTAACTGTAGACCAGGGTATGCCCTCTGCCTCAATACTGTCACCTTCCCTGATAGGTCTTTCGAAAAGTAATATAAGTCCGCTTACAAAGTTATTAACAAGCCCCTGAAGGCCAAAACCAACTCCAACACTTAGTGCACTCAATATAATCGTAAAATTGGTTAGGTCGAAACCTAAAACTGCAATGGCTACTATGAAACCTATGAACATAATTACATAATGAATGAGCTGAACTATAGAAAGTCGTGTTCCTTTATCTAACTTCTTTTTGCCCACGCTTTCATTCATCATAAACCGACCAAAAAGGGAAGATACAATGTATGAACCAATAAGCACACATATGGCAGTAATTAACAATTGTACTGTAATCTTGGTATCACCAACTTTTAATCCCAAAGCCATAAGACTGCTATCTGCTTCCTGCAAATTGCTATAAACCCCCCAGACTACGAATAATTGAGGAAGCACAAAATAAACCATAACAAGAAAGGTTATAAACCGGGTTAACCCATTTACACTTGAGGAGATGTTCTCTGCTGATAAATGTTTTTGCTTGGAATTAAGCTTTAGAAGAGTCCATTCTAAGGCACCGTGAAATACGAATAAGTAAACTACAAAAAGGGTTATTAGAATAGCTGTACGAATAAAAGAATCAAATAAAAACAATGCCAAAACTTCTTTGCCAGTAATTTCTGCCAAAAATACTATGCCAAAATAAAGGGCTCCAATAAGTAGGAGATAGGTCCAGAATTTAGAAATATTTTCTTTCCTGCTTTTTTTAATCCACAGGACAGATATTAGTACTAAGGTAAGAGAAACAAAAGTTATGTATATTCTAAAAAGAGTCGTTGGGAAATTAATGGCAAAAAAGAAATCATCAAGTATTACCAACAGTATCAAAATATATACAATTTGTTTTTTCCAGGAAGTAAGTCGGTCTTTTAAAATATAACAAAAAGACCCTCCGATAATTATAGCAATTAACAGGTTTTCAGCCGGTTGAATTGCGTCATATTCAAATATTATGGATGTCGTGGTTACACTGAAAAATAATGCAGATATAAGAGCTTTATTGGCAAGGAATTTATATTTAGAATTATCCAGGATAGCTTCATTATTTTTCTTCATAAGGAAATAAACCGTTATGAATAAGAATATTCC
>CAZHWD010000031.1:0-12095 GCA_964536335.1 uncultured Eudoraea sp. | reverse complement strand
TCGTTTTATTAACAGAAAAGTGGGTGTAAGACCTGCTTTTTTTGAGGACAATCTGCATAGGCCGCAAATGACCGTTTTTTAAATTGAATTTGTAACAAAATTACGTAATTACTTAGTTATGAGCTGATTGCATGCCACCATCGGGATTAGGAGCAACATGTAAACGAACGAATTCTAAGTAGTAAAAGAAAGGGGATCATCAATGTTGACGAAGTCTAAGCTTCTACGTATAAAATAACCTTAATCCCCTCTTTTGTTCTTTCTGATTTATACCTTAAAAGTTAAGGAGAGTAAACTTAAGATGTATAAAAAGTATTAAAACGCTTTTTATTCTTACCGGTTGGTAAACATTTAATATCATTATATTTACGAGTAAATATGAGGCGATAAAAAAGTGATCAACGGCTGTATTAACCCCCTTTTTTCTATAATTTGTTTTCAACAATGAAGGATAAGGATTATTTTTCTCATCTATATGAAATAGCGAGTCACCTGAACAAGGAATTTACTCTATATTCTGCTCTTCGTAAATCTTTGGAGAAGACTGTGGAAATCCTAGATATAGAAACAGGCTGGTTCTGGCTTACTGAACCAGATAATAAATCGGTATATTTAGCAGCTTCCTATAATCTACCGCCCGCATTAAGTAATCATCCCGAACGGTTATCTGGTTGGTGTTATTGTATAAAACAATACCTATCTGACGATATTGATCAGGCAATGAATATTAGTGAGATTGCATGTACAAGGTTGAAGGATATCAGCGCCGGTACGAAAGATCTGAAATTTCACGCAACGATCCCTATAATAAGCAACGGTCAAAAGGTGGGGCTCATGAACTTACTGAGTAAAGAAACCCGGCAACTAGATGAAAAAGAACTGACCATTCTTAATACCATCAGCGAGTTGGTCGGAGCTGCCATTCAACGTACCCGATTACAGCAGTCATATGGTAGTGAGAAAGTCGAATCAGGTACAACTATCCGCCATGTGTTAGAACGGGTTTTCCATCCACAAATGGAAGCCATAATTTCATGTCTTGATGGCACAAAGAGTAACAAAGACAAAGTGAACGAGGCACTGAACAAAGTGAATGATCTTCAGGAGCAGTTATCTCTGTTGGGCAAGGGCTTAAAGGAGTATGAAGGAACAGATACAACAAAAAAAGACTTTCTTTATCCTGAGTTACCTCTTACAAAAAGAGAGTTAGAAGTACTGACTCTGATACAGAAAGGTCTCACCAACGGTCAGATTGGTGAACAATTATTCATAGCCGAGCGCACTGTTAAATTTCATGTTACTTCAATTTTATCCAAGCTCAATGCGGACACTCGCACCGAAGCAGTAGATATCAGCTTGAAAAGAGGGCTACTTAACATCTGACTCACATCCAATCACTTCTTGACCTGTACCATAGTACAGTTGCTTTTCTGTACTTAAGTCCATTTTACAGGTCGTACGCTTTTGTGATATTTGTACACAAACAAAAAACAAAATATTATGAAAACACAGAATATATATTTAGAACATGCCAACATTACAGTGAACGATCTGCAGGAAGCGATCAAATTCTTCCAAACTGCTTTCCCTCACTTCAAGATAAGGGGAGGTGGCAACGAGATAAGAGAGTGGGTTCATCTTGGTGATGATGATACCTACATAGCTATTAACCAGGCTAAGCAAAATGATTTGAAAGTTGACAAGAATTATGACAGAATTGGGATAAATCACCTAGGTTTTGTAGTGCAAGATGTGGAGGAGATTGCTAATAATCTGTTAAGCAATGGGTACAAACGGGATTATCCAAAACAAGTGGAGCAATTCAGGGTCAGAGACTATTTTGCTGATGCTGACGGAAACCAGTATGAGTTCGTACAGTACCTTAGTTAGGTGGTACAGGAAAAAAACAGTTACAACAACTAAACCTAATTAAAGAGGGAAAAGTAAAACGCAAAAAAACGATTTGCCAACAATGGCTAAATTTAAGCGCTACACTTATGGCTATAAGAATATTTACTATTTTTAAACCAGCTTGATCGCGCTATGGCAAATCCAATCGGATTTCCCACGCCTGATCATAGCCAAAACCGTTAGGCATTATGGAAAAATGGAGGCCCCAAGCAACAGACGGAATGATATGAAAGATAATGTTGGATATTTTAAAAAGAACTTTGCTGACTTTTTAGCAAAATATGATAACGAAAGCTACGATGTACACAAAGAAAAAAAGGAGCAGCTTTTTGCGGACATACATGGAACAGTACTTGAAGTCGGCCCCGGTACAGGTGTAAATTTTCCATTCTTAAAAGATAAGAGCATTCATTGGACAGGTGTCGAACCCAATCCTGCCATGCACCCATACCTTAATAATGCGGCAAAGGAACATGGAATAACAGCCCATCTTTTGGACTGTATTACTGAATCAATTAGCCTGCCGGATAATGCGGTTGATTATGTGATTAGTACTGAAGTGTTGTGCTCAGTCAACGATTTGGATAAAAGCCTTACAGAAATAAAGCGCGTATTAAAACCTAATGGCAAGTTTTTATTTTTGGAACATGTTGTAGATAAACAAAATATTTGGCGCAGAACGGTACAAAAATATGTCTCTTTTACTCCGTGGAAATATTTTTCCGACGGTTGCCGACCGGCAAGAGATATTGGTACGAAGATCAAGCAAACCGGATTTTCTGACGTGCAGTATGTAGACTATATGCGTGAAGGCAGAGGTATTATTATTACAATAAATCGACCACATATTTATGGGTGGGCCAGGAAATAATATTAATCATGAAACTAATAGAAACTGAAATAATCATTACTAGTAAACCGGATAAGGTTAGGGCAATCCTCACAGATTTTAATGCCTATCCTAATTGGAATCCTTTTATCAATTCCATTTCCGGGGAGAATAAAGTTGGAGAGCAATGAAAAGTTTTTGTCCAGCCTCCGGAGAGTAGTGGAATGACATTCAAACCTGTTGTTTTGACTTTTAATGAAACTTCGCGATAAAATAGATTAACACGTGACACCATTGATATTCCTCTTAGTCAGTTTCACAATTGCCTTCTTGATTAACAAACTTGGGCTTAAGGGAAAGTGGTCCATCTCATTCATTGGAAGGATTGCTTTATCGATCATGCTCGTTGTTACAGGTACGGCGCATTTTTTCAAAACAGAATTAATGATTGCCATGTTACCGGAAGTTATACCCTTCAAAATATACATGGTATATTTTACTGGGGTAATTGAGATTGCTGCAGCTTTAGGCTTACTAACTTCAAGATTTTCCAGACTAACCAGCATTTTACTGGTTATTTTTTTCATTTCCATACTGCCAGCAAACATCGTGGGAAGTATCAAACAGGTCGGATTGGGAGGGATGGAAAATGGCGTTCAATACCTTTATTTTAGAATTCCATTACAGCTCTTTTTTATATTTTGGGTATATTTCTTTGGAGTTCGCTTAAACAAGAAGTAATAATGAATCTAGAATCGGATAATATCACACTTTCAGAAAACGAGTCCAACGCGGCATTTATGGGTATTCGACATGTGGATATCCTAAAAATTAAAGGTTTAGAGTTCCATCATTTGTTTTTAGTCATTCTCATGAGAGAGCCCTCAAAACTGGAGGATCAATTTTCAGATAGGCTACAGCTATTTTATGATTTAGAAACAAGGAACTGCAATGAAAATGAAGTTGTATACTATTCTAGCCCAAAGGATATAAGGAATGAAGTTATTTGGGAAACAACCATAAGCGCAAGCTCAGAATGCGGATATGATCCTAACGCAAAAAAGATGGGTAATCTTATAAAGGTTCCCAATTTCGATAGAGTCTCTGAGCAGCCGTTAGGAAGAAGAATTTATTCTAAAAAGATTATTTCGGAAAACCTAAAAGTGATTAACCAGATTTTTGAGTTTGAGAAGCTATATAGTAATTCTCTTATTTATTCCTTAATTCCTGAGGCTTCTTCTGGATTTAACTCTAATTCATATTTCAGAGGAGTTTTAGAGTACATAGGACTTGCGGACAAACTTGTTGTGCCCAGCTGTTTTAAAGCACCAGGGTTGTCCAAAGCCGTAATCCCTTTGCCTGAATAGTTGAAAATATGACAAAAAAGAATAAATACTATGCCTAATAAAATGCAAAAAACACTGAAGCGATTTTTGCACAAGACCGTTGGGCAACAGCAAAAAATAAAAACCGAGAACAGAAAATCGTTTTGATATAAATTTGAAATTAAAATTGGGAGAAAAGGCTTCGAGTTCAGCAAAAGAGCTATTGCGGATAAAAATGCTATTTAGAGAAAGTACAATTCTACTGCGGAATTTTATTAAAAAACGAGTATATTATATTTGCTTAATTCTAAATCAAAAAGCTGAACGAATGTCTCAAATATATTGAGCCTTATGAAAAATCATTATCAGTATGAAAAAACAGATTCCAAATAAAACTGAGGAGGAAAATTTGACAAATTACATAGACGGATTCGTCCTTCCCGTTCCACGAAATCACCTGAACGAATACAAGCGCGTGGCTGAAACGGTTGCAAAGATTTGGAAGGAACATGGCGCACTCGCCTACTTTGAGTATGTGGGTGAGGATTTAAAATTGGAAGGCACACGTTCTTTCCCGGAACTCGTAGATGCAAAAGAGGATGAAGCCATTGTATTTGGGTGGGTTGTGTTCGATTCGCGAGAGGAGCGTGACCTGGCAAATGAGCGGGTCGCGACCGACCCGAGAATGACGGATTTAATTGCCCCATTGACCGATCCGTCAAGAATAGTTTTTGATGCCAAGCGAATGGTTTACGGTGGATTCCAACCGTTCGTCCAATCAAATAATAGTAAGGCTAAATAAATTAGTAAACGTAAGTTACGAATATCGGCATGTTGTGTCGGTTCGATAAAAATGAAACCGTTGACCAACAATATATAACAGCAATGGGCTACCCCCTGCCACGAGCGGAAAATATACGGTTGTAAAGTAAAGAAGACCGTTGACGTTAATTTAATTAAGGAAAAATGAAGCGCACACTATTTTTTGTATTTCTTATCATCACTTTCAGTTGTAAAGAAGTGGACAAAGAAAACCAGTTAAATATGGATAATTCAACTGTGGTCCCGTTAGAAAACATCCCTGAACCAGACTTCACAATTACTACTAACGAAAAGACGCACAATAAATTTAGTAGCAAAATTCCTCCAGTATTAACCGTTACGGATGGCAGTGTCATTGAAGCATTTACCCAAGAAGCCACAGGAGGGCAATTGAATATCAACTCAACCATAGAAGATATTAAAAATGTGGATATGGATAAGGTTCACACTTTAACCGGACCTATTTATGTTGATGGAGCCGAAGTGGGCGATGTTTTGGCCGTCCAACTTCTTGACTTGGAACCTGGTGATTGGGGATGGACCGCCATGGAACCCGGATTTGGATTTCTAGCCGGTGAGCACCAATCAGAATTATTCAAAACCTATGAACTGGATAAAAAGAACAATCTTGTACGCTTTTCGAAAAACGTTCATATTCCTTTAAAACCATTTGCTGGTGTCATGGGCGTCGCACCTGATACAACAGCCATGTTATCTACTATCCCACCGCGTGCAAATGGCGGCAATATGGATGATCCGCATTTGGTGAAAGGAGTAACTGCTTACTTCCCGATTTTTGTAAAGGGTGCCTTATTTTCCATTGGCGACACACATGCAGTTCAAGGGCTTGGTGAAGTCGTGGGAACAGCTGTAGAATGTGATATGAGAATTCGATTCCGATTAAAAGTCTTAAAAGACAAAACAATAAAAGAACCTCAATATGAAACCGAAGAATATTTTGCAACCACGGGATTTGCCACAACCATTGATGAAGCGGCTAAAAAAGCAACTAGATATATGGTAGAACATATTTCCGAAACTTATGAAATGTCATGGGATGAAGCATATATGTTATGCTCTCTTATTGGAGATTTAAAAATAGCAGAAGTAGTAGATGAACCCCATATGTTAGTTAGCATGCATATTCCTAAAAGTGTTTTTCAAACAAGTGAAAAGCACTAATGCCAACAATGTATAAAATGCATTATCACTTTCGCTAAAGCTTCAGTAATCAAAGAAAGCGCCCTTTATACTAATCGTTGTGCGTCATTTACCAGAACAGGCAAGAAAATAGAAACTAAGAAAATGAATTCAGATATTTCCCCATTATACAAGCATCAGAATTATTGAAATTATATAAATCTGAAAATTTAGTTATTGCTGATATTAGTAACGGGAAAGATGCGAAAACGAATTATGAAGATAAACATTTAGAAGGAGCTATATTTATTGATTTATGATGACAAAAATGGCTCTAATGCAGTAGCAAGTTTCTGCTGGATGTTAAAATCAATCGGACACAAAAAAGTTCAAGTTCTTAATGGTGGAATTCAAGAAGCAGAAAAAATTAAATTTCTAATAAGTTCGGAAACGGCAAGTACCAATAAAACAGGATTATAAGGTTAATAATTGGAAACTCCCAATAGCAGAAATTGACGAAGTTGAGAAAGTTTCACTAATGGAGAACTACATTGTAATTGATGGTCGGGAAACTAAGCGTTACAATGGAGACACTGAGGCAGGAGATTTAATTTATACACCAACCTATTTTTACATTGGCCATTTTTCTAAGTTTTTTTGTCCGGAAGTGAAAAGAATTAGTACCTTACGCAGCAGAATCCATCTATTGTGTACTTCATTCGTAAATGAAGATAATAGTACGGTTGACATGATAATGAATCAAAGTGATGAGGCAATTGATTATAAGTTTTATGTTGGTGATGTTGAAGCAATTTCCATCAGTATTCCTGCTCATGCCATTCAAACAGTCGTAACCAAGTAGTGAATATTGACCAATAAAAACGAAATCCAATACGGGCACCAGAATCCCAACTAAATCCCTTAACCAAAATCCCAACTAAATCCCTTAACAAAATGAGTAATCAACACCAGGAATCCACACACATTGAGAGTTACAATTTACCTAAGGTCATCTTTTTGGCTTTCGTTGCCGCGATAGGTGGATTTTTATTTGGGTTTGACAGCGGAGTGATAAATGGTACTGTCGATGCCTTACAAGTCGCATTTGACTCCGATGCCGCGGGCACAGGATTTAATGTGGCTTCGGTACTCCTGGGTTGCGTTGCAGGTGCCTTTTTCGCTGGTACATTGGCGGACAGATTCGGAAGAAAACCAATGATGTTGACCGCAGCTATGGTTTTTATCGTCAGTGCCTGGGGTTCCGGCATCTCTGAAGGTTCATTGGAGTTTGTTATTTATCGATTAATTGGTGGGCTGGCTGTAGGTGCAGCCAGTATATTGGCACCACTTTATATCAGTGAAATTGCCCCTTCAAGAATCAGAGGCCGCCTGGCAACATTACAACAACTCATGATTGTAGTTGGCCTGTTTGTGGCATTTATGAGTAATTATTCACTTGTGGGGATTTCCGGAGGTGCTGAAGAGGAGCTTTGGTTGGGATATCAAACCTGGTCATGGATGTTTTGGGCGGAAATACTGCCGGCAGCTATATTCGTAATTGTATTGTTTTTCATCCCTGAATCACCAAGGTATTTGGTGGCATCAAATCAATCCGAAAAAGCGCTCAAAGTACTTTCTACAATTAGCAATGCGACAGAAGCCACTGCCAAGGTGGCAGATATAAAATCAACGGTAAGAGGGGATAGCCGCCCCAAACTCGGTGACATCATCAGTAAATATACCGGTAAAATTCATCATTTAGTTTGGGTTGGTATCGGAATTGCTGTACTGCAACAGTTTACGGGTATTAATGTGATTTTTTATTATGGTGCTACGCTCTGGCAAGCCGCAGGATTTGCGGAGGCCGATGCATTACTTACCAATGTCATTAGCGGAAGTGTTAATATATTTTTCACTATTGTGGCTATAATTCTGATAGATAAGGTAGGCAGAAAACCTTTATTGTTAGTGGGTTCGATCGGGCAGGCGGTAATGCTGGGAGTACTTGCCTACCTTTTCGGAACCGCATCCTTGGATAGTGCAAATAATCTTATTTTAGAAGGGAATAACGGCACCTATGCATTATTAGCGGCTAATGCTTACATTGCCTTTTTTGCAGCCTCATGGGGCCCGGTAATGTGGGTTATGCTAGGGGAAATGTTTCCAAATCAATATAGAGGAGCTGCGCTGGCTGTTTGCGGAATAGCCCAGTGGGGATCTAACTTTACTATAACCATGACTTTCCCCATTATGCTGAGATATTTAGGACTCGGTGTTTCCTATGGAGTTTATGCACTCTTTGGCGTAGTGGCATATTTCTTTGTCAAGAAGTATGTTAAAGAAACCAAAGGCAGAAGTTTGGAAGATATGTCTCGTGAGCAGGAAGAGGAGGAAAGAAAGCTCGCTGAACTGGCGGATCAATAAAATAACAATTCCTACTAAAAAACGTTTTATTTACTGAAGGATGTCAGGAAGGAATTAGAACAGATAGATATCAATATTAGCAGCATGCAGAGTGTTGGTGATGTTGAAGCAATTTCCGTCAGTATTCCCGCTCATGCCATTCAAACAGTCCTAACAAAGTAGCGGAAATTGACTGATAAAAACGAAACCCAACAATGTATAATATGCATTATCACCTTCGCTTAAGACTTCGGTGATCAAAGACAACGCATTTTACACTAAACGTTGGTAAATATTTTGTTCCTTTCTCTAAACTTCGGTCCTATCCCTTTGTTAGCGCTCTAAAACCAGGTCTGGTAAATGTGTTCCCAGGTGGACCTGATCCTCATTGCGAAGATAGATTTTAGCCTGATTGCGGAGGGACACGGAGGGGTTCGAAGTGCTTTCTCACACGGACGCACTCAGTACGCAAGCAGGACGTTGACTTTTTCTTATTCGGACGGGAAAAAATAAAAACGGTTGCCAACAATAGCTATATTTAAGCGCTACACTTATGGCTATAAGAATATTTACTATTTTTAAACCAGCTTGATCACGCTATGGAAAATCTAATCGGATTTCCCACCCCTAATCCTAGCCAAAACCGTTGGTGGCAATGACAGGTAACTAGACAAAAATGACAATGATATTTACTGATTTACCCCATTAGTACTAAAACAAAAAGAATGAAAACAACACCCGAACACGATTGGCGAATTTCAAAAATGACATTCGCTTCAGTTTATCCCCACTATATCACAAAAGTCGAGAAGAAAGGTAGAACGATAGAAGAATTGCATCAAGCAATTGAGTGGCTGACGAATTTTGATGAAAATAAAATACAAAAACTCATTGATGAGAAAGTAACGTTTGAAACATTCTTTCAGAAAGCAAAATTAAATCCAAATGCTCATCTCATTAAAGGCGTGATTTGCGGCTATAGGATAGAAGAAATCGAAAATCCCTTAACGAAACAAGTAAGATACTTGGACAAATTAGTGGATGAATTAGCGAAAGGCCGAAAAATGGAAAAGATATTACGAGATGTTTAATCTGATACAAAAAACACTGCCACCAACAATGGCTAAAAGTAATCGCTTGTTCTTGCCTTTTCTGAAAATTCCTGCGGTCCTGACAATTATCGGGATCAGCTTGGTGCATACCCGCCTTAGGAGGGCAGGCAGGCGCAACTACTCATAGCCGGGACCGTTGGTCATAATTAGAACAAAGAAATATGAAGATAGCAGTTACAGCAGCAAATGGACAACTAGGTTCATCAGTAGTAAATGAACTAAAAAAGCAGATTGGCAAAAAAAATGTTATTGGAATTGTAAGGTCACCAGAAAAAGCTTCTCACCTCGGAATTGAAGTCAGAAAAGGAGACTATAATAGTCCAGATGATTTTAATACAGCTTTAAAAGGTATTGATAGAGTCCTTTTAATTTCAGGAATGGATGATCCGCAAAAAAGAATACAGCAACACAAAAATGTAATCGAAGCTGCGAAAAAAAACGAAGTAAAAAAGATTGTCTATACCAGTATTGTCGGTGATGAAGAAAAAAATGCGTTTAGCCCTGTTGTTCAAAGCAATCGATTAACCGAAGAAGATGTTAAAAATTCAGGACTAGATTGGTCTATTGGAAGAAATGGAATTTATATTGAACCAGACTTAGATTATATTGATACTTACAAAAAGGAAGGTGAAATTAGAAATAGTGCAGGAGATGGTAAATGTGCATATACTAGCAGATCTGAATTAGGATATGCATACGCAAAAATGTTAATTCAAGATATCCATAACAATAAAACATACAATCTGGTTGGAGAACCAATCTCCCAAAAAGAACTAGCAGAACTCATTAATCAAGTTTATAATACACAACTTGTCTTTAATCCAATTTCCGTTGATGATTATGCAAAAGAAAGAAAACAAGAATTAGGGGAATTTATTGGAGGGGTAATCACTGGGATTTATAAAGGAATTAATGATGGAGTTTATAACATTTCTTCCGATTACGAAAAAGCAGCTGGAAGACCTTACAAATCATCTATAGAAATGATAAAATCGTTTAAAAACAAATGAAAAACTATGCCCAACAATGGCTCATAGGCAATATGCCTGCCGCGGGCGCAACACAGGCACACTGCGCATAGCCCAGCCATTGTTATCATTGACTTATCAACCAATTTAAATAAGTGAATCATGATTACATACATGAAATATTTCGGAATTATATTATCACTTGTTCTACTGATCTCTTGTAACGAAAGCAAGAACTCAACTAAAGCCAATCTCATCCCAATAGGTGAAGGACATTTGGCAGTAGATGGAGGAAAGATATGGTACAAAGTAACTGGCAAAGGATCGGGTACCCCAGTTGTTTTGTTACACGGAGGACCAGGATATTCTAGTTTCTATCTCAAACCATTTGAGGAACTGGGAGAAAATCGTCAGGTCATTCGCTATGACCAATTGGGAGCAGGAAAATCGGATATTGTCGCAGATACCAGTTTATTTACTATTAATCATTTCGTAGAGGAACTGGAATCTCTCCGAAAACATCTAAATGTCGAAAAATGGAGCGTTTTAGGGCACTCTTGGGGCACTATTTTGGCTTTTGAGTATTATAGGAACTATCCTGCAAGGGTTTCCTCAATGATTTTGGGCAGTCCATGTATAGATATGAATGCCTGGGAAAAAAGTACGAACCACCTACTTGAGACTTTACCGGATTCACTAAAGAATGCTGTCCTTGAAGCAGATACTACAGGCAATTATGCAAATCCTTTGTACGAATCTGCAATAACCCAGTTTTATGACAAATATTTGTGGGGCGCAAATCCAATTAAAGAAGACCTGGACAGTATTATGAGCACGGCCAATCTTGATATCTATCATCATATGTGGGGACCAAGTGAATTTAGTATTACCGGCACACTTAAAGGCTATGATGTCACCCATTTGCTAAAGAATGTTAAAGTCCCAATCTTATTTACAGTTGGGGAATTCGACGAAATTTCGCCTGGCATAGTAGAGGAAATGGCATCCATTACTAATTCAGAATTTGTAGTTTTTAAGGGATCATCTCATCTAACAACCTGGGGAGCAAGAGAAGAGAGTATTATAGTTGTTGAAGATTTCGTTTCATTGTCGGACTTAAAGAAATAAAGCCAGCAGCTAACATGGTGTATAAAACATAGCTGATAAGTGCTAAATCGAAGTTTTGTGCTCATTTGCAGAGAGCGACAAATTTTTAAATTTGGAATTTGAAATTAGTAAGATAAAAACAAAATATAAAAATTCGGCTCTGTGTTAATCCAAAAAAATAGTGTCTTTTTACACCTGCCTACCAGTTTACCCGACTTAGGAAAGCAGGCAGGCAGAAAAGTGATTTGCAATTGCAAATCACTTTTCTGCTTGGTCGGGATGACAGGATTTGAACCTGCGACCACACGGCCCCCAGCCGTGTACGCTACCAGACTGCGCCACATCCCGATTCTATTTATTTTCTAATTAATTCTTTGTTACCAATTTAAATACTTTATTCTTCAGCTTTTGCAACCATCACGCCTTTGGCGTGATACGCTACCAGCCTGTCCCGCAGTATGCGGGAACAAGCCACATC
>CAZHWD010000030.1:0-4663 GCA_964536335.1 uncultured Eudoraea sp. | reverse complement strand
AAAAGATACCCTCGCCGGAATTCTTAAGGAATTTAAGCCCGATTTTATCTTTTACCTTTGCGGAGTAGATATCCTGGAAACGGATAAATTAGGGACCCTATCCCTTTCGTTAGGTGGCTGTAGAAAACGTGATGAATTAGTACTGGAAAGCTGCCATCAAATTCAAATACCCGTTCAGTGCAGCATGGGCGGAGGTTACTCTCCTGATATTAAAAAGATTGTGGAAGCTCATTCAAATACATTTCGATTAGCGCAGCATCTGTATTTCTGAATATTGGTAATGGATGATATAATCCTACCATTTGCCTTTCAACTTTTTTTGTATTTTAACCAAACGAACTAAACAACATATTTATGAAATTGGGACAAAGGCAAATGCCGTGCATTACTTTGATTTTCAGTTTTGCTATCCTTACCTTTTTCAATAGCAGTTGTGGAGATAAAAAAAAGGACAAAATAATTGAAACAAAAACTATCCTAACACCTTCTAAACTAAAAGTGATTTTTGATACCGACGCCAATAATGAGTTGGATGACCAGCATGCCCTTGCCTATCTACTATTTAACGGGGATACCTTTGAAGTAGAGGCGGTAACCGTAAATGCCACCTACAACGGCGGTGACATACAGGGCCATTATGATGAAGCTTTACGCGTAATGAAATTATGCAATTTAAACAATGAAGTTCCTTTGCTAAAAGGAGCTAATGGCAGTTTTAGTGACATTAGCACTGAGTGGAATCCGGAGGAATACGACGGCCAGGAAGGCGTAGATGTTATCCTGGAAGCAACAAAAAAAGACACTGTGGTTATCATTGCGGTGGGCAAATTAACAAACATTGCATTGGCTTTAAAAAAAGATCCTTCTTTTGCGGAGCGGACCAAAATAGTGTGGTTGGGATCTAACTATCCGGAACCCGGAGAATACAACCAGGACAATGACACTATTGCCATGAATTATGTTCTTAATAGTAATGTTCCTTTTGAAATGGTCACCGTACGCTATGGAAAACCATCGGGCACCGATGCTGTTAAGGTAACCAAGGAAGAAATTAATCAGAAAATGCCCGGACTGGGACCTTCTTCAAAAGAACCAATTACCGGCAGACATGGGGGTAAATTTTCAACTTTTGGAGATTATTCCGTAAGTCTTTTTGAATATATTGACTACCACGGAGATCCACCATCGAGATCTCTTTTTGATATGGTTGCTGTAGCCATTTTAAAAAATGAAGGCTGGGGGGAGCGAAAAATGATTCCTGCCCCTATACTTATCAATAATGAATGGATTGAGCGGCCAGATAACGAACGTAAAATTGCTGTTTGGGAAAACTTTAAAAAGGAAGAAATCCTGGAAGATTTCTATAACAGCCTTACGAATCCTGTTCCTGTAACAAAATTAAAAAAATAGAGATGCCAGAAATTGTTGTCGTAGGAAGTGCTAATACCGATATGGTTGTAAAAACCCCAAGATTCCCTGAACCGGGAGAAACTATTCTAGGTGGTGATTTTTTTATGTTCCCTGGTGGTAAAGGTGCCAACCAGGCTGTTGCTGCGGCACGTTTAGGTGGCAAACTTAGTTTTATTTGTTGTGTAGGAGATGATATTTTTGGTCAAAATGCGATCGAGGGTTATAAAAAAGAAGGAATTAACATGGATGGTGCATTAATTGTAAATGGTGAGCCATCTGGTGTGGCTTTAATTACAGTAAATGCCGAAGGTGAAAATGAAATTGTTGTTGCTTCGGGGGCAAATAATCTTTTGTCAAAAACACATTTGGAAAGTGTATCCAAGCAGATTCAGGGTGCTGATATAATATTAACGCAATTGGAAACACCTATACCCGTGATAGCACATTTAGCAAACTACTGCAGGGGAAATAAGCAGAAATTGATCATTAATCCGGCCCCTGCTCAGCAACTGTCAGATAACATTCTTAAAGAACTATATCTTATTACACCAAATGAAACAGAAACCAGAATTCTTACTGGTCTTGAAGTCGTAGATGTAACATCAGCGAGCAAGGCATGCGAAGCTCTTTTTCAAAAAGGCGTTAAAAATGTTATAATCACCATGGGCAGCAGGGGTGCGTTTTTTATGAATAATGAGGTGCATTTTACTGCCAAAGCGCAAAAAGTGGATGCAATAGATACCACGGCCGCCGGTGATGTTTTTAACGGAGCCCTGGCAGTATGTCTTGCTCAAAACATGTCCTGGCAGGAAAGCATCCTATTTGCAAATAAAGCCGCCGCGCTATCAGTTACAAAAATGGGAGCACAGACCTCTGCCCCTTATCTTAATGAAATCAACTAATCTCTTATAATATGTTTATCATAGAATCTTACCCAATAGCTGTTTTCTTCTGTATAATTACCATGTTGGCCTGGGGTTCATGGGCAAATACACAAAAACTGGCTGCTCCCGACTGGCGTTTTGAACTGTTTTACTGGGACTATGTTTTTGGTATTGTAGTTTTTTCGTTGTTCCTGGCATTGACTGCAGGTAGCAGCGGAGATGCAGGTCGTCCTTTTTTGGAAGACTTATCACAGGCAAGTTCTGAAAATTTAGGCTCTGCTTTTTTGGGAGGGATCTTGTTTAACGCAGCAAATATACTTCTGGTAGCGGCCATTACAATTGCCGGCATGTCTGTAGCCTTTCCAGTTGGTATAGGCCTGGCATTAGTCATAGGTGTAGTTGTAAATTACCTGGATATTCCTGTTGGGAATCCAACTATGCTTTTCGGAGGAGTTGGGCTTATTGTAATTGCCATGCTACTCAATGCAAATGCTTATAAAAAACTTTCCGTAAGTCAGGACAAAGTTCCAACCAAAGGCTTGGTTTTGGCAATTATTGCAGGTTTCTTAATGGGTTTCTTTTATAAATATGTGGCTAATTCTATGTTTCCTGAATTTACAAATCCCATTGCTGGAAAACTAAGTCCGTATACTGCAGTTTTTATTTTTGCCATCGGAATTCTAGCCAGTAATTTCATATTCAATACGGTACTGATGAAAAAGCCATTTGAAGGAAAACCCGTAAGTTTTAAGGACTATTTTGCCGGTGGAAGTAAAAACCATCTTATGGGATTCTTAGGCGGGGCTATTTGGTGCGTTGGTATGTCTTTTAGCATTTTGGCCTCAGATAAGGCAGGACCCGCAATCTCATATGGTCTTGGACAAGGAGCTACAGTAGTGGCTGCATTGTGGGGTATTTTTGTCTGGAAAGAATTTAAAGGTGCTCCAAAAGGAGTTCCCACTCTACTAAATATTATGCTATTAGTCTACATAATTGGCCTGTCTTTGATTGTTATGGCGAGATGATTGATCGCTTAAAAAAAAGAAGAAAAGGACTAAAATCTTGGCGATTTAGGAAGTCCTTAGTAACTAGATTTTGTAACTTTGATTAAAACCGATATCATGCTTTCAAAAAATATGGAAAAAGCCCTGAACAGTCAAATCAGGATCGAAGCTGAGTCTTCACAGGTTTATTTGTCTATGGCTTCATGGGCAGAGGTAAAAGGGCTTGAAGGAATTTCTCAATTTATGTATAAACAGTCCGATGAGGAAAGAATGCATATGCTGAAACTCGTTAAATATGTAAATGAACGGGGCGGACAATCTGCTATATCCGCATTAACGGAGCCCAAAGCCGTTTATGATTCGTTTCAAAAGATGTTTGAAGATTTATATGATCACGAAATTTTTGTTTCCAAAAGCATCAATGAACTGGTACATGTTGCCCTGGAGGAAAAAGATTATGCTACACATAATTTTCTTCAATGGTATGTTGCCGAACAGATGGAAGAAGAAGCGCTTGCGCGCACTATTTTAGATAAGATTAACCTTATTGGAAATGACAAAAGCGGGCTCTACCTATTTGACAGGGATGTACAACAGATCACGGTTGAAAGTGCAGCTGCAGACCCTCAACCTTAAAAAAAAGAGGATCTTGTAAGATCCTCTTTTTCATGGTAAAATGAATTATGATTCTGACCATATAGTGATAAACTTTATTTTCCAAACATCACTAATTCATTGCATTTAATCTCGGTTATATATCTTTTTTCACCTTCTTTGTTTTCATAGGAACGATGAATAAGTTTACCTTCTACGGCTACTTCATTACCCCTGGCCAGGTAATTTTCCACAATCTCTGCGGTTTTACCCCAGGCTACCACATTATGCCATTGGGTATCTGTAATTTTTTCTCCCTTACTATTTTTGTAAATCTCATTGGTAGCTACGGAAAATTTGGCCAATTTGCCGCCATTATCAAGGTCAACAATTTCAGGGTCTTGCCCCAGGTTTCCAATCAACTGTACTTTGTTTCTAAGTGCGTTCATAATTACTAATTTTAAGGATTAAACAGTTAATACTATCGGGTCTTACACTCCGACACTGCAAACATAGGACCATGGTGAAGGGTTACTCGGTTAGGAAGTGCTTATTTTCGTTTGTAATCTTTTGTAGTCGCTTGTAATCGTTTGTAATTTCCTACTTTGTATTGCTACAGGTACCTATATACAATATGGGACAGGAAAATGAAGTGAAATACTGGGATAAAAAATCAACTATTCGCGTTAAAAGAGATGGTGAATTTATAAAGCTGCAAGAGGAAGAGTTTCTAAGGATTGGAGATGTGTTAGGTATTGTGGCTCTGGTTGA
>CAZHWD010000029.1:0-10102 GCA_964536335.1 uncultured Eudoraea sp. | reverse complement strand
TGTTGAAACTGCAGGAGATGTGTTACTCTACGCGATGCCGGCTGTAGCACTGGGTAGTACTGTAATTATTGGTGACGGTAAAGGTACCTGGCAATTCGCAAAAGGATTTGTACTCAATCAGGCGGTTACCATTGGTTTAAAATATGCCATCAACAAGCCACGTCCTTATGACAACGGGGACAAGGCATTTCCTTCCGGGCACACCTCCACTACCTTTCAAAGTGCGGCTTTTATACAACGTCGTTACGGTTGGAAATACGGGATTCCTGCTTACCTCCTCGCAAGTTTTACAGGATATAGCCGTATCAACGCGAATAAACATGATGGTTGGGATGTATTGGCAGGTGCCATTATCGGAGTGGGAAGTAGTTATATTTTTACAAAGCCTTACCAAAGAGAGCATATGGAACTCTCTTTCAATAGTTGGGATGGGAACTACGTCCTGGGGTTTAAATACAAATTCTGATCTTTAAACGAACACTGCTTAAGAGCTATCACGGCTCACTTTCTTCATTACCCGAACTTTTATAGATTTGCTAATGGGGGTCTGACTTCTATCTGCATAGTGATTATAGGGAACCAGTACATTGGTCTCGGGAAAATAGGCTGCTAAATTACCTTTTGGGATTTTATACGGCAGTACTTTAAAATTATAGGCGGTCCTGTTTTTTTTATCATAAGTGCTGCTCAGATGTACCACCTCTAACTTTTCCAGTCCCTTTTCTGCCATATCTGCCGGGTTCATAAATAAAACTCTTCTTTCATTATATACCCCCCGGTACCTGTCGTCCAACCCATATATGGTTGTGTTAAACTGGTCATGAGACCGTATAGTCATCAGCATATACTCATCGGCTTCCAATATATGCTCTGGTAGCCTGTTAATTGTAATTTGTGCTCTACCGTCTGGTAACTTGCTAAAATCTAGTTCCCTCACATTATTAGGAAGATAATAACCCACTCCTTTGGCTCTTAACTCAGTGTTTTTAAAACCCCTGGCTACCTTGTCTATCATTTCCCTGATCTTGCTGTAATCAGTTCCCAGAGCCTTCCAATCCACTGCATGCTTCCCTTTAAAATATACATCCGCCAGACTTGCAATTAATTCTGGTTCACTTTTTAAATGTTTCGAGGTTGCCTTCAATACCCCCTTTGATCTTCTTACCCGTCCCATACTGTTTTCCACAGTTACAAAACGATGCCCATCTTTGGCTTCCTTTTCAGAACGTCCGTAGGTGGGTAAAATCAAGGCTGTTTTACCCGTGACCAAATGGCTGCGGTTTAATTTGGTGCTTACCTGAACCGTAAGTTCACATCGCTGCAAAGCTTCTGCAGTATAATCGGTGTCTGAGGCCGCCATTAAGAAATTACCTCCCAGGGCCATAAAAACCTTGGCTTTGCCCTCATACATAGACTGCATTGCTCCTACAACATCTACGCCTTCTTCGTTTGGCGGACTAAATCCCATATGGGTTTCAATTCGTTCGTTAAACTGCTTATCGACATAGTGCATAATACCTACACTACGATCGCCCTGTACATTACTGTGACCTCTAACCGGACACGTACCACTAAAGGGCTTACCAATAGCTCCTTTAAGCAATAATAGGTTTACATATTCCCTGATGGTTTCCACCCCATTCTTATGCTGGGTTAAGCCCATGGCCCAGCACACTATTATTTTCTGTTTCCCAGCCAATAATTTTACCGCGGCATCCACTTTCTCGCTAGATACACCGCTAAGCTCTAAAAGTTCTTTCTCAGAATAAGAATCCAGATCGTTTAGCAAGGGCTCTACTCCTGCGGTATATTCCTGAATAAAGTCGTGATCAAAGATATTGCCCTCCAGTTTGTCTAGTGCAGCCAGCTTTTTTAAAATCAATTTTAGTAAGGGAATATCCTGATTAATATTTACGGCAAGGTGAAGATCTGTAATTTGCTCCCCGGAACCCAATAGACCCTTGAAGCGTTGCGGGTTTTTAAAATTCACCAGACCTGATTCTTCAAGGGGGTTGATACTAATTACACTACCACCGTTTTCTTTACACTTTTCTAATGCGGAGAGCATTCTTGGATGGTTGGTCCCCGGGTTCTGTCCGGCTACAATAATCACTTCAGCTCCGTACAAATCTTCGAGTTTTACTGACCCCTTCCCTATTCCCAGGGTTTCAGACAGTGCCACCCCGCTTGACTCGTGGCACATATTGGAACAATCGGGTAAATTATTGGTGCCGAAGGCCCTGGCAAACAGGCCATATAAAAAGGCGGCCTCATTACTTGAACGTCCGGAAGTGTAAAAAATAGCTTCGTTACGGCTTTTTAAACTATGTAGTTCATCTGCAATAAGCGTAAAGGCCTCTTCCCATGAAATAGGTGAATAATGTACGTTTTCCGCTCTTAAAACCAGGGGTTCCGTAATCCTGCCAAGTGTGTTTAATTCATAATCGGTTCTCAGAGACAATTCTTCTACGGAATGTTTCTCAAAGAATTTGGCTCCAATATGTGAGGTAGTAGCTTCATCAGCCAGAGCTTTTGCGCCATTTTCACAGTACTCCCCTATTCTGGATGGTTTTTCAGGATCGGGCCAGGCACAACTTGGGCAGTCAAAGCCCTCTTTCTGATTCATATGCAACAAGGTTGCCATAGCACGAACAACCCCCATTTCCTTAAAGCTGTGTTTCATTGCAGCCGTTATTCCTTCTCTACCGGCGGCATAGGGCTTGGGTTCGGTTACTTTGATCTTTAAAAATGCATCAGGTCCTCTGACACAAACATTTCTTTTAGAATTGTTTTCTATCATTTACTTAAAGTAATACTTTAGGATTATGATAATTGTCCGACTGACCCTCCAGGCGCTCATCCAGACAGGCAAAATCTTTTTCTAACAAAAGCGATAAGCTGCCATTGTTCTTAAAATTCATAGTTTCACTAAAACTCACCTGTTCTGTTTGGTGCCAATTATTACCCAGCGATTGAGGAAGATTCAATGTAACGATATTGTTCCTAAATTGTGTGGAAAGTTTTTCGGAATCTGCTACCAATCTTACTGCATAGGCAAAAACATTGGTATCAAACTTGGTTTGATTCTCTATATACCCCTTGGTGCAAAGGGTGTGAACTTCTGAGCGCGTAAGCCTGAAACGTACTGAATTTTCTAAAATCCTAATTTTCATCCTGTTGTAGATAATTGCTTTCTAAATGTACAACATATTCCAATGTCATGATCTTTTACCTACTTGCTTTGTAAACGAGAAACGAAGCTGACAAAAGTCATAGATTATCTGATTTGATAGGTGGAGTTTTGTGGTTTAAACTTAAGAAGATATGTCTACTAAAAACATTACACAAACCAACCATGCTACCAACGCAGTATATGGATTGGGTCTTGTAGGAGCTGCGGTGTATTATATTCAAATGGCCACAAGTTTCTGGGCCGCAGTGATAGGTTTTATTAAAGCCCTCTTATGGCCTGCGTTTATTGTATATGAAGTCTTAAGACATCTGGAATTATAAGCACTATTTTCGTATCTTAAGAATCTTAAACATTGAATCTTATGAAAAACCTGGTGCGCGCAATTGTTGCCGCTATTGGCGCTAAAAAAATAGGAGGCGGACGATGCGGTTGTATCGGAACCGTCGTGGTGTTTCTAATACTTTATTGGCTGCTGGGCTATGTCTTTGAATTGTTCTGAGTCCTAATCCCTGAAATTATTCCTTTAGATCCTTAATTCCTTACATGATTCTTTCTTGGGATTAATGTACTTTTGCCGGATGGTTAAAAAAGAGCAATCCCAACTAGAATTTGTTGCCCTGATGGCTGCGCTCATGTCTATAGCAGCCTTGGCATTAGATGCCTTATTGCCTGCTCTTGATATTATTGGAATTGCAGTAGGCGTAACCAACCCCGCACATAATCAATTGCTCATTTTACTTTTCTTTTTGGGCCTTGGAACCGGTCCACTTTTATTCGGACCCATTTCAGATAGTTTGGGTCGTAAGCCTGTCGTTTATATGGGGTTTGTACTTTTTATTTTTGCAAGTCTGCTATGCGTCTATGCCCAAAGCCTGGAGGTAATGATTACGGGCCGTATCTTACAGGGTTTTGCACTTTCTGCACCTCGAACAATCAGTATAGCTATGATCCGTGACAAATACAGCGGAAACTATATGGCCAGGATAATGTCTTTTGTAACTGTAGTATTTATTCTGGTACCCATTATTGCTCCTGCCTTGGGAAAATGGATACTGGATTTCTATGGCTGGGAAGCCATTTTTCATGTTCAGGTTGTATTCGGTATCCTGGTCTCTATCTGGTTCTGGAAACGGCAGCCGGAGACACTCCTTCCTCGGAAAAGAACCTCTTTCCGTGCCGGAGTCTTTATAGATGGTTACCGCGAATTACTTAATTACCGCCAGACCATGTTGTTTACCGTTATCTGGGGTTTTATTACGGGTTCTTTTTTAGTGTACCTGAGTACTTCACAGCAAATTTTCCAGGAACAATACGCCTTAAAAGAGTCCTTCCCTTATATTTTTGCGGCTCTGGCAATAACCATTGGTACGGCAACTTTGCTTAACGGTACCCTCGTACTGCGCTATGGGATGTTAAGGCTGGTAACGGTTGCTATGGCAGCCTCTGTTCTAATCTCTTTGCTATATATTGTTTTATTTGCCAGAACCGGGAATCCTCCATTTGAGATCCTACTTACCTTTTTTGCTTTGCAGTTCTTCGCTCTTGGCTTCCTATTTGGCAACCTGCGTTCCCTTGCTATGGAACCAGTTGGGCATATTGCGGGTATAGGAGCAGCTATTACAGGTTTTATTGCGACAATTATGGGAGTTATTATAAGTGCCTATATCGGCAAATTTGTAATAGACAGTGTTCTTCCAATGTTTATAGGGTTTTTGATTTGCGAGTTGATCTCCTTTGGTGTATTGGCCTATTTCTTTCTAGGGAAGAGGGGCGTTCAAAGTCCTTTTTAACTACTTTAATACATGATTCCAAAGCTTTGCTGCATTAAAACGAAGCCTCACCGTAAAATTCCTGCCCATATTTCATTAAATAAAAAAACCCGCGGTATAAAAATAGACGCGGGTTAACATAGTATTTAATTATTACTAATTCTCAATCAATCCCTGTCCTTCTATCCATGGTGCTCCTGCGTCTTTCAAATCAGATTCAAGGGATGGTAATTGCGAATTTACAAATCCGTTGAGTTTGGTTTTAATTGTCTTTAATTCAGCCTGAGCAACTCCAAATGCCGCTTTGTGATTAGGGGTAGGTCCGTAAGTGCTGGTAGACAAGGCTACTCTGCCAATAAAGCCTCCTGAATTGGGGCTTGGTTCTGTAAGCTCCCCTACTTCATTCTTTGCCGGATTGCCATTAATTTCCTCATCAATCTCCTGAAGCATTGTTCTGGCCTCATGTAATTTTTTTACCAGTTCTGCAGAAGGAGAAGTGGCTTTTTGTAAGGCACGCTGCATAGCTCCAACTTTTAATTCACTTTCTATCAATACCGTCTTTGTAGCCTTTAGATCTTGCTGAAAAACTTGATATAAAACCCGGAATGCGTCTATCTCTTCAAACGAAGCTCCTTTTAGAGCTCCTTCTGCCAGTGGAATCACTTTAAAATTCTTTGTGCTTCCCAACTGTACTAACTGGCCATCAACCAGTTTAGACAAGCTAACAGTATAATCACCAGGTGTAACCATAATACTTCGGTTAAAACCATTCTCCCTGGCCATTGGCGGCTTCAGATCCTCTCCACTTCTATCGGCAATATCCAAGGCCCAGCTGACCCGGTTATAACCTTTTTTATTGGTGCCTTTTACTATTTTAACTACCTCCCCTTTGCTGTCTTTTACGGTAAGCAGCAATGCAGGTTTTTCCTGTAATTTTTCGTCCTCCAGGGATTCCCACCCAGGAAAGGGCACAGTAGTCTTACCCTTTTCAGCCAACTGACGTACAGACTTCATAGAGGCAAGTGAATCCTTTAGATAATAAGTGAAAATAGCACCAAAATCAGGGTTTTTAGCAACGTACTGATTACTGCCCTGTGCGTAACGGGCTTGCTTGGGCACATACCAATAAGCAGGTTTAACATCAAACAATGTTGCCTCCTCATTTTTTACATTAGCGTTAAATTCCCGTAAGGGTGTAATATCATCGAGTACGTAAAACCCTCTTCCAAATGATGCGGCAACCAAATCGTTTTCCCTTCTTTGAATGGTGATATCACGTATTGCAATGGTGGGTAAACCTCCTTTTAACTGGCTCCAGCTTCCGCCCCCGTTAGCTGTGAAGTAAACTCCATTTTCTGTGGCAGCAAAAAACAGATCTTTCTTAATATGATCCTGTACCAAGCGCCAGGTAAGTAATCGTTTCGGAAGATTTCCGTTCATTAAACTCCAGGTACGGCCCTTATCGGTACTTTTTAATAAGTAGGGCTTAAAATCGCCATTTTTATGGTTATCTAAAGCCGCGTAAACGATGTTTGCATCAAAAAGGTCTGCTCGTACATCATTTACAAATGGAGTTGCAGGAACACCTTTTATGACGCTTAGTTCTATTTTTCGCCAATTTGCGCCACCATCTTCAGAAACCTGTATGATTCCATCATCAGTACCAGCATAAAGCAAACCTTCCAGTTTAGGAGATTCCGCCAGAGACGTAATCGTGTTGTATTTAGACATAGCATTCACATCCCAGGCGTTATCCCAGCTTTGCGGTCCGCCCATAATAGGTAATGCCAACCGCTCCTGGTTACGTGTAAGGTCTTTAGAAATAGCCTGCCATTCATCGCCTCGATTTTCAGATTTCCACACACGCTGAGAAGCAAAATAAATTCGGGTTGGTTTATGCGGACTTACCAAAATAGGAGAATCCCAGTTAAAACGTTCAGCGGGTTCTCCTAATCCTGCCTGTGGTTGAATGTATACAGTCTCACCTGTAGTCTGGTCCACTCGCCATAGCCTGCCTTCCTGGAATTCACCATAAGTGATTTTTGGATTTCCCGGCTCAATTGCAGATTGATGACCATCTGCCCCTAGAGTAATCCACCAGTCAGAATTTAAGATCCCAGTCTCATTTCTGGTTCTGGAAGGACCCCCGTGAGACCCATTGTCCTGGGTTCCTCCGTAAATATTGTAAAATGGTTCGCTATCGTCAACCGCAACTTTATAGTATTGGGTTACCGGAAGGTTTGAAATAAATTTCCAGCTCTTTGTAAGATCAAAACTTTCATATAAGCCACCATCTGTACCAAATAACACATAATTAGGGTCAGAAGCCTTAAAAACCATAGCATGACTGTCTACATGTTTTCCTTTTTCATTCATATTCACGAACGTTTTGCCGTGATCATCCGATATTTTAACATAATTGTTCATCAGGTACAACCTTCCTTCCTTATGAGGAGAAGCGTATAATTCCTGATAGTAATGCGGACCAGTGCCACCGGAAACGGTATTGGATTGCTTTGCCCAGGACTGTCCACCATTTGTGGAAACAAAAACACCACCTGTAAGGCGTTCCAATTCAATTGCAGCATAGATCATATCATTGTTAAAAGGATTCATGGCCAGGCCAATTTTGCCGAGTCTTACTTTGGGGATTCCTGTTGTTAATTTTGTCCAGGTTTCCCCCCCATCGGTACTTTTATGAATTCCGGAGCCGGGACCACCGCCCATATAAGCAGCTACCGTTCTGTGCCTGTCCCATGTTGCTGCATATAGCACATCGGGGTTTGTGGGATCAATCAGTAGGTCCGTGGCGCCTGTCCATTCATCATTCCCTAACGTTTTATTCCAACTTGCCCCACCATCAGTAGATTTATATACCCCTCTTTCCCCGCCTTTGCTCCAAAGTGGTCCTTGTGCAGCCACCCAGATTACATTTGAATTTTCGGGATGAATTAGGATCTTGGAAAGGTGTTCAGAATTCTTCAGGCCCATATTCTTCCAGGTTTTGCCATCGTCACGACTTACGTAAATACCATCACCAAAACCCACATGACGGCCTCCGACATTTTCACCTGAACCAACCCAAATAGTACTGGGAGTAGATTGATCTATAGTTACACAACCTATAGAATAGGTGGTTTCCTTATCAAAAATAGGCTTCCAGGTAGTACCGGAATTGACTGTTTTCCAAACCCCGCCAGAGCCAATGGCGACATACCATACGTTCTCGTTTTTAGGATGAAAAGCAATATCCGCTACCCGCCCGGAGGTAAATGCCGGACCTAAACTTCGAAAATTCAAACCTTGAAAAGGATCATTCTTTGTTTCCTGAGCCTGGTTATTGAATACTAACCCCAGGCTAAAAATTAATGCTAGCGCATAACATCTGATGAACTTCATAATTGTATAAGTTTTAGAAGCCCGAATGTAATTAAAATTTAGTAAAATTTAATTGATTAAATGATGAAAGTCTGAAGCTTTAAAGGCTTGGAAAAGTTAAATTAAATATTAAATTTAGCCTATTTAAGGGGTGATTCTAACAAACTGGCACCTAATATATTTAAAGTTTTAATCTCTGATAGTTAATGTAAAGTACTATTAGAAAGTATTTTGAAAAAAATATTTATGTCTAGATTGAATTCTACTATATTAATATTTTATTGGCTGCAATGTCTTCTTCATTTTCTTATACTCTTTCCATTGTTTCGGGTCCAAAATGGTACTCATATATTCTGTTTCCTGCTTTGACAAAGCGGTAAGGCTTTGTTTCTTTTCCTCAGCAGTAGTCGTGCTATTTCTTATTGCATTTTCCTTAACTAATACTTCAGCAATCTTTTCATAGACTGAAGATGCCTGCTCCACGGTCATCCCTACATCGGCCTGATAAGCTTGCACCAATTTTGCCGCCTGCTTCTCCACGTCGTTTTTAGGTACAAATTGTGCTTTGGCGGTGTGAATAAACACCAGCGCAAGAATAATTGGAAGGCCCTTAATTAAATTTCTGAATATGTTTTTCATAATAGTGATTTTGTCTCCCAAGTTAAGAATATTAATTAGCGGAATCCTACGGGAAGTTAACATAATTTATATTGTACAACTACCATTCCAAAATTATAAAAACGATTCTTATATTAGCAACTAAATTGCTATAAGTATGCTAATCTGGGCTGCCTTTATCTTTCTTGTTTTTATATTCCTGGCACTTGATCTTGGCGTGTTCAATAAGAGAGATCATGTAATCCGTTCTAAAGAAGCTAGCATATGGACTGCATTATGGGTCACTGTTGCTATGAGTTTTAGTGGTATAATCTACTGGCTATTCTCGAGCGGTATTATTGATAATCCAACTGATTTAACACCGGGAAAAGCTGTTTTAAAATATATTACAGGATATTTAATTGAGCTCTCATTAAGTATTGACAATGTCTTTGTGATAGCGGTGATCTTTTCGGCTTTAGGAATTCCTGCAGTTTATCAGCACAGGGTTTTATTCTGGGGTATACTTGGTGCAATTGTATTTAGGGCTTTTATGATCCTCTTTGGAGTGGCATTAATAAACGAGTTTGAATGGATAATTTATGTATTTGGTATTTTCCTTCTTTATACCGCATTTAAGATGTTACGTTCAGGAAATCCAGATTTTAATCCTAAGGAATCTTTTGTTTTTAAACAAATCAAGAAAATATATCCTATTACTACCGTAATAAGCGGGCATGATTTTTTTGTGAAAAAGAGGGGCATAACTGCAGCTACTCCTTTGTTTGTGGCACTTGTTGTAATCGAAATAACAGATGTTATGTTTGCTTTGGATAGTATTCCTGCCATTCTTGCAATAACGGCAGATCCTTTTATTGTCTTTAGTTCTAACATCATGGCAATATTAGGTTTACGGTCAATGTATTTTCTGGTTTCAAGGATGCTTGCTAATTTTAGGTTCATCCATTACAGCCTGGTAGTGATATTAGCCTTCGTAGGAATTGAAATGTTACTGTCCCACAAGTTTCACCCCCCGGAATGGGTTTCCCTTGCGGTAATTGTTGTATCGCTCTTAAGTGGTGTCGTAGTTTCTTTATTAATTCCCCAGAAGGAAGAGGTCACTGAAGATAACTAAAATTGGCTTTTAACTTTAACAGTGTAATTT
>CAZHWD010000028.1:0-1859 GCA_964536335.1 uncultured Eudoraea sp. | reverse complement strand
TCTTTATACGGACGAAAGTTAAGTGAAAAGTTTGCCATCTCCGGGCTCGCAGAATACAGGACCACCATTTTAAGCAACTTTAATGATCCGGGGTATCTGGATCTTGGTGTGGGTGCAACCTGGACTCCGGTTAAAGATCTTTATGTGGTGATCCATCCATTGAACTACAACTTTGTTTTTAGTAGTGAAGACTCAATTTTCGAGTCCTCTTTTGGGGCAAAGATCGTTGCCGATTACAGCAAGGAATTGGGGCCAATCAAATTCAGAACAAATATGTCTATATTCCAAAGTTATAAGAGTTCCAACTTTTCTAACTGGACCTGGACCAATTCATTTTCCTATACATTGTGGAAGATGATTGGGGTTGGCTTCGATTTTGGGTTGCGAAACAACAAGCAAGAGGCGTTGAACTATTCTGTTAATACCTTAGGGAATGCAACTGACACTTTTGATACGGTGAACAATGACCTTCAAACCTATTGGACCTTAGGATTGAGTTATAAGTTCTAACCAAACAGCAACCTACAGGAATTTCATTTATTAACTAAATATTAATCATTTAAACTATTAGAACTAATGTTAAAAGAATTTAAAAATTTTATTATGACTGGCAATGTAATTGATTTTGCAGTTGCCGTAATTATGGCCGGGGCCTTAGGCCTTGTTATTAATGGCTTCGTAGCAGACATTATTATGCCAATAGTGGGAGAATTTGCAGGAGGTACAGATTTTGCCAATTTAAAATATATCCTCACAGAGACTTCAGGGGCTGAAGGAGAAGCTGGCTATGTAGCGGAAAATGCCATTCGTTGGGGAGCATGGGTAAACACCATTGTTAATCTCCTTATTGTGGGATTTGTGATGTTTCTTATTGTTAAGGCTTATAATAATACAAAAACACCCCCACCTCCTCCGGCGCCATCGGGTCCTTCACAAGAAGAGCTACTGGCAGATATACGAGACCTCTTGAAGAACAAATAGGTCGCTGCTTTCAAAAAAAAGAATTAGAAAACCCCTTGCATTTTAGAGTGCAGGGGTTTTTGTTGTAAGGGAGTGAACATCCGCTTTTACGCGTATTATTTATGGAATTTGTGATTTCCTAATCTTCACACATTTAACTCAGGATTCAATGAAAGACCCAAAGAAATACTCCCTCCTGGCATGAGCATCATGCTCGCGCTGAACAATGTTTAAGGCGGACCTGTCCGTCTGAAATAAAGGAGGGCCTTAGGATTTTTTACAAAACGGGTTTGAACTATTTTAAGAGAGAGAATAAATGTCAACTTAGCCTGTGCAGGCAAATAGCTGATTTGGGTACAGCGATTTTTTGGACAGATCGTATGCTACAGCACATTTTGGAAAGTCTTTATTGGATCAAGGGCGAAACTCAATCGGGGTGATCTTTATAATTTTGAAATCGTTTAGATCATTGCCTTGAATGTCTATAAAAATATCCTCATTGAGTCCTTTTGCATTGGCCCTTTTGGCAAAATTTATTAAAACCCGGACAATACGATCTTCATAGTTGCCTACCGTTTCCGAAATTTGGTAAATCTCAAATTTTATTATTTTATATAATGCGAAGGTTTTGAACCTTAAGCCTTTCATAGCGGCCTTTATTGCACCCCGTTTGTTTTAAATTTCTATGCCCAATAAGATAATCAAAGTCAAAATCCCAAAACAAACGATACCTTCTATTACTGCTTTTATAATAATTTCAATGTTTTCTCGTTTGATTGATTCATTAACTAAAAATTAAACATATTAACAATGAAAAATCTTTTAATTATTTTGATGGTCTCTGGCGTTTTCGCATGTAATGTTCAGGGACAGGAATTGCATTTTGGTGTTAAGGCCGG
>CAZHWD010000027.1:0-2293 GCA_964536335.1 uncultured Eudoraea sp. | reverse complement strand
GAATTATTTTTTAAACTTTCAGCGTTGACAATTTCGTTCCCTTTAGAGCTGGCTTTTACTTCACAGGATATAAAAACCAATGGCGTAATTAAGATTAAAAAAGCAAGAAGTATTTTAGGGATAAGTAGTCTCATAGTATTTTATTTTTGGTCAAAACTACTTAAAAACTCCTGACTTGCCATATACATTAACGTTTTGTAAACTAAATGGTTGGGTAGCCCTACAACATTGGGTTTATTTCTACTCTTTATGATTTCCAATATTTTCTTAACTCTTTTATTTGAAATTTATCGATTATTCCAATATAAATGCAAGACGTGCAACCATGCCGCTGTTAAAGCCAACCTCTCCAAAACGGTCAAGGGTAGAATACCTGTAGTTTATATTGGCCTGAATAGCAGAAATGGGATACCAATTTATACCCATTGAAAAAGTATTCATTTCACCTCCATCAATGCTCTGAGCAGTCAAATCAATAGATGACCATCGACTGTAAACTTCCAATGCACCCCATCCTCCGGTATTAATACCATTAGCGACATTTATTTTCTCAAATACACCACTTCGTTTATTATACGGGCGCATTTCCCCTGTTATTGTATAAGAAGCGACTACATAGTAGCCTTTAAAAACCGGATCATTAAAGGTCGATGAGCGGACATTTGCTTGGATATATTCACTTACCAGAATGAAAGGTCCTTTTCTCCATGCCATTTCTAATCCATAATGAAAGGTAGATTCCGCATCATCAATCAGGTCAGTATCCACCGAAACAGGTCCGCTATAAATTTCCGTATTCGTTTTGTAGTGGATCCCTCCTGCCGCATTAGAATACCTGCCCGCTATCCCCAGATGCAGTAAATTACTTTCGTCTTCCGATAGGTAGGGCAAGGCGGTAATGCGTCCGGTAAAGACGGTGGGATTGTCAGAAAAGGATCTGTTAGTTTCAAACCAGTTGTTAAATACTCCGGCCGCCCAGGTCATTCGTTCTTTGGCGAAGGTGTTGTTGATGGTGATCCCAATGTTCCTGGCTGGTAGAAGACCATCTGCCACGGATGCGCGTTCCTGTTGGCTTGGCAAATATATCATGGACGATAGTCTTGAAATGGAGATCGTTTCCTTGGTTTTACCCACACTTAAAGTAGCCGAACCTAAAGGAATATCTACCCGGTAATCATATAGTACAAACTCGTTGACATCATCTTCTTTAAAACCCCGCTCATAGGCACGTGTGCCAAAAGTAAAGAGATATGTCCAGGGCTTTTTAAAATTAAATGCACCACCCAAACCTGCCCGAAACCCACGTACAGAACCTCCTTTAAATTCACTGAGATCACCTACCTGTTGTTCATTTATAGGGTCATCTGAAAACCAGCGCGTATTTTCCATCAGGATCGCCCCACCCAAAACGGCGGTTACAGGTTTTGTCCTGAAAACATTCCATTTTCGATTATTTTGATAGGATAAAGGCAATGCTATGGGTGGTGGTGCATAAGATTCCCAGCCGTTCAGCTGCCCTTGCATATCATCATCCATTCGCACCAGTTTATTCAATACAACTTCGCCTTTGCTCATAGCAAAAACCGCATATAGTTTTGTATCGAGTATTACGTCTACATTTAGACGCGGATCCTGGTCAAGGATAATAAAACCTGCTGGCATTCCCACTTCGAGTGCGCCAAGTATGAATCCCCCGGTGGCATCGAAAGCAATATCATCCTTGCTCAAAGCGATTTTATCCTGGGTCACCAGGTTAAGCTTCCCTTGTTTAATTAGAATACTTACAACTACATCCTCAGTTATTCTATCCTGATCGATCACAGTTACGTTTCTGATCATGAAATTTTGTAAATCATTTATCATATCCTGTGTTATCCCGAAGAATGGAATAAGTAATAGAACTGTGACGCAAAAATACTTGGTACTTGACATAGGTGTGCATCTGGTATTAATTCACCGGTGTTATTTCACCCGGTTTCCAGGTTTTATCGAACCAGGGCTCGGTAGGATCATAGAGCCTTAAGAGACAAAACCACCCTTTGCCAGGAACTGTTTGGATCCAGTTCGCCTCCAGGTTTTCAGGAGGGGTTGGGCTGAAATCGGATATGATATTAATCATAAAAATAATAATTGTATATAAAGAATAATTGATTAGTCTTAAGAATTATAAATTTACTGATGTTATACTTAACTATAATAAACAGGTTTGAGGTTTAAATTGATGAACAGCCTCATATTCCGGAAAATTTTACCTAACCCAACATCTCCATTAAAGTTTTATATACCAACTGGG
>CAZHWD010000026.1:0-1918 GCA_964536335.1 uncultured Eudoraea sp. | reverse complement strand
CAATACCCGTGAATGAAATTTTCATGCTGCCTTCTGATATGGTATTATTTCTATGTCTCTTTCAAAGTTTCTATATTCTGATTTATCTTTTTTACGTTTACGTTTAAAATTTGACATTTTTACTTTTACTACTCTTGGACTACTTCTTGGCCTCCTTGGTCTGTCTATTTTGGACTCTGCTATCATCTTCAATAAGTAATCAAAATATTTTTTTCTTTTAGATAATTTTTCAGCACTCATATGAGGTGCACATTCGATAATTGTCTGCATTGTATCTAAGAAGCTAACAAACAAAGGATTTCCGCCTTCTTTGTCTGTTGCTTCTTTCATTAGCGAACGAATCATATTGTATGTTATCAATACCGCATAAAGTTCCTGCTCTACTAAATCAGCTCGCTTGCTTCGAAGTATTGTCGGCATCTGACCTTTAAGAGTTGCACACTGATGAGTTTTGATTTCATCATAAGCGATTTCAATATCCCAGCGTTTGTGATAATGAATAACGATTTCTTTTGCAGTAATGGTAGGGTCTACTAAGCTTGTAATTAAACGAACGGGCCGAAATCCAGGGATAGTAAATTCAATTACGCGAACAACTATTTCAACTTTCTTCCACTTTTTACGTCCAGTTGCCGGATTAACCGATTCCACGATTTTACCTTTAACAACACTCAAGTAACTGCCATCCGGCATATGAGAATCTCGGATCGCTTTTAGCTTTACGGACTTTGAGACTTTCATAATAAAATTGAGTCCGTTTTTTTGCATGAAATAGGCTAAAAAAAACGAGTAAAATCCAGCGTCGAAAAGAAACAGGAAAGATTTCAATTTGCACCTTTTTAAAATTTCAAACATCAAAGTCTTTTCGCCGGTTTTTTTGCCTTTACAAGGTGCATAAGCGATATCGAAAATTCGTCTAGCTGACATAACCATTAATGCGACCGCTCTCATTTGAGGAAAAGCTCCATAACCTCGCCCTGCTTTGTGTTTCCCATATTTTTCCCTATTGCTTTCAGTGTCAGGCATCGTCATTGATGTGCCGTCAAAGATGACAGTTACTAGTCCCTTAAAATCAGGTTCAATAGCTTTAAATCCGGCAACAAGTTTATAAAACATATCCCGAAATATATCGACTCCCAGTTTGACTCGTGCATGACTAATTGCTCCATTTTTAACTAAATTCCTTGGGAAATTGATAAATTTCAAACGAAATCCAGATAACATCCAGTTCAAAGTTTTATTATAATTCAAATCTCTTCGCAAAGTTAACGATAAAACAAGCCAGATCATAATGCAGGGTGTCAAAATAGTACCTTTCCTGTATTTGTCTTTCTTGTGTTCTTTCAGGACCTCCTCGATTATCGGCTCAATAATTGAAGAAAAAGGCTCAACCTTGAAAGAATGACCGATTTGTTTTAAAGCTTCTATAGCGGTTTTAATCATGGCGTTTCCTTACTCTCTTTTTTGATTTATGGTTATCGGATGTCCCATAACAAAATAAGAAAGTATGAAGGAAATGACCAGCGTGGTTATTAGGTTATATACATAGTTGTCGCCCATTATATCTAATTATATCAATTTTTGTTGTGCTTTTTATCGTTTTACTTAATATTAAGCCGTTTTTCTCTCAATATTGGCCTACTGTTAATAATGAATCATATTCATTCACGGGTATTGCACTTAAGATGAGGGAGGGCCCCTCGAAGCCGGTTTGCAGGAACAGGCTTCAAACCACCTTAAGCTGCTGCGGTAAAGAGTCGTGGTGGTGAGCGTTAAGGAAAAGGTCCCGCTTGACGGGATACGGTATGGATCAAGGAGATGAGCGCAAGCGAACGGAGCGGCCGACAAGGCCGCAAGTTGTAAGGGGTGAGAGTCCCCTGTCGTCAATTGCCCGGTTCGGACGACTAGCATATCCGGG
>CAZHWD010000025.1:0-7729 GCA_964536335.1 uncultured Eudoraea sp. | reverse complement strand
TCCTCCTACAAAGTCGACACCTTCGTCCAGACCCTGAGTAAATAAGGAGAACAGTCCTACAGCAACTAATATAAATGAAAGAACATATGAAATTTTACGCTTACTTAGGAAATTGATATTTAAATTCTTAAATAGATTTTTAGTAAGAGGAGTCGAAAAATCCAGGGTTCTTCCTTTTCCTGATATATACCAATCCACTAATAACCTTGTGATAAAAATGGCGGTAAACAATGAGGTTAGAATACCAATAATTAAGGTGGTAGCAAAACCTTTAATTGGGCCACTACCAAAAATCAATAATATAATTGCAGTAAGGCCTGTTGTTACGTTCGCATCCAGAATGGATGATAATGCATTTGCAAAACCATCAGAGATAGCTTGTCCCTTACCTTTCCCTTTGGCCAATTCTTCCTTAATTCGTTCAAAGATCAGAACATTAGCATCAACGGACATCCCTATGGTTAATACAATACCTGCTATCCCAGGTAGGGTAAGCACTGCTCCTAAGCTGGCTAATACACCAAAGATGAGAACAATGTTGAAACTTAAAGCTATATCTGCAAAAATACCTGCTTTGCCATAATAAAAGACCATCCATATTAAAACAAAAACCATGGCAATTAGAAAGGACATAAAGCCGCTGTCAATGGCTTCCTGACCTAATGAAGGTCCAACTACAAAAGAATCAATAATCTCTGCAGAAGCCGGTAATTTACCAGCCCTGAGTACGTTGGCAATATCTTTGGTTTCATTTACCGAAAAGGTTCCGGTAATTTCAGAACTACCTCCAGATATACCACCTACCTGAGAAACCCCTGGTGCAGTATATACTTTATTGTCCAGCACGATGGCTATACCAGTATTATTAAGGTTAGCTTCGCTTGTTAGTTTTTCCCAAAGCTTTGCGCCTTTTACATTCATGTCCATGCCCACAGCCGGCCTGTTAAACTGGTCAAATTGGTCCCTGGCATCACTCACTACATCACCACTAATTCTAGGAGTATTATCCCGGTTAGATTTTAAGGCAAATAAGGACGCTACTTCGGAATCCTTTGTAGGCCGCTCCCATAAAAATTTCGTGAATTGAACTTCTGCAGGTAATAAACGTCTCACCTCTGGCATACGAAGGTATGATCCTATTTCTGCTGTATCCTTAATGGCGGCAATACCAACAGCAAAACCTTGGCCATTTAACTGTAATTTTTCGAACAAAGGATTACTTTCAGAGGCCAGATCTAAAGAATCCTGGGTTACGTCTGAGAGTAAGGAATCTATTTCAGATTCTTCCTTATCAACTGTATCATCTTCGGTGTCCTCTACCAAGGTTCTTAAACGTTCGTTAGCCTGGATAAAGAAATTTATAAGACTTTGATTTCCGGGTTCATAGGTTTCCCAGAACTCTAATTGTGCCGTACTTGACAGAAGGTCCTGTGCTCTTGCTATATCTCTTGCTCCAGGTAATTCAACCAAAATTCTTCCTGATTTACCTTCACGCTGTATATTGGGTTGCGTAACCCCAAAACCATCAATTCGTTCACGTAAAACTTCGAAAGCGGATACAACAGATTCATCAATTTTTCGACGAATTATAGGCTTAACCTCATCATCTGTCATTTGAAAATTGATCTCATCACTCAGACCTTTATTAGCAAAAATATCCGGGGAAGCCAATTTGGCGTCTCCTTTTATATTATCAAATGCTTCGAAAAACAGATCAATATAAGTTTCATCGCTATCTTTAGAGGCCGTATCAGCATCGGCCAATGCCTTATTAAAGATTGGGTTTTTGGTATTATCAGCAAGGCCTTTTAAAATATCTTTTACGGATATCTGTAGCGTCACATTAATACCTCCTTTAAGATCCAGGCCCTTATTCAGTTCCTTTTTCTTTGCATCGTCATAACTGGTATAGCCCAAAATAGGATTTCCTCCAATAGAATCTAAATAAATAGCTTCAACCGCTTCTCTTTTAGCCACGTAATCCTCCTCAGAGGGTGAAACAGCAGATGTCGCAAACAATGCTGCGTCTTTTTCTACCTTAGAAGTAATGAATGTATAGGAAAGTTGATAGATACTTACCAGTCCGAACAAGAAAGCAAATAGCTTTATAAGTCCTTTATTCTGCATGGTTTAATTGATTTTTTGATGGAATTTGTAAACAGCGTGCAAATATATCATTTCCCTTAAGAACTGACAATTTATTTATGTTATTTGTAGGGATCATAGAACTGTTGAGATCTTTGTCCTTAAAGCTTTTTTTTATCAATCTTATCAAATTTGCCTAAGCACTAACGTAATGGAAAACAAACTTTTTATGGCCTAAACTCATCCAAAAAAAAGAAGCATCACATATGTGATGCTTCTTATAAATCAAAATGGTTCATACTATACGTCCAGCAAGCCATTGGTATTTCTAACCCCAGTAGCGCTCTCTTGCATTTTAGCTTTTTCGGCATCACTCAGGGAAATCTCTACAATACTTTCAATTCCGTTTTTGCCGAGTAATACGGGAACACCTATACAGATATCGTTTAAGCCATATTCCCCTTCCAGGAAAGTGGAACAAGGAAACATCTTCTTTTGATCACAGGCAATGGCTTGTACCAATGCTGAAACCGCAGCACCAGGTGCATACCACGCACTTGTGCCAAGAAGTTTAGTAAGTGTAGCACCGCCCACTTTAGTGTCCTCTACCACCTGTTGAAGGCGGTCCTTAGTTAAAAATTCAGAAACCTTTACACTATTCCTTGCCGCCTGACTGGCAAGAGGTACCATTCCAGTATCGCTATGCCCACCAATGACCATTCCATCAATATCTGAGATAGGAGCATCAAGAGCCTCAGCCAAACGATATTTAAATCTTGCACTATCTAATGCCCCTCCCATACCAATAATTTTATTCTTAGGAAGATTTGTGGTCTTATGTACCAAATAGGTCATGGTATCCATGGGATTACTTACTACAATCAACGTTACATTTGGTGAATGTTCCAAAAGATTTGAGGCAACGGTTTTCACTATTCCGGCATTAATACCTATAAGCTCCTCACGGGTCATACCGGGTTTTCTGGGAATGCCTGATGTGATTACCGCGATATCGCTATCTGCGGTTTTTGAATAATCTCCTGTAGTGCCTGTTATGGTGGTATCAAAACCATTAAGAGAAGCCGTTTGCATAAGGTCCATTGCCTTTCCTTCGGCATAACCCTCTATAATATCCAGCAAAACAACTTCAGAAGCAAAATCTTTAATTGCGATATACTCGGCACAACTAGCACCAACAGCACCCGCTCCAACTACTGTAACTTTCATGATATACTATATTTTAAAGTGATTGATAAGACTGCCAAAATTAAAGAAATTTAACAGATTTAAGAACTCATTACCAACATATATTTTTCCTTGAAGTTTTGATTTGTAAATGCATTGTTTTATAAATATGTTAAAATAAAATGTAGTTCAACGAAGAATATACAATTCTTATGTATTACATCGATTTTTAACAATACTCATTTTAGTATTGACGTTAGAAATACCAATAGATCCCAAATCTAATACCTGCTAAAGTTGAAAAAACTTTTCTCATTTATGGCGATAGTTGCTATTGTTTTAGCCAGCAACTGTTCGAGAATCCCGGAAAACAATGATCCGATCATCGGTATATGGTACAGAGTTGATGTTATTAATGTCAGCGAAACTAGCAAACAAACCATCAGACAGGAATGGATATTCAATGACGTTTATTTAGGAAGGTATCAAAAATACAATGGGTCTCAGCTCGACTTCAAAACTGATTTTAGCTGGGTAGCAGATAAAAGTGTTTACACTATTTCCTATCCCGGAACAGATATGATAAAGAATGTTGTGAGCATGAAAGAATCTCCGGAAGGTATGATGCTGGAAGATGTAAAAGGTGAAATCCTGGCAAAACGAGAGTAATTCCCCAATTTTTTTCCATATAGTTACTAAAAGCAGTCTTTTTTAAAAGGCTGCTTTTTTAAATTAAGATTAATAGCTTCGAGCAACAAAACGGAAACTTATACCTTTATACCAAATAAAAAATCCCGAAGCCTTCACTACGGGATTTTTTACTTGAAATTAATACGTGTTATACGTCAATATTCGCATAAACAGCATTTTTTTCAATAAATTCCCTTCTAGGGGGAACCTCGTCTCCCATTAACATAGAGAATATTCTGTCAGCTTCAGTAGCGTTATCAATTGTAATCTGCCGTAAGGTCCTGAAAGCTGGATTCATAGTGGTATCCCAAAGCTGTTCTGCGTTCATTTCACCTAAACCTTTATAGCGTTGTATTGGGGCACTACCTCCAAAACTTTCAACAATCTCATCGCGTTCCCGATCACTCCAGGCATAACGTTTTTTGCTCCCTTTTTTAACGAGATAAAGAGGTGGAGTTGCAATATAAACATGGCCTCCTTCTATTAATTCCCGCATATAGCGAAAGAAAAAAGTTAGTATCAATGTTTCTATATGGCTTCCATCTACATCCGCATCACACATGATCACAACTTTGTGATATCGCAACTTCTCAAGATTCAGGGCTTTACTATCTTCTTCAGTTCCTATTGTTACCCCCAGTGCCGTGTAGATGTTTTTTATTTCTTCATTTTCAAATACTTTATGTTGCATGGCTTTTTCTACATTCAAGATTTTACCACGCAGTGGTAATATTGCCTGAAAATTTCTGTCACGGCCCTGTTTTGCAGTTCCACCTGCAGAATCTCCCTCGACGAGAAAAACTTCGCATAAGCTTGGATCCTGTTCAGAACAGTCAGATAATTTCCCCGGTAAACCTCCGATACTCATTACCGTTTTTCGTTGCACCATCTCCCGCGCTTTTGCAGCAGCATGGCGTGCCTGAGCGGCCAGAATCACCTTTTGTACAATTATTTTCGCATCATCTGGATGTTCCTCCAGATAATTGGTAAGCATCTCTGAAACCGCCTGACTAACAGCCGAAGAAACTTCCCTGTTTCCAAGTTTTGTCTTGGTTTGTCCTTCAAACTGAGGCTCCCCTACTTTTACCGAAATAATCGCCGTAAGACCTTCTCTGAAATCATCCCCGGCTACCTCAAATTTCACCTTATCTAACATCCCGGAATTATCGGCATATTTCTTTAAGGTTGTGGTAAGCCCCCTCCTGAATCCCGAAAGATGTGTTCCGCCTTCGTGGGTATTGATATTGTTTACATAAGAGTGTAAATTTTCAGTATAGCTATTGTTATAGATCATAGCCACCTCAACTGGAATCTCATTTTTTTCACCCTCCATTGCTATGACATCCCGAATCAAGGGTTCCCTATTGATATCTAAAAAACGTACAAATTCTTTTAACCCCAGATCTGAATAAAATGAGTCCGACACAAAATTACCTTCTTCGTCTTTTTGACGCCTGTCTGTAATACTTATTGTCACTCCTTTATTCAAATAAGAAAGTTCCCTCATCCTGTAGGCCAGGGTTTCGTAACTGAATTCTATAGTTTGGGTAAAAATGTCGGTATCCGGGTGAAAAGTCACTATAGTACCCGTTTCCTTTGATTCTCCAACACTTTTTACGGGATATAATGATTTTCCTCTTTCGTATTCCTGTTCCCATACCTTGCCGTCTCTGTGAACAGATGCCTTTAAATGATCTGAAAGAGCATTTACAACAGAAACACCTACACCGTGTAATCCACCAGAAACCTTATAAGAATCTTTGTCAAATTTACCACCAGCTCCAATTTTGGTCATTACTACTTCAAGTGCAGATATGCCTTCCTTTTTATGGAGATCCACCGGTATTCCCCTACCATTATCCTTAGTAGTAATTGAATTATCCTCATTAATAACAACCTCAATAGCGTCGCAATAACCTCCCATTGCTTCATCAATAGAGTTATCCACAACTTCATAAACCAAATGATGTAATCCTCTGACTCCTATATCTCCTATATACATGGACGGCCTCATGCGCACATGCTCAATACCCTCTAATGCCTGAATACTGTCAGCGGAATATTCTTTGTTTTTAGCTTCTTCGCTCATACAATAATTTAAGTATTTTATTTAATTTTTTGCAATCTTACAAATATAGGGAATACCCTATAGAATATAGTGTTTGTGCCCATATGAAGCTCTGAAGTTATCAACAATTTAACAACAATTTATGCATCCTTTAAGGAAGTCCATAAAAATTGATTAAACATGACTTTTGTTAGTTATCTTAATAGTCAATTAGTGTACTTTTGCACGGAAACTTTACAATAAAAAAATGGCTGATTCCAGAACCGCCTCGATCAAAATTTTATCTGAAATACAAAGAGTAGTAGATATTCAGAGTAAAATAATCTACTTCTTGCTAAGTATAATAGCCGCAGGATCTCTTACATATTTTTTATACGAACCTTCGATGAATGAAGCCCAATTATATGTCCTCTTCATGCTGTTCCTGGCAATCGGTCTTTGGTTTACCGAGGCCATACCCCCCTTCGCGGTCGGATTGCTTGTCTTTGGTGGTTTAATCTTTGCCATGGCCAATTATTATAGCAAAGTTGATCCAGAGAATGTCCAAGGCCACATGATTGAGTATGTGAATTCTTGGTCGAGCAGTGTCATATGGCTGATGCTGGGAGGATTTTTTATTGCTGAGGCAATGAGCAAAACAAAGCTGGATCAGGCCGTATTTCGAATGTCTATCTCAAAGTTTGGAAGCTTACCAAAATATATATTATTAGGGCTAATGCTCACTACCGCCTTATTCTCAATGATCATGTCCAATACAGCCACAACTGCTATGATGATTGCTTCCGTATTGCCTTTTATCAATACCCTGGACAAAGATTCTCCTTTTGCCAAGGCAATTCTTATTGGAATTTCCGGTGCTGCTTCCATTGGCGGCATGGGTACTTTAATTGGCTCACCGCCGAACGCAATTGCCGTGGAAGCATTGAATAATCACGGAATCCCCATAGGTTTCCTGGAATGGATGATTGTAGGATTTCCGATCGCCATCATTCTAACTTTATTGTTTTGGTTTGCTCTAACCAAAAAATATATTCCCAGACAAAAGGAAATGCATATTGATATAAAGGAGGATACCCTGGATCCCAATGACCCCAATTACCGCTTCGAAAAAATCAAAAAAAAAGTGGTCCTTTCAGTGTTGGGTCTCACACTTCTCTTATGGCTCACAGAAAATTTACATGGCTTTCCTGCAGCTATGGTCTCCTTTGTGCCCATTATTTTATTGACTATGACAGGTATTATTTCCGGTGAGGACGTGCGCAAACTACCTTGGGATACTCTCATGCTTGTAGCAGGAGGTCTGACACTTGGGCTCGCCATTAAGGATACAGGACTAGCTAGTTATTATATCGAACAGCTAGATCAAACCAATTTGAACTTCTATATAATTGTAATGAGTTTTGCCTTCCTCACGGTTATTTTGTCAAATATTATGAGTAATACAGCCACTGCTACAATTCTTATTCCAATAAGTCTTATTCTTACCTTTGAAAATCCAATTATTTTACCCTTGGTAATCGGTTTGAGTGCCTCCACGGCCTTATACTTGCCTATATCTACTCCTCCTAATGCTATTGCATATAGTACGGGCAAACTCGAACAAAAAGACTTCCGGTTTGGAGGTACCCTTTTTGGAATATTAGGGCCCATAATCATCACGTTTTGTGTTTTTGCCATAGCCGCCTTATACCAAATGATCAT
>CAZHWD010000024.1:0-9501 GCA_964536335.1 uncultured Eudoraea sp. | reverse complement strand
ATCTTCTGGAAGTTTTAAAGGATTTTAATGCTCCTGTGGAGTACAACAGAAGGCGGAAAACCTATTATTACAGTAGCTATTTTAAGCTTGATTTTCACATCTCACTGTCGGTAACGAATAATAATGAAGTAACTGAATTGTATAGAGGTAGTTACTTAAACTAGTCATTAAATAAAAAAGGCAAAAGTGACGTATTGGAATATAATGAATTGTTAATTAGTTTTTCGTTTGATCTCTCTTTAAAAGCCGGCTTCTGGAAGCCGGTTTTTATTTTTCAAAAAACTAGGAATCATACGATTTTAGGCGGAAATAATAATAATATTTTTTAAATAAAATCATATTAATATAAAGATTCAGATTCCTTGAATTTAATTTCTTTTTAAACCGTTTGGAAGATTTATTAAAATATTGCGTAATACTGTAGATTCTATCCTTCCCCATATCTTTTAGCATTTGATAAGTATAATATCGTAAATAAGGAGCGAGGTTCTTACCCCTGTGAGATTCAAAGGTGTACATATGAAATAGATAAGCTTCGTTCTTTTTTAAATGAAAAATTATCTTATTATAATTAAAATAATTCAATTCTATCAGCGTAAAAGCCGCTATTTCTCCATTATGTATAAGGCCCATACATATAAGTTCGTTATGAAAATCAAGAATTCTGGGTATCTGATCGCTACCCACGATTTTTTTTCTGACAGCCTCAATTTCATCCAGATTCAGTTGTACCAGTTCATATTCAGAAGGTTCCCCTTTTATTTTGGGAGGTTCGCAATCCGAAGCACCTTCCAGAACCCAATAAAAAGGATCAAAATCGAAACCAAATCTCGCTAGTTGATTCCTAACCCCAAAGAGAAAAAGGCCGTTCTTAATAATATTCCAAAACCATTTTATCTTATAATATCTATCCTTATTTACTTCCATCAGGGTCTAGGAATTTATTTATTTACGTCCATAACTTCCATTTCCAGGCTCCATATTCATAAGCACTCTGAACTCTTTGGAAGACATAAGTTCCCTTCCATTGGCTTTGGCAATGATATGTATTCTTTCAATTAATTCAACATTACTTGCCAACTTTGTTCTATTTGCATCAAACCATATATTATCCTCAATACCCACTCTAACTCCTCCTCCAACAGCTATTGATAATGAATTCATTTTAAGTTGTGCATTCCCAATTCCCGCTAAACTCCAAAGTGAGTTTTCCGGAAGATCCTGAATCATAATCCCTGCATGTAATAAATTTGCTTGTGAACACGCAATGTTGCCAAGAAGAAGGTTAAAGTAATATGGTGGTTCAAGCAGGTCTTTTTTCACCAGATATTTCGAAAAATTCACCATCCCAATATCAAATGCTTCCAATTCCGGAACAATTCCCTTTTCCTTCATTATAGCCGCTAAATTTTGTATCATATCAGGAGAATTCATGCTGGCGATTTTATTAAAATTCAGGGAGCTCAGGGTTAAACTTCCCATATCTGGCTTCAAATCACCTTGCAGGTACAGGGTATCTGCCCGTTGTTCAAGTTCTTTAAAATTTCTACCACTTAAGGAAACACAAATCACAAGAAATGGATCAAATTTTCTGATACCACTAATTATTTCACTATAAATTTCTCTTTTATAACTGGGCTCTCCGGTGACTTCATTCCGTGCATGTAAGTGAACCATAGTAATTCCCAATTCAGTTGCCCGATGTACATCTTCAATTATCTCTGACACACTTATAGGCACATTAGGAGTCATTTTTTTTGTAGGGATCATGCCCGTGGGCGTAAAGTTGACGATCAATTTATCCGACATAGTACAAAAGTATAAACTTAGCTCAGGTTTTAGAGGAATTGTATTTTATAACAAAAAGTACAACCTTAATATGTTTCTTCTAACATTAGAATGTCTTCCTAAAACTAATATAAATAAAAACAGTTATTTGATACTTGAATATAATAATTACTAGTTATCTGGCTGGAAAATGCAGACGTTATACTATCTAATGAATAAATATTCAATGGATTATAAATATTATCACCAAGGAAATTTAGAGAATTATTGCCAAAGAATATTACCAGAGATTCTCAGGATCCATTAAGGATTACTTCAGATCTCTTATTATGAAAACTTAAAAAGAAAAATATAAACCGACCAGAGAAAACAAAAAATAAAAAAGCCATAAAGAATAAACGAAAGTGTAGCTCTTTTTTTCATTAGACAGGGGTTTTATTAACAAGTAATAAGAGAACTATAGTAATACTTTTCTTCCTTTTAAGGGCAGGAAATCCGATTTTAAGTAAAAATATTCGTTAAAAAGGCCTATTTCACCGCTATGAACTAATCCTATTACTTTCAATAAACAATTATGCTCTCCAGGAAATCTCCAATAAAAAAGGCAACTACAGCGGCTATACCTCCTAATAATAATGTTTCCAGTATGCCTTTCCAAAACCTCGTCTGATTTACAAAAGCTTTTAACCAGCCGATTATGATAAAACCAATTGCCGTGAAGATAGATGAAAGAAGAAAAAGATTGTTATTAAGGGGATAAATGTAATCCATCACATAAACCAATAGTGGAATTACCCCAATGAGGAGAAAGGAGAGATAAGTAGCACCACCAATTACTAAAGGAGATTTATCCTCATCAAACATAACTAGTTCCTCTTTCATCATAACATTTACCCATCGGTCTTTGTCGCTTGTTATCACCTTTACTACATCTTCTAAAAGTTCGCCTTCAAAACCTTGTTCCTTGTAAATTACCCTTATTTCTTCTTTTTCCAATTCAGGAAGATTATCAACTTCCCAATATTCTATCTGTTTGTGCTTGTTGTAGTTATCTTTTTTTGTTTTATTGGATAAATAAGCGCCAACAGACATAGCGAAACCATCTGCCAGTAAATTTGCAAATCCAAGAATAATTATTATTGCACTATCAAGGCCCGCACCTACAGAGCCGGCTACAACAGCGAAAGTAGTTACACAACCATCTATCCCACCATAAACAAACTCACCTAAATATTTTTCATACTTCTTTAAAAACCCAGTGTGTCTATGTATCGTATTTTCATTATGCAATTCTGTGCTTTCCATCATAAAGTGTACTATTGAATTCTATAGTATAAAAGAGAAGTGTAGAATAAAATATTTAACTCATTACTTGTTTTAGGGCTTGGCCAAATGTTTCCATATCTTCTAATTTTCCTGTGCTAATTCGTGCCCAATTGTTTAAAGGTGGAAAAGGTCGCCCAATCAGAACATTTTGCTTCTTCATATCATTAATCACAGTTTGAATTGACCTGCCGGTTTTGAAAAAGACAAAATTGGTGTGTGACTTTACATAATCCAAACCTAAATCATCCAGATTCCGGTAGATAAGTGATTTTGCCTTATAATTTTGCATAACGCTAAACTTGTAAAATTCATCATCTCTCAAAGCTTCCTTTGCTGCTTCAATAGCCAGAATATTGGTATTTGCCATTACAGCGGATTTCAAATTACGGGCAATCTCAGGTTTAGTAATTAAATAACCAACCCGTAATCCGGCAAGGCCATAAACTTTAGAAAATGTTTTAGAAACAATAATATTCCTTCCTTCTTTTACCAACTCTACCATTGATGGATATTCAGGTTCTGTAATAAAATCATAGTAGGCTTCATCACTAAATATTACTGCATCTTTATCATAAGACTTACAGAAATCCAACAAACTAGTTTTATTCAATATAGTACCTGTTGGGTTATTCGGATTACATATGAAAATAAGCCTGGTATTCTTATTTATCTTTTCGGACATTGCAAGTAAGTCATGCTCCAGGTTTTCATTTAAAGGAACTCGATGCACTTTGGCCTTAAATGTTTCCGCATAGCGCAACATGGCCTGAAAAGTAGGATCTGCAGATATAATCTCGCCATTTCCGAGTCCATAGACAAGACCGGTCGCCTTTAGGCCTTCTGTAGAACCTCCGGTTACTACAACATGATCCTTGGTTACGCCTTCTTTTAAGGCAATCATTTCTACCAAACCAGATAAACTTCGAAATGGGTACCTACAAGCTTCATCAAACGAATTTGTGAGTATTTTTCTAACCCTTTCAGAAGGACCATAGGGATTCTCATTGGCATTAAGCAATACCATTGAATCGGCTAAATTAGTTCGACGGGGGAAATCCAGTGCCATACTTTCCAATCCTCCTAATAAAGCGAAACTGCTGGTTAAACCTACTGTTTTTAACCAATGCCTTCTATCTATATTTTTCATTTTCTGAAATTATGAAAAATAAGTTACAAAGAATAATTGAAGAATAAATTTGGATATTGGCTAAAGTCTGAGGGAATTATTAATTTATATTATTATCAGACGATTAAATTTCAAATAAAAGCGTGGAATCAATCAGACAGAAGCATAAGAACTTATTATGAATAGTATTGTAACTATCAAATTACTAATTTCTGATTTTGGTTTGAACAGTTAAGTATTTTAGTAAAAGGTATTGGAAATAAAAATGGTTACAATCAGAATTACCATAGCTGAATTAACGGTTATGGCAATGATTTTCTTTTCACTAATAGGTTCATTACGACCTTTATAAAGGATGATTGTGCCAACTATACCTAAAATACCTGAAAGGATTATAGGTAAACCAAAGAGGTATCTTGAAAACACAGGATTAATGTTAATCACAATTGCAAATGCGGCAAAAGTTAATAGAAAAATGATAAGCTTGCTTAACTTATATGATCTTTCAGTATATGAATTAGTAGCCTCCATAATTTCCGGGGTTTTGTTAAAACGCAATTAGATTACTTTAATATTGGCTCTTAAACCTTCTTTGATTCCCAAAATATTATTTATGGTTTCGTATAAATAATGCGTAATAAGTGTATTTGGAATTCTTAGGGTTGTGAATCCATTTTTAAATGACTGCATGGTTTCTTCCAGATCGTTCATGGCCTGTTCATGGGTAAGCATTTGATATTCAGTATCGATTTCAATATTTAATTTTACTCTTGAAAATGCTATGTCCACCGACTTTTTACCGTCCCACCATTCTAGCATTGGATGAACTCCGGCTTGCTTAAGCCCATAATAAAGCTTTATAGCTTCTATTGGGGTGTTATATTGCTTGATGAGTTTGTCCATACGCTTTTTATGTTTGGAACACAATTCTACACCATAAGATTCCATGGCCTTTTTATGATCCAAATAACTAAGCTCTTTTTTACATTCTAAACAGGTCATCCGTAAGTAGGTAATTTTTAATTTGGGATAGTTATAACCCTTAGATTTTTGGAATATTATATTTTATCGATGTATGGCAACTCACTTTTAGATGAACTGCAATATTTTAGACGAACTACACTTTTTATGTTAAAATTTCTTTCAATTTAAATTGAATTAAGGAGCTCCATTAATCTTTAAAGAGGCTATATTTACTCCTCTATTTTTAACTTATTACTATTAAATGTTCAAGAAATTAGGCCCGGGGGTATTAGTTGCTGCTGCATTTATTGGACCGGGGACCATAACGGCTTGTACAATAGCTGGTGTCGGATTTGGATATGCATTGCTTTGGGCTATGCTGCTTTCCATTATCGCTACGATTATTCTGCAGGAAATGTCTGCCAGAGTTGGGGTTATTACACAAAAAGGGCTTGCAGAGGTCATAAGAGAACAGTTGACCGTTTCCTGGCTGCGTTACCTTGTTATGGGCATTATACTTAGCGCCATAGTAATTGGTAATACGGCGTACGAGGCAGGTAATATAAGTGGCGCTACCTTGGGTTTGCAAGTTTTATTCGGCGTGAATCATGCACTACTATATCCATGGATTATTGGTTTTATTGCCTTTATATTGTTGTATTTAGGATCTTATAAAACCCTGGAAAAAGTATTTATTTCCCTGGTTTTGATAATGAGTGCTTCATTTATATTAACTGCGCTTTTTACTAAACCAGATATAAAGGAAATGTTAATGGGCTTATTTATTCCCTCTGTTCCCAAAAACAGCCTATTTAATATAATTGCTCTGGTAGGAACCACTGTGGTTCCGTATAATTTATTTTTGCATGCATCTTTGATAAGGGAAAAATGGAATTCTCCAGACGATATTAAAAGCGTCCGAAGAGATACCTTTTTATCTATTGGAATAGGAGGTCTTGTTTCTATGGCCATTATTATTTCCGCGGCAGCAATTAATTCGACGGAAGTTAGGGATGCATTGGATCTTGCCAAAGGATTAGAACCATTGTACGGTAAAAGCGCCCAATATTTAATGGGAATTGGTCTTTTTGCAGCGGGGATTACCTCTGCCATTACAGCTCCATTAGCTGCTGCCTATGTGGCTAACAGTTGTTTTGGATGGAATACTAAGGTAACAGATTCGCGGTTTAGGATTGTTTGGATGGTAGTACTTTTTATTGGGGTAATTTCACTATCTTTTGGAATCAGGCCAATAGTTATCATACAATTTGCACAGGTTGCCAATGGGCTATTGTTACCCATTATTGGAATAATTTTGATTTGGATAGTAAATAAGCCGTCAGTTCTTGGAGACTTTAAGAATTCCATTTGGCAGAATGTATCTGCAATTATTATCATTATTTTAGTAATAGTTCTTGGAGCTAAAAGTATTTTCAGTGTTTTTGGAATAATATGATCAGCAAAGTGTTTATAGATATAAACTGTGACGTGGGAGAGGGTATAGGTAATGAAAGTGATCTTTTTCCGCATATTAGTTCCTGCAATGTAGCTTGTGGTGGTCATGCAGGTGACATAAACACTATGTCAGAAGTAGTTCAGTTGGCAAATAAGTTTAAAATTAAAGTGGGTGCTCACCCTTCATATCCTGATAGAGATAATTTTGGACGCAAATCAATGAAAATAGAAAAGAATCGGCTAAAAGCAAGCATTAGGAAACAAATTGAAGAATTAGAAGCTATTTTAAACTCGTCTAACATGGAGTTACATCATATTAAAGCACATGGAGCTCTATATAATGATATTGCCGTTGATTTGGATTTATCTGCCATTTATTTGGAAAGCATCCTGGCGTATAAGGACCATGTTTTATTATACCTGCCATATGGCTCAGTTATAGAAGAAGAAGCTCGCAAACAAGGTTATAAAATATCCCTTGAAGCTTTTGGTGATCGGAACTACAATGAGGACTTAAGTCTTGTTTCTCGGGATTCATCAAATGCCATGATAGAAGAACCAAAGAAAGTTTTGGATCATATTATATCAATGATTGTAAATAATGAGGTTTATACTTTAAATGGAGTTAAAATGTCAATTAGTGCAGATACCTATTGTATTCATGGCGATACAGCTACAGCTTTACAAATATTAATGTATCTTTCGGACGAATTGCCTAAGCAGCATATTTTTCTAAAAAAGTGAGTTCCTATTCCATATCAATTAGACCTTTTGGAGAAGATGCAATTTTGATAGAATGGCCAAATGAGGTTTCAGAAGCTATCCTTTATGATATTCTTGATTTTGCTGCAAGTTTCAAATTGGGATTTAAAGACTCTGGTAATTGGGAATTAGTCCCGGCCTATAACTCTCTTGCCTTAATTAATCGGGAGAACAAAATAGATTTTACTAAAACCAAATTTCTACTGCTGGAATGCTATAAGAACAGGAAGGCTATTAGCCCTCCTCAACGTTATTTGTGGAAATTGCCTGTTTGTTATGACCTTGACTTTGGCATTGATCTGGAAGAAGTTTCCACAACTTTAGGTAAGAGTATTGAAGATACTATTAAAGCACATACTCATCACATTTACACTGTTTACGGCATTGGATTTTTACCTGGTTTTATGTATTTGGGAGGTTTACCCAAAGAATTGGAAACCTTAAGAAAATCTGTACCTAGGCTCCAGGTTTATAAAGGTTCTGTTGGCCTTGCAGGTAAACAAACCGGCATATATCCACAAGATTCTCCGGGTGGATGGAATATTATAGGAAATTGTCCGATATCTCTTTTTAATGTGAATCTTGAAAACCCTTGCTTTGTAAGTGTAGGAGATCAGATTCAATTCTATGCTATTACCCGAGCAGAATATGATTTACATAGAATAGAGACAGAGGTTGGAATATATAACCTCGATAAAATCAAAATAGATGCTTAAAGTAATTCAGCCAGGGTTTTTTACCACAATTCAGGATACTGGGAGATTTGGATACCGTGACAAAGGAGTTCCAGTATGTGGGTGTATGGATAATTATTCCGCCTCCATGGCCAATTCTTTATTGGAGAATGATGATACGGACGCTGTGATGGAAATCACTATGACAGGTCCTAAACTTGAATTTAGTACTTCGAGTTTTTTCTCTATAACCGGAGGTGAGATGTCCCCGACTTTAAATGGAATTCCAATCAATTCCTATGAAGTACATAAAGCCAATGAAGGTGATGTATTATCCTTCGGAAAACTAATTAATGGTTTTAGAAGTTATCTGGCCGTTAAAGGTGGTTTCCTCACGGAAGTTAAATTAAAAAGCAGATCATTCTACAAACCAATTACCGATAAGAATCGTATTAAGGAACGAATGGAAATACCCATTGAAAAGTATACAGAATATTCTCCAATAATAAGTCATATAAAACCAGAAGCATGGCACGATAAACACGAATTAATAGTTTATAAAGGCCCTGAATATAAACTATTAAAGGATGATCAATTGAAGTTATTATTTACTAATAAATTTACTATAGCCAAGGAAAATAACCGAATGGCATATCAGCTTGAAGAATTAATAGGAGCGCATTCTCACAAGATGCTAACATCTGCAACCTTGCCGGGAACTGTCCAATTAACACCAGCAGGCAAATTAATCATTTTGATGCGTGATGGGCAAACAACCGGCGGATACCCCAGGGTGCTCCAATTGGCGACTAAATCAATTGCTCTCTTATCTCAAAAGAAATTTAAGGATAAGGTTTCCCTTCGCCCTTTAAAACATTAGATTTCTTTATATACTTCTTGAAAAGGAATCCTAAAGCGTGGACCATATATACCTTTCGGATCTCGTAGACCACTTGCGATAACCATATTGATTTCAGCACCTCACGGTAAATTTAAAATTCTTTTTATGCGTAAGGTATCTGATCCTTCCTTGCGACAATTACGACTAATTGTTTAGCTGTTTTGGCAGCAGGTTGGTCAAAACATGCAGCACTTATTTTCTTTTGGACATCTTTACTAGATATATGGTAAATTCCCATAATTGTAAATTACTACTTATAGGCGCCAATACTGCACTCTCAAGGCATTTCCCAACGATTTGGGTATCAATTTCTTCTTCTTTATAAATACGTACTGACCTTCTATAGGATATGGCCTCAGATACCATTTTTTCTATTTTCATCTGTATGATTTATATCTCATACCGTAAAGAAAAGATTATACATTTTCACATACAAATATTTACTCTGACATAAAATCTAGTCCAAAAAGGCCTATTAATCATACTTCACCATTTATTGAATATGG
>CAZHWD010000023.1:0-31967 GCA_964536335.1 uncultured Eudoraea sp. | reverse complement strand
CAAACAAAGATAGGGACAATTGGAATTAAGTAAGTGAAGAGTATTCTTCCCAATTTAAAAGGTCGAATGAAAGGTGTTGTTAAAAGGACTGTTATTGGTGAAAGAAACATGGCCAGTAAACTAGAAAAACGCCGCTCCTGGGCCTCAAATATCCCTATTGAAGAATTGCTGTCTACGGCGTTCTGTAAAATCTGTTGGGCGTCTTTTGGCTTAAAATGATGTAAAGACAAAAACATGGTTCTGAACCCCTTTAACTCTTTTGGTACATCTCTGGCATCAACTGATGTTGTTATAAATTCAATATTAACGGCTTGTAGTTGTGTATATTCAAATGCTGGAATATTAGGATAATAATCTGTCAGTATTATTTTTAATTCGGGGATAGTCTTTTTAAGTTCGGAGTTTAACCACAGTAATCCACCCCCTCCTCCCGATCCAAGATCGATGATGCGATTTTCATTACACTTTTTAAGCCCTTTTAGAAGTATTCGAATAACAGGCCTATACATTTTGGTTTTATTTGATAAGAATTGCAGAAAGTCTGTTCCGTAATTTCTTAAAAAACCCGGGAACCACTTCTGGTCCTCTAACTCAAATAAATGTATCCTACCCATTTTTCTGTACCATTAAAATAACTACTATTTTCTAGTTGCAACAATCACCCCTGTAGACCAATTAAGCTTTGTTAGATTAAAGTCATCTCGATTCTCAAGATATTCAATTAACTCTGCCACTTTTTTTGCATGTCCTTCAGGCCAATTAGGTTGAGGAGCCATATCATCAATAATGTAGAATCCGCCAGTTTTTAACAAATCTAAAGTTTCTTCAACTAAGCTGTATTTCCCGGGCCAGGCATCGGCAAATATTAAGTCGAATTTATCTCCATCATACTTCGAGATCCATTCTTTTCCATCTGCACAGATAATAGTTACTCTTTTGTCATCACCAAAAAACCCATTAGAAATATCAATAAGTTTTTTATCATTATCAATAGTTATCAATCTGGATTGAGAATCCATACCATCTAACATCCAGGATAAGGAGAGGCCTATTCCTGTGCCAAGTTCAAGTAGGTTTGCATTGGGTTTTGATGTAATAAGTGTTTTTAACAAGCTACCGATATAAAGATCTGATGGCATTGAAAATTTAATTTCCTTGCATTTCGCGGCAATTTGGGGATGTTTTTTTGGTATATTGTTTATACTGCGATCATTCATGGATTTTCCTCTTTTTTAGATGTGTACATATCAGTGAAGTCGAATATGACTTTTATCATTTCGAGATTATTAATCTTGGCATATCTTCGAAGGAATAAATATCTAAAAATAATCGAACATGGTAAAAAAAAGAATCCTGATCATGGGAGCTGCCGGTCGTGATTTTCACAACTTCAATACCGTATACAGAGATAAGGAGAGCTATGAGGTCGTAGCTTTTACCGCAGCGCAGATTCCAAATATTTTAAATCGTAAATACCCACCTTCACTGGCAGGAAAATTATATCCTTCCGGTATTCCCATATATGATGAAAAAGACCTTACAAACTTAATTGTTGAACTTAAAATTGAAGATGTTATTTTTTCTTATTCGGATATCTCGTATGAACAACTAATGCATAAATGTGCTCTGGTAAACACTGTGGGCGCAAATTTTGTTTTACTGGGTAGAAAGGATACCTCTGTTAAAAGTACTAAACCAGTAATTAGTGTTGGCGCCACCCGAACCGGTTGTGGAAAGAGTCAAACGGCTCGGCGGTTGATCGAGATCCTTATTGAAAATGGGCTTAAAGTTGTGGCCATCCGGCACCCTATGCCCTACGGAGATCTTGAGGCACAACGAGTGCAACGTTATGCTCGCCTTGAAGACCTGGAGAAATACGACTGCACCATTGAAGAAATGGAAGAATACGAACCCCATATTGTTAGAGGAAATGTCATTTATGCCGGAGTGGATTATGAAGATATAGTCAGGGCGGCCGAAAATGATCCGGATGGTTGTGATGTAATTGTATGGGATGGTGGAAACAATGATTTTCCCTTCTACACCTCGGATTTACACATTACTGTTACAGATCCGCACAGAGCGGACCATGGAATAAAATATTATCCCGGAGAAGTCACTTTAAGGATGTCTGATGTTGTTATCATAAATAAGATAGACAGCGCCCGTCCGAAAGATATTGATAAACTCCGAAGATTAATTACTCAAGTGGTTCCCAGTGCAATTGTAATTGATGCAGCCTCACCAATAAGTGTTGCTGATCCTTCCGTTATACGGAATAAAAGGGTTTTGGTGGTAGAGGACGGGCCAACATTAACACATGGAGGTATGAAACTTGGAGCAGGCACATTGGCTGCGGAAAAATTTGGAGCTTCTGAGATCGTAGATCCCAGGCTATACCTTGTAGGACAATTAAAGGATACCTTTGAGACTTATCCGAAAATTGGAAAATTATTACCAGCTATGGGATATGGTGATGATCAGCTTAGGGATCTGGAAGTCACTATAAATAGCTGTGATTGCGATGCAGTAGTTATTGGTACCCCCATAGATTTAAACAGGGTGATAAATATTAGAAAACCAAGCACCAGAGTCTTTTATGATCTTCAATCTATTGGGAAACCTAACCTGGAAGAAGTGGTTGAGGAGTTTTTAATAAAGCACAATATAGAAACCGGGATAGAAGAGATGGTTGAATAAGTTTTAAAGGACTATGTTATTTTACTAAAAGAGCAGTAAAGAGTGCGATTGCACTCTTTACTTTTTTTAGGATTCATCTGGTTCAAATGATAAATTGAGCTGCTGTAATTTAGCTTCTTTTTCAGGGGTAAGTGTAAAAAAGACATTAATAACTCCATTCTCTGTATTTATGCCAAAACTACCCCTGAGTTGATTATAGGGTTTAATTTCATTTGTGCTGAGAACAGTGCCCCCTTTGTCAAAAATTTCTTTTGCCTCTGCCATCCTGTGGTCCCGCGATTTGTCCATAAAAAAATTTTCGGCCAACAGCTCCTTTTCCAATTCAGGACTCCAGGTTTGAATTAATTGTTCAACTTGCTGCTGTCGCTCTCTTAAAATATCTGATATGGGAAGTTTACGGGTCTGTAATTCTAAGGTCTCGAATAGTAATTTTTCTATTTTTTTAAGCGGCCATGGAGCCGTATAAGTAAGGTTGCCAAAGGCCATTATCCCAATTCCATAGTCAGGATAAAATACATAATTGCTTCCAAAACCTGGCAAGGCACCTCCATGCCTGACCAATTTTAGGCCCTTACAATTGTAATGGATCCCCAATCCGTATCCGTATCCGTAAACTGTGGCACAAGGTTTCTCGTTGAAGTCCGTGGCTTTGATATTTAAGTTTGAAAATTGAGGCGTATGCATTTCTCTTAGCGTACTTCGCTTAACGGGTCCGTTATCTTCATCACTCCTGGGCGGCCATGCAGAAAGGTGAAAACTAACGTATTTACTAAAGTCTTCTATCGAAGTTATTAATCCTCCCATGGCCCCGTAAGATCCGTCATGAAGCATGGGTTCCAGTTTCCATTGATCATCTTCCCATCGATAACCTATGGCTAATTGATCTTTCGGAATGATATCGTATTCCCAATAAGTATGATTCATTCCAAGAGGTTGTAAAATATTCTCTGTGATATATTGTTGATAGGGCATTCCGGAAACACGGCTAATAATATTACCTAATAGGGCATAACCCGTATTGCTGTATTCAAATGCATAGGAGGGCGGGTTAGAAAAAGCAATACCCTCAATAAGAAGATCTGTCAGCATTTGATCAGGCTCATCCAATTGACGGTCTCCCCATGGGTTATCCTCGGGAAAGCCAGCGGTCATTATCATGAGGTTTTCAATATCTATAATGGGAGAGTCCGATGTCAGGTATTCTATACCGGCCATTTCAGGGATGTAATTAGCGACAGGATCGCTAAGGGATAATTTGCCCTCATCCCGGAGTTTCATTATGGCCATAGCCGTAAAACTTTTACTCATAGATGCAATTCTGAATGCGGACCGGGTAGTTGCGGGAAGTTCCTTGCTTATATCTAGCAGCCCCGTAGCTGAGGCAACTACCAAATTATTATCCACAACAATCCCATAGGAAATTCCAGGTATTTTGCGAGCTCTGGCATGCTCTTCAATTAGTTCCTGCATCTGATTAGTAATACTCTTTATTTCTTCCAAACGATTGTCGGATTCAAAAACTGGTGCCTTATAAGCAACTGAAACAGTTCTTGATTTCGTAATTACAATTGGTTCAGAATTTTGAGGTGATCTGCAAGATATTATCAGGCAAATTGATAAAAGTTGAATAAGATAGATTCTGGCAATTTTCATCAGATATGATTTTTAACTTATTTATAATCATTTTCATATAATCGCAACCTATTATGGAGCATATTTAATTCATTTTGCAAAACATCTATTTTTTGAAGCAAATTGAAAACCGCATCTATACCTTCAGTATTTATATTTAATTCCTGGTGGATTCGAATCATTTTTTCTACATCTCTTATCTTCTCCTGATGAAGACAGGAAGTTTTTTCAAGGGTTGTGATATTAATTAAACCCATATCGTGGAGGTCATTAAAAAATGAAATTTCCACCCTATAATGTTCGCATAACTGAACAATTGGTATAAAATCTTTTTGTTCCATATCTATCTTAGTTTTGCCAATTCCTCAAACAATTCCTTTTCTTTATCTGAAAGCTTGGTAGGTATTTTTATCTGATAAGTAATGTACAGATCACCAAAGTGACCTTCTTTTTTATATACCGGAAAGCCTTTGCCTTTTAATTTTACCTTAGTCAGGTTCTTTGTTTCCGGTTTCACCTTTAGCTTTACTTTTCCATCAAAGGTGTCAATAACTACCTCTCCTCCCAATAAAGCTTTATATAAGTCCAGATCAATTGTAGTATAGAGGTTGTCTTTATCACGTTTAAATTTCGAATGATTTGAGATGGAGAATTTAATATGTAAATCTCCCCTTGGTCCGCCATTAATTCCTTCGCCACCATGCCCCTTAATTTTGATTACCTGCCCGTTCCTGACCCCTGCCGGAATAGTTAACCTGATATTCTTACCATTTACCGTAAGAGTTCGTTTATGGGTGCGATAGACATCTTTCAATTCCAGCTGTAATTCCGCATTATAGTCCTGTCCTCTAAATTGTACATTTCTACCTCTACTTTTTGCAGATCCTCCTCCAAACATAGAACTAAAGAAATCTGAAAAGTCTTCTTCCGAATATTGGCCAGAGCCTCTTTGGCGGGTACTTCCATGATATTGCCGCTGTTGTTGTGCTTTTTCAAATTCTTCAGCGTGTTTCCAGTCCTTCCCGTATTTATCATACTTTTTGCGATTTTCCGGATTGCTTAGAACCTCATTCGCTTCATTAATTTCCTTAAATTTCCGCTCTGCTTCTTTATCGTCCGGATTTAGGTCGGGATGGTATTTTCGGGCCATTTTCCGATAGGCTTTTTTTATATCATTTTCCGTGGCCTTTTTATTTATACCCAGAACCTTATAATAATCAATGTAGGTCATTTATTTTTCCGAAATTAATTTTGTAAATGGGTTTGAAGTACTTTAATTCTTAAAGTTGTTAAGGTATTTATTTCCATTTTAACCGTTTAGCTCCAACCACAATAATAATTATAATCAGTATCAAGAAGAATAGAGTTGTCGACAGGCTCTTTACTAGTGTAAAAAAGTTTGTTGTGCTGATTTGTGTAATAGATAGGTCTGGATAATCATTTAGCATGGTGATTATTCCAATATTCTCCAAATAGTCAGCTATTCCGGCAATGATGGGAACCAAACATAAAAAGAAAAGAGAAGTATTTAATTTATCTAATTTATTAAGAAAATAGGCAATTAAAAGTGAATAAGATATTCCGAAAAGGAAAGGATATATCATATCAACAGGGATTTGATTAAATAAATAAACTTCCCGGCCTTCTTCTCCAAGCTTGTTCAAAAGTTCATTTACATATACGGAATCGTATCCCAGTGGCATCATATCCAATAATTTCATTCCACCAGAATAGGCAACTGTTTTTGGAATGGTTACAAAAAGCATAAATGCATAAACCAGATTAGTTAGAAAAAACAGAAAGGCGACTTTTTTCCCTGATAAATTTTCAGATATAATTTTTCTTAACTTATTCATATGACATTGAATTTGAACTAACCATGCTTCTATAAATTAGTTTTTTTTGCCTTTGATACACTTAAAGTATCTACCAAACTCCGATTAAAGTGATAATATTTCCCTCGGTAATTTGGTTGCTAAAAGCTATTATTAAAGGTAGAGAAATAGTTTGATTTATTCGTTCTAATTATCAATACATAGTATTGTTATTTGCCGAAGTCTCGGAGATTTTATGTGCTTGTTCTCCCAACGGTCTAAAAAGTAAACTGCTATAACGGTAAAACCGCTTATTAGCCACGGAATCATTCGTCAGCTTTTTGAAGAATCCCCAAATGTATAATTCTCCCTCCGTTCATATTAACCGGATTACTACTTTTTCCTATAACTATACCGTCTTCAGGGCACAAATATTCCTTAATCAGATCTCCAAAGGGATTTCTTAAAATCGCGATTAACTCATTTTTTTTAACCCTTTGGTTTACTTTTACTTTTACTTCTAAATACCCTCCTTTATCTACAAAAATCCAATACGATTTTTTACATACAGAGGGTGCAGCTCCAACCTTAATTTTGTTATCTGTCATCTCCAGCCAGCTCATTGTATTTTCAATGCCGATTACTCCTCTTTCAATTATTTCAGGTTGAAAAACCTGTGGGTTTCCATATTCTATGGTAATCGAAGGAATTCCTTCTAATATGGCTTCGGCTCGCATTGTTCTGGTAGCGGATATTTGATCATTGACACTTGGCACCCCTTTGTTGTTTAAGATGATATCTGCATTCTGAAGCGAAGCAATTTTTTCAATTTTGGGATCGCCAAGATCTGCCCTAACATAAAGGGTATTTTCCCTTCCGAAACTTGCGGTATGCATGTCAATTAAATAATCAATTTTGGATAGTATTTTAGTCTTGATTTGCCATACATATTGTTGAGTCCTGTTTCCTTTTTCTTTTCCCGGAAAATTTCTGTTCAGATCCTCTTCATCTATATATCTTCTTTGATGAAGTGGAATACTAATTGCATTTAATCCCGGGATTGCTATTAGCGTACCTTGGAGGGATTCCAGATCAAGGTTTTCTAATACCTTATGGATTACCATAACCCCATTTAATTCATTACCATGCAAAGCTGCAGTAATTCCTAAAACAGGCCCCGGATTTTTACCTTTTGCTATAATGACCGGAATAGAAATGAGCTGTGACATTCCATTATCGATTATTTTAAGCCAAAACTTATTTATGGAATTCGCCTCAATTTGGTCTAATTGGATTTCCTCAATGTTATCTATCGTTTTTTGCCCATTGAGTAATAGTTGAGTAAGGATAAACAAAATTGTTAATGTTTTTTTCATATTTATTGTGCCATTAAACTTTTTGACCTTGATGCTTTCAAGGAGTACTATTGGAGAGCGGTATAAAGCGTGCTTTTAAATCGGGATCTTTCATATCCTTATCTAAAGGGTACATTGGTCTTAGAATGTTTTTATAGCCCAATCTTTCTAAATCCTGGTCGACGCCACCGGGGGTAAGTGCCATGATCCAGCCGCCCCTCATATCATATAACTCCGGTACCAGATAGCCAATTTTAACGACAACAATATCAGATTCCCGTGGATTCAATCCCAATCGAGTAAAATCGGCCTCTTTATGATATGGCTTACGTTTTTTGGTTACAATAACATCTACACTACCTACCTTAACAACGACTTCTGTTTCTGCGTGTATATCACCGTATTCAATGGCCATGATAACCCCATCTAATTCAACCGGTCCTGCATATCTATCATCAACAAGGGCGCCCACTGAGGCTTTTATAGGATCCCCCACCTTTAATTCTTTGGCCTTTTCAATTAGTTCTGGTCCCGGAATAGAGGCATATATTACAGAAGGACCACCTTTAGATTTAAATTCTTTTCTTGCTAGAATTTCCTTTAAAGTCCAACTAACATCTCCGGCCCCTCCAGCCGTAGGGTTGTCTCCCATATCACTGATAATAAAAGGCTTTTTGTCATTCTTTAGCGCCAGGTCAAGGCTCTCTTTTAGGGTTGCTGTTGGAGCAACAAATTCGAATTCTGACCTGACTTGCCAAAAATGCCGTGCTAACTTTTCTGCGGCATCACCCACTACTTTTTTATCATCTCCCGTTACCATCACCACTGCATGGTTACGAGCTTCGTCTGCCCATGCATATCCGATCCAAATGGCAGCATCAATGACTCCTTCACTTTTCACGGCATCAGGTAGCATCGCGTACAAGGCTTTTCCAGGTTCTATCCTTGTACTGGTTTTTTCACCAGGCAACAAAATTGGAATGGGAATCCATGCTTTATAGGCCGGTTTCCCTTTCCCGCTTTCTAATCTGTTTAATAGGTTGTTTACCGCTCGTTTTTTAGATTCAATGGCATCCTCGTGGGGTGCCATGCGATAACAGGTAATTAGATCAGATTGTTGTGCCAGACGCCGGGAGACATTGCCATGTAAATCCATTGAGGTGGAAATCAGGGTTTCATATCCGACCACTTCACGAACACGAAGGATAAAGTCTCCCTCCGGATCTTCCAGTCCTATTACACTCATTGCGCCGTGAATATCAAAAAAGAGACCGTCATAAGGGCCATTTTTTTTTAACATTTCCAGGGTTTTAGTAACCAAAGATTCATAGGCTTCCATGGTGACAATGCCGCCAGGAAGTGCGTGCGCTCTTAAAGTTGGAATCCATTCTGCCCGCTTTCGGTTAATGGAGTCTTTAGCAAGAAACGGATAAAAGGAGAAAACATCTTCTGCAACCCTGGCATGAAACGCTTCTTCATGGGTTTGAGCCGGAGAAAAGGTGCTCGATTCTATGGCTAATCCTGCAATAGCAATACGAGGTAAGCTTTTATTTATCTTCTCCTTTTCTTTGGTTTGCTTGCATCCAAAGATAAATAATAGAGGTATTATAAAGAGAAAGCTGTTTTTCATGCATAGATTTTTTGGTTAACAATCTAAATGTACAACAGGAATTTAAAAAAGAAGAAAATATTAAAAATTCAATTGGATAATACTTCCTGCGATGTCATTGGATAAATTTAGGAAATGTAATAAACACTTGATTGAACTACTGACTAATAGTTTTAATCATTCACAGAACCCAGCTCTGTATTTATTAATTTGATAATTGTATCTATTTCGCGCAAAGCTTTACTATAAACTGAGTCTTTTGCTGAGGTTAGATAAATACTTTCCACAAAAATATTTTGCATTTCTACTTCATAAAGCTTTTCAGGCTTTACAGCTTTAAAAGCATCAAAATTTACCACGCCTCGCAATGTGGGGGATAATTCATTTATAATAATCTCCCAGTGAATAGTTTCCAGCTTGTTGGCAAAGATGTAGGTAGTTTCCAATTGTTGAATTAAACTGGTGATCTCATCATTCTTCAGGAGTTTTAAATTACCGCTGTTAACCAAAGTCTCATATATTGTACCACTGCTATTAAAGTCTGAATATTGGGACAATCCCATAGCCATAAGAGCCAGGGAATCTGATCTAGTATAATCCTGGGCCCTGATTATTTTGTTGGCGTATTTATAGGTAGCGGTTAAATAATTATTAAGTGCTTTTTCTTTGGTTAGTTCATCTTTATCATCTTCAATCTGTCGTTTAATATTTCGATATGACTTTTTTGCCTCTTCCTTTTCTATCCGCCGGTTATTCCAATTATTGATTTGCAAGGCTATCAGAATCCCGATGACCACCAAAATAATTTCACCTATAGCATAAAATAGATATTTAGTAAATTTGTTTTCCGAAAATAATTGTCTCCTTGTTTTTCTAAAAAAATTGATCATCTAAATTATCTTTAGGTTTTAGACGGAAATTTATAGTTTAAAATTCCTGATTTGAAAGAATTCCGGACATAGGTATTTTTAGCTATTTCTGGACGATAAAAACGCCGTTAGTACCAGGCCCAAACCGATGCCAGTAATCAGGCATGCCACAAACCAAATAGGGGAGGTCTGAAGAAAGAAGAGGCCTACCCCCAAGCCAATGAGTGTAGTTCCACCTATAGCCCAAGAGCTCTTATCATTTTTATTTGCAGGCATAATTTTTGTTTAAATTAGTTTCAAAAGGTAATATTTTAACAAAAACTGAACTATGACATTTATCATGATAAAATAAGCTTTAACCGGTAAGAGTAAGACCTCAAAACAAGAATAATAAAAAAGGTATAATATCTAAAAACGGATTACTATATCCTGAGTTATTTAATGTCTTTTTGTATACTTTTCTGAACTGAAATCATAGATTGTTGCCCTACCTTAAATAACCCTTTTTGAGGGCGGTTAAGATCTGCAACAAGTGTGGTAAGGGCAGCAAATGCCAATATCACGGGAATTACAGCAATCAAACCCCTTGGTTTGGTAAAACCTGCTTTAATGCCAATTGTTGTCATGGTCATGAATGAGATGGTCAGAAGTGTTATCCAAATGCTCATAGGAATCCGATTGCGCAAACCGGCAGTGACTCGTTTTTCATGCAGGTCAATGATGTTGTTAATAGATTGAATCATCATTGATGTATTGGTATTGGGTTTAGTTAAGGCCGCCGCCGATACTTCGCGCCATAAAAGGCTATGCAACTCAACTGATTTAACGAGCTCGTTGTTGATATTTGTACTACTTACGGCCTGGAGACGAGTGTCAACATATTCCCTTAATAATTGTTTTACTTCTGTTTCGTATATCGTATCAATAAGGTCTGCCCGAAGGTAAGCGGTTGCAATTTCGTTGGCTTCCTCAAGAACGTACTGCTTACGCTGTTGGAATTGCCTGGTTGCAATTGAAAATGTAAAAGCCAGTACGAACCCCAGTACTCCAATTAGCCCACCAATCATAGGTGTCAGCGTAGCGGGTTCCACCTTTTCCTTAAATCCTTTGCTACGCCTGCTAATTTGATAACCAATCTCAAAAGCGGCTAGCATCAATAAACAAATACCAATGTAGATAATAGAGATGGGTAAGGAATCAAAAATTGTGGTTTTCATATTTTTATATTCACTTTGGTTGTTTGGTTTAGGTATTGGAAATATTTAGATGCCATGGGAGACAAATTAAGCTAATCTCCCAGAGAGATTGCAACATTACCAGTTTTTTGGCCTTTTTCCACATACCTGAATGCATCAGCAACTTCTTCAAGTAGATAAGATCTGTCTATCACAGTTTTAAATTTACCCTCCTCAATTAATTTTTTAACCAACTCAATGCTTCGCAGAATTTTTGGTGGATAAGGAAATTTTACTTTTTTTCCTTCTTTCCCCGGTAATTTACCAAAAATAGCCGAGATAAGGGAGTAAAAAATATTTTGAGACCATGGCCCCAATTCAGAGGAGATATAAACGCCGCCTGGTTTTAATATGCGGTAGCATCTGCTAAAAGTACTTTTTCCTACGCAGTCAAACACATAGTCATATTTTTCGGAGTCTACGGTAAAATCTTCTTTGGTATAATCGATTACTTTATTTGCGCCTAATGATTTTATCAGTTCTATATTCTTGGTGCTACATACGGCAGTGATATCTGCACCAAAATATACGAGTAATTGAACAGCAGCCGAGCCAATTCCTCCTGAAGCACCATTGACCATTACTTTCTGACCCTTTTGAAGCGCTACCTTGTTAATGATGTTATAGGCATAGTGAGCCCCCTCAATACTAGTTCCTGCCTCTTGGAATGTGCTGTTTTCAGGCATTTGGCATATATTGCCATCCTGGGGAATCAGCAAATATTCCGCATAGGATTTTACGCCACTGTCATCGAAGCCAAAGACCTTATCTCCAACTTTAAATAAATTTACAGCTTTGCCAACTTGCGCTATATCGCCAGCAAATTCAGTACCCAAAATCATTTTTTTTGGTTTAAAAACCCCTATAACAAATCGCATAATAAAAGGCTTGGCCCTTAGGTTGGCACAGTCTGTTCTATTTACAGAGGTTGCACGAACTCTGACAAGGATTTCATTCTCCTTAGGTTCAGGTTTTTCAACCTCTCTTAGTTGTAAAACATCCGGGGACCCGTATTTTGTGTATACAATTGCCTTCATTTATTAAATCTATTTTTGTCCGGCCGGCAGCATATTACGAATAGCTGTTATCCTCCATTCTTTGTTTTTGTATACCACCATAAAAGTACTCCACATTTTTCTTGTAGCTCCATCGGTGTTTTCTATTTCATATCGGGCATCCACAATTCCGCACTGTAGGGTTAAAAGCCGAATATTTTCAATTTTCAGGCTTCTCGTACCAGGATTGTTTTCTGAGCTTTGCAGCATGCCTTTTACTGATTCTTCTTTGCCTTTTCTCCATTTCCCGGAAGAAACCAATTGATCCACGTCTGGTGTTAAAATATTTTCGAGCAACGCCGTATCTTTATTTTCTCTCGCCAGGGAGTAGTTGTCAATTAAGGAATGAATGTCTTTTGTTTGTTTTTTACTGGGAATAATTTCCTGTGCAATTAGGTTAGTGACTATAAAATTTGTCAGAAGGAGAAGGACTAATGTATTTTTCATGATTTGCTCTTTGTTTGGATATTTTAAAGCTATTAATCTGATTGGAAATTAAGAATTCAACTCCGTTACTTCCTAGCATTTCATTTTTTGAATTCGACGGGAATCTCCGTAATATTTTTCAAATAAAAATCTTTATAGAAAACTTCAGCCCCTTCCGATTGAATCATAATTCTACCGGATTTAAGTGGCTCTTTATCACTCATTTTTCTGGAATTATAAAGACGCATAACTACCTTTCCATTAACAATATGGATGCTGGAGTCACCCAGTGTAATGAGTTCTACCTCATTCCACTTCCCATATTGTTTTTCGGCATCAAATGCCTTAAAGACACGCCGCTTTGCCAAGCTATCATGTACGGCTGTCTTTAAGATGGTCGCCAGATAATAAGTTCGTAAGTCTGCATTCTTTTTGTAAATAAAATAATTATCTTTAAATCGTTCACTAGGGATATCTATTTCTGTATCACCTACAGGCCAATAGTCACCCATATCTCCCTGTTGTATTTGTAGTTCCTGTGAATTCATCCAGGGATATGCCAATTCTGAGCCGGGTTCCCCATTCCCATGATAAAGTAATCCACTATCGCGCGGGCCATTCTCCCTTGGGATGTGCATGTCCTCACCCCATTTTACCTTAAGTTTCAAGTGATAATTTTGAAATATTTTTTCGGTATAAATCATACCCCATGCTACTCCTGATATCCTGATGGCCTTCCCTTGATCTGTGTCCACAACTTTTATAACTTGTAAAGGATCATGATCAATTCCAAATGGTATTATTTTGTTTCCTGTATCATCTTCTTTAGTTTGGTAAGGCGTTCCTAAAAAGGTATGCCATCCCGAAAGATCTTTTCCGTTCCAGAGTGCAATCCAGTTGCCGTCCTGTTTACCTTTATTAAGATATGTCCATGAGACTAAGAGAATGAGCAGAACGACAGGGATAAAAATTTTCATCTTAAGGATATTATTTGAGAAGATAAAGTTTCGGCACCAAAAATTCTACAGATTACGCTAAAATTTTTTTCAACGCATCAAAACTTATAAGATTAATACTTTCTTTTCTGTTTTTATCAAAAACCTTGTATTCATAAAATGGATTGGAATTCTTTATGCTGTCGCCTATAGGATGTTTTTTAGACAAAATGCCCACACCCCAATCTGTATCAATACAACAGGAATACAATTTGGGATTAAAACGTGATTTTAAAAAGGCTTTCCAGGTGGTACCATTCCAATAGCCACTTGCCGGAGAATTCTTGTATTCATAGTCCTCTCTTGCGTGCCATTGCGTTGGGGGGTTGCAGTCATGTAAAACTATAAAACCATCTTCTTTTATAAAATCCAGTGAATTTTTAACGTCCAAATCTACCTGCTCTGCCAGATGTAGACCATCAATAAAAATTACATCAAACTTAATGTCCTTGGATAAAATTTCATTGTTATTTAATTTATCAAAGAAACTATCACTGGTCATTTTAAAATCTATTGAACTTTCTTTGTATTCTACACCAGGATCTACGCTATATTTTGTTTTAGCATTTATGTGGTTATAATTGTGCTCGGGATTTCGGACGCCTATTTCCAAATAACAGGTTTCACGTTTAAAGAGTGATAATAAAAAATTTATCACCTCGGTTCTTTTGGGTGTTTTTTTGAGTTCTGACTTCGTTATTTCTAGGGTGTTTTTATGAAATGGATCATTTACCACTCTTCGCCCATGTTTATTATAGGTTTTGATCTTTTTAAAAATGTTCATTTATAAGATAATTTTATGATAGAGTTTTAATTAAAAATTAACTAGTTCATACTTTTTTGGATGATTTCGAACCTCTTTTCCAATTCAATAAACCTGTCCAATGCGTCCTTCCCAATCTCCTGATCAGCCCTGTTCACCATATTGTATAAATATTTGATTTGGCTTGTTAACATAGGTTGCTCATAAATACCTTCCCTGGTTTTTAATTTAACCAGATCATTTTTTATTCGTGCTAATCTAGATTTCTCAAATTCGGTTGTTTTCTCTTTGCTCTCAAGAATTTCCTGTTCCGTTTCCAAATTGTTTACCAATAATAAAGCCTTATTTAATAAGTCGCGTACCTTTATTTGAAAATCTACCTGCTCACCAATTGTTTTTTCTGAGATTCCTGCAGTATTTACTTTAGGATCCATAACTATTTCAAAAGACTTCGATAATATGATTTTATCAATTGTGAGCTTTGCGATATATATTCCGGGTTTTACAATTGGACCATTTTTATAACGGTCCTCGGCTTTCTTATTCCATGGCCCGGTTGCGGTCATATCCCATTTAAAACGATTGAATCCTTTTTTTGCAATTAATTCATCAGATATCTGATAATTAAGGAATTCAGTACTCATATCACGTTTTACACTATCTTTTGAAATTCCGGTAGTATCGCTAATGTAGGTATTTACAACTTCCAAACTTTCGTCTAAAATTTCCAATTTTAATAGAGAACTCAAATCTTCTTGTATGAAGTAGTCAATGGTTACCGCAGGTTTAGGATACTTTGGGGACTCACTTGTTCGTGCACCGGAAGGGACTCTATATCGAATTGCAGAATTGGGTTTGAATAATTTATGATTCTTGATGTTCACTAAATTACCTTGCCTTAGGAGGTTTATATCATCTAAAACCCAAAACCCACGGCCCATGGTAGCCAAGACCAGATCTCCTCTATGAATTTTTAGATCGGTAATTGGAGTTATCGGCAAATTTTGTTGGAATGCTTTCCATGTTTCTCCATCATTAAATGAAATAAAAAGACCATATTCAGTTCCTGCATATAAAAGACCTTCTTTTTCAGGGTCCTCGCGAACTACTCTTACAGCATATTCTTTTGGTATGCCATTATTACCCGGTGTAAGTAACCGCCATGACTCACCATAATTGTCGGTTTTATAGATATAAGGCTTGCGATCGCCTAACTGATATCTAAGAACGCAAACATAGGCCTTTGCCGGATTGTGCGACGAGGGCTCAACGGCATCTACCCTGCCACCCGGGGGGAGGTTTTTTGGAGTTACATTTTTCCAGGTTTTACCACCATTCCGGGTTATATGAACAGGACCGTCATTAGCACCAACCCAAATTAGTCCTTCCTCTAAAGACGATTCCTGAATGGCATAAATAGTACTGTAAAATTCTTCACCCGTGATGTCTCTGGTAATCGGACTTCCCGAAACCACTTGTTTATCTGCATCAAAAGCTGTGAGGTCAGGGGAAATAATTTTCCAGGTTTTACCTTCATCAGTAGTTTTATGTACATATTGCGATGTATGATAAATAATTTTTGGATTATGAGGGGAAACCAGAATAGGGGATACCCGCTGAAATCTGAATTGTAGGTCTTTTGGATTATGACCGTACATATTTGAGGCTCCTACGTAAAATGATTTTTCCGTTCCTGTTTTTTTGTTAAAAACCGTAAATCGACCTTTACAATTGGAGTAAACAATATCGGGATTTGTTGGATGAGGTACCGCCGGTCCTGTTTCACAGCCACCCGTATTTATTATATAACCAATTCCGGGAGCCTGAACGGCATATGGAGCCATACTGGGTACTGCCACAGTGGAATAGTTATCCTGCTGCCCACCATAAAGCCAGTAAGGGTATTGATTGTCTACCTCTACCTGGTAAATTTCTGATGTAGGTTGGTTGTATTGAGTAGACCAGCTTTTACCTCCATTATGTGTAATGTTCGCTCCGCCGTCATTGCTTTGAATAAAAAGATCTGAATTTTGAGGATTGATCCACATATCGTGATTATCGCTATGCGGTGAGGCGAGTGACGTCCAGGTTTTACCCCTGTCTACGGATTTCATGTAGTCTGTGGCCATACTATAAATAACATCAGGGTTTTGTGGGTCTACTTTTACGTTCGTGTAATAAAAAGGTCTGGTACGTATTTTTTTATCATCAGATACCTGTTCAAAATTTTCACCATGGTCATCTGAAATATACAAGCCGCCGTCTTCATTAGGGGCTTCAATTAATGCATATAGCAGCTTAGAATCTGCCGGACATACTTCGAGGTCAATTTTACCAATTAGTTTTGACGGAAGTCCACTCTCAATTTTGCTCCAGTTTTTTCCGGCGTCAATAGATTTATAGATTCCGCCTTCTTTGGGTGTTCCTCCGCTAATTATAGTCCAGGGCTTGCGTTCCGCTTTCCAGGCTGCAGCATAAAGGATATTGGGGTTGGTAGGCATCATTTCTAAATCGGAAATTCCTGTTTTATTTGAAATGAACAAAATGTTGTTCCAGGTCTTGCCTCCGTCTGTGGTTTTGTAGAGGCCTCTTTCAGGATTTGAATTAAAAGCTTGTCCAAGGGCAGCAACATATACTGTATTATGATCAACGGGATGTATGCGAATAGCCCCTATCTGCCCAACGTTTGTTAACCCAGATTCTACCCAGGTTTTACCACCATCAATAGATTTATACATGCCTTTACCCTCAATCAGATTACTTCGCAAACCGTCTGATCCTGTTCCTACGTAGACAATATTTGGATCATTTTGAGCAACTGCAATGGCTCCAATAGAAGGGGTTTTAAAAAAACCATCAGAAATATTAAGCCAGGAAGTACCGTAATCTTCCGATTTCCATACGCCACCGCCGGTGGCACCAAAATAGAAAGTAGAAGGTTTAGTAGTTATCCCAGTTACAGCAGTAACTCGCCCGCCTCTGTATGGCCCTACATTGCGGTATTCCAACGAAGAAAAATTCTGGGAATAAAGCATAGATAAATTAACGGATAAGAGAGAAAATGTAAAAGCAATAATCAAAAGTCTGATAAACATCATATGCGATAATGTCATTTTAAAGCAAGGCAGGATTAGTAATTAAAAGGTGTGAAAGATAAATTCCTTTGATCAATTTTCCTATTACTTTGAATGATTATAGGCAGCTGAGTTCTTCGACCTCTTCTTTATCTCTAAAATTATTTCTTGAAAGTAATTTCTATAAAATTTACCAATCGCTACTATCCTAATTATTTATTCTTTAAACGGGTAGTCTTTTTTTAATGAATTTAATTTGTCCGTTATGATTTGATTCATGTTCACATACATGAAACCATTTACAGTAATTATTAGTAGGTTGGTCCTGGAAAAATGGTTCAGTCTTGTTAAGCCAATCATCACTTCTCTTAGCAAATTCTTTTTTGGTGTTTTCTCTTACCTCCTCCAGTTTAGAAAGGTAGTATTCTACTTTATTGCCTTTAATCTGTGCTCGGCCTTTTTCACCCAGACCCATAGGTACATCCCACTCTTTTTTTATTTCTTCATTCCAGGTTCCCCATTCCAATTCTTCAAATGTGTTTAATTGATAATACTTTTCAGTGGCTGCCAGGTGAAGTAGCATGGCACCGATTGAATTTGATTGTTCATCAATTTGGAAATCCAATTGGGCCATTGTCAAATCTTTAACACCATATATCAACCATGTCCGCATCATTGTCATAGTTGATAAAAGTGTGCCGATTTCCGGAGCATATCCCTCTTTGGGCCCAATAATATAGAGGCCTTCTGAGTTAGTAATTGATTTTTTATGGGCAAGGCTTATTAATGGGGTTGAGATCAATCCTGCTGTTAGAATAGTTGACCCTTTAATAAATTTTCTTCTGTTGGTTTTGTTAGTGTTAATTTTCATAATGCTAATTTTACAAGTCTATATGGTTTCCAGGTTTAAGGATTATTGACCTGAATTCTACTTACTTCTTTTCTTATTTAATCCAGCTCCTATTGCAGTCCCAATGGCCATTCCAATTCCCACACCAATTGCTATTTCGCTTATTGCTACTCCAATTGCGGCTCCAATTCCTGCGCCAAGTGCAATACCGGCACCTATATAATTTTTCTGATTCAAACTAAGAAAGCATTAAATTATCAATGTTACATTTTCAGAATTAAGGTTACTGCCTGGCATTTAACCCAAAAAGTTCTTCTACGGAATTGTACCAGTCATCATCATTAGCTGCATTCCAATCTACCCATTCTTCATCGGTCATAGATGCCCGCCAATCTAGAAATGGTTGCGCATCCGGACCAACAGGATGTCTTAATTCCCAGTTTTGGCTTTCTGCTACTTCCAAAATCTTGTCGGCTACCAATGAAGGTGAAGTTGGAGTTTCAAGAGACGCTTTAAAAAGACCTCCAAAGCGGTTAGATTGGTGATAGAGAGAATCACCACCAATTTCTATATCTCTGGCCATTTGCGTATCAATAATGCCCGGTTCAACTATTTTAACTCTAATATTAAATGGTTTAACTTCCTGTGCGAGAGCTTCACTTATTGCCTCAAGAGCATGTTTACTGGCCGCATATGCACCCAGAGGGGTGTTCGAAATTTTTCCTGAAACTGAGGCAATATTAACGATACAACCATTTTTATTAGTACGCATCTGTGGTAATAGATGTTTCGTACATCTGAGTACACCAAAATAATTAGTATTCATAATAGCAATAATTTCTTCCATGCTCAAATCTTCAATGGATCCATGATGTTCTATACCGGCATTGTTTACAAGAACATCAATGGTCCCATTCTCAGCAAGAATAGCGTCTATTGCCTGGCTGACCGATTCATTGGAGTCTACATCCATTGCTGATATACTTATGTTAAGGGATTCATCTTTGATTTTTTGTTTGAAAGCTTGGGCCCCCTCTGGTTTGCGCATAGTTGCGTATACTTTGTAACCCGTTCTTGCGAATGCCAAAGCAGTTTCAAGGCCAATACCTTTGCTGGTACCGGTTATTAATACTGATTTCATAGTTCTATATTTAAAGTTGGTCATCTTAAACTTTAAGGTGTCTAAGAAATGACCTAAAAGATAGTAATTTCTTTATGATACGGACTTAATTAGGCAACAAAAATGGAGGATTTTACCCTATTTAAGGGTTTAGTTCTTGTTTATACTTCTTTAATGCAAGTAGTGAGAAATAGCGTTTATAATTTCTATAAGAAACCATAGTTGTTTTATAAAACAGTCCGCTCATAGGCTGCACCGGCCAGTCGCCATCTTCAAGCTGCTGGTCAATGAGCCAATTTATAGCTTTTAGTAGCCTGGGGTCTTCAACATAACCTCCGTTTAATAATGCGAGTATGCACCAGGCCGTTTGATCAACGACACTGGCTTCAGCCTGAATATATTCCCTTGCAAGGGCAGATTCCTGTGCTTCTCCCCAGCCCCCGTCTTCTTTTTGTTTAGACCATAGGAAGGTACATGCATTCTGTATTGCTTCATGGTCCTTGCTCATTCCATACATGGTCAGTCCCTCCACAACAAAACATATTCCATAGGTGAAGCACAGACCCCATAAGGCTTCCCAGCTTCCATCTTCATATTGGGAATTCAACAGGTATTTAACAGCGTGTTCTATAGCACTTTCCATTTCAGAGGTAAACAAATGGGGCCTGCTCTGTTTTATTTGAACGAAACACTGAATTATACTCGCTGTACATTCTACATAAGAATGGTCAACCATAATATCAACAAATACGTTAGCCGCGTTAAACCACTCCAGTTTCGGGCTCCCAATGGCTTTGTCCACACTGGTCCATCCTCCGTCATCACCCTGCAGTAACATTATAAAAACTATGGCTTTTTTTATGCGTTCATCAGATATTAATTCATCATCTAATCCTTCTGTTTCCAGAAGGGCTTTGATAGCCTCTGCCGTACAGTCAGACACTACCCAACCATTATCCAGGTAACTAAAAGTCCAGCCACCTGCCCTGGGAAGGCGGTGGTATTTAAATGGGTTTTCCAGCTCCTTCATTACCTGGTTATCCAACAGGAATTTACGGGACTTAAGAGCTAAAGGTTTTAGCAATGGATCAGTACATTCTTTACCCATGGCCTGTAAATAGAATCCATTATCCCAGGTATATGTGTTTGTAAAGCCCTGCATCAGTATCTCATCATCATTTTCCCATAAATATAATGGTAGTTTTTCCCAAGATTTTTCCAATTTCTCTTTCTCACCCCTAAAATGGTATACCAGGGTGTTGTAAACGGCATTTACAGGGGCTTGCCTTATAAAAGAAGAATTTTCATCCTCGTATTCTATGTGTTCATATACAAGTGCAAGTGCTTTCTTTTTGATATACTTGGGAATAATGGGATCAATTCTTTTGATCCACCACATAGAGATTTTAAATATTCTGGTTTCAGGAAATATATTATCTGTGTCCGCGAATGTACCTCTATGTTTGGCAAAATTAATTTGTTCATAGGGTTGCCGGTATAATTCCTTTCTTAATTGGAGTATTAGTTTATCTGGTTCTATGGACAGGCGTTTACGATAGAAGTAACACATGGGCAAATAAATAATCCTTACATAACCCGAAATTTTACGCGGATGAAACGGAAACCAGCTCGGTAACATGTAAAGTTCAGGGGGTACGGGAGCAACCCCTTTATAAGAATACAAATTTAGAAATGACAATATGAATTTACACCAACTTGCAGCGTACAGTGGGCCTCCTTTTTCATGTATCCAATTCAGTGCTTTTTTTAATTTTGGTTCCGACCCAGAATGATCTAAAAAGCGGAGGGCAACATAATTTATTACACTGGTAAAAACGGTACCAACTTTTGATTCCTGGTGTATTCCAAAACTACCATCGGCCAATTGATGTCTCAAAATATACCTGCTCATCTTGGTTTTTGTTTCCATGGTCATAGGCTGCCCGCATATTCTCATGGCAAAAATGTATAATGGCAAAAGAAAAAAGGGACCGTCATATGAAACAGGCCAGGTTCCTTCTTCAGTCTGATTTGCAGCCATCCAATGGTAAATCTTTTGGATAGCCTGCTCAATTTTTTGCTTGGGGTTGACCATTATCGGATTACAAATTTCAATTTATGGCAATTAAATCTCAGGTCTCTGCACAAGGTTAATTAATTCTGGATTAGAGGATTCAAATTACCTTGTAAATATAATTCAATTTAGTTTTGAATAATTGTCTTTATGAATACATATGCTTCTTTGTAGAGAACAAAATCAAATGAAATTTTTAGGTTTTGCTCCGAAAGCGATACCTTTGTGTAGTTGTAATATTAATGGTTCTAACTTTTTTCTTTTACTCAAGTTTCTTTTGAAGAAAAACAATAAAGAAACTTTTTTTAAGGATATTTAGGAAATACAAATGTCAAATACCGGAATAAATAAAGAAGTTGATGTCCTGATTGTTGGTGCCGGTATTGCCGGTGCAACTTTGGCTGCCAATTTGGCCAAAATGGGCAAAAATATTGTAGTAGTTGAAAGAGACTTAAGTGAAAGAGATGTTATCATAGGTGAATTGTTACAACCTGGAGGAGTTCAGAAGCTTGACGAGATGGGCTTCACTTCGTTTATAGACCATATTGATGCTCAGCCTGTTTTCGGTTATGATATTATTTTTGAAGAGCAGGATTACCTTATTCCTTATCCAAATAAAAACGGCGAACCTACTGGGTATGGATTTAGAAATGGTGCCTTTTTACAAAATATAAGAAAACATATACTAGGTCAGCGAAATATCAGAGTCATTGAAGGAACAGTTACCCATTTAATTGAAGAAAAGGATGCAATAGTTGGTGTAAATTATAAACGAAAGCTGGCGACGGATGAAGAATCCATAGTTGCGCATCTTACCGTTGTTACTGACGGCCCTTTGTCTAAATTCAGGGAGAAACTATCCAAACCGGTTAGTAAGGTGAACGGGTATTTTCTGGGTCTTTTATTGAAAAATTGTGAGTTGCCTTATGCAAATCATGGGCATCTTGTAATGGGTGATCACCCGCCAATGGTCATATATCCTGTGACTTCTACATCATGGAGGGTATTAATAGATTTTAAAGGAGAAAAACCTCCGAGGTTGGGCAGGGATTTTAAGAAATTCCTTTTGGAGGAGTTTGAAAACGCAATACCCAGATCTGCTCGCAAAGCCTTTGCAGCAACAGTAGAAGAGGGAAAATTCAAGACTTTTCCTAACCACAGACTTCCGGCTAGCCCCATTAAAAAAGCAGGCGCAGTTCTTTTAGGGGATGCATTAAATATGAGACATCCATTAACTGGCGGGGGAATGACTGCTGCTTTTAATGATGTACTTAGGTTGAGTAATAATCTGGAAAAAGTTAATGATTTTAGTAAAGGCAGGCAGGTTGGAAAAGCCATCCAAAACTTTTATGAAACACGTCACCTTGGAACCCAAACAACTAATATTTTGGCAGATGGCCTTTATGGGGTTGTTTACAATCCGGATTTAAGAAAAGCATTTTTCGAATACGTAAGCAGAGGGGATAAATATGCTGAAGAAACCTGCTCAATTCTGGCCGGACTTAACAAAGACAAAAAACTGTTACTGAATCATTTTATTGGTATGGCTCGGTATGGCACCCAATTAAAGATAAGTTCAGAAAAATCAGGAGTCGTTGTCACCGAATCCCTTACCATGGTAAAGGATGCAGTAGGCATTATAACCCCATTACTTCTTTCAGAAAAACCGGATCCCGGAAATAAATTAATGCTGGAAGCCTTAAACCGGATTATATAAAAGGCCCATAAAAATATATCTCAGTTATTAATTTACTTATTCGCTCTTAGAAGTTTTATTGTTTACTAGCTGAAATTTACTGTAGTAATATTGCTTAAAACTTGATTTAAGATTTAAGATGAGCAGAGTATTTAACTTTATAATTATTGTAATTCGAACTTTTATTAAATGGGGAAAATATAAGCCACTTAGTAAATATCCGTTTGGACATTTTTACTCCCCTATTGTATCCAAGGGTGAACTTGTTGAACTAGAGGACCAGATATGGGAAGAGGTAGGGCAAGACTTTATCTCAGGGATAAATTTGAACCTCGATAATCAACTTTTATTATTAAAAGAATTTTCTAAATATTATCCAGAAATGCCTTTTAAGGATGAAAAGTCGGAAAATCAAAGATATTGTTTTATCAACGGAGCATATTCATATACCGATGGGATAGTCCTTTATTCTTTTATTAGGCATTTTAAGCCAAAACGGATTATAGAGATTGGTTCCGGACATTCATCCGCAGTAATGCTCGATACCCGTGAGGCTTTTGTAAATGATATGAACCTTACATTTATTGAGCCTTATCCAAAAAGGCTTTATCGTCTAATGAAAGATACTGATAGGGATAATTGTACAGTTTTGGATACAAAAGTTCAAAAAGTTAAGTTAGAAAGGTTTGGGGAATTACAAAAGGATGACATTCTCTTTATTGATAGCAGCCATGTCTCAAAAACGGGAAGCGATGTTAATTATGAAATTTTTAAAATTTTACCTAGTTTAAATCAAGGAGTTATTATACACTTTCACGATGTATTCTATCCTTTTGAATATCCTAAAAGTTGGGTTTCTGAAGGAAATAATTGGAATGAGGACTATTTACTAAGGGCATTTTTGAGTTATAATAATCAATTTGAAATAGTACTTTTTTCACATTTTATTCATCAACAACATAAGGCAGCTTTTAAGGAGATGCCACTTACCTATAAAAATACCGGGGGTAATTTATGGATTAGGAAGATGTAACCCTTACTCCATAAAACTATAGGCCTCACTTATTTCATTGCGAAGCCCCATCACCAAATTAGTCTGAAGCTAAATATCAGGATTCTGGTTCAGGAAGATTAACCCCTTTTAGTAAAATTGCGACACCCATCATTGCAAGCCATATAACTTTGACATGAAAAACGGGTTTGTAGATTTCAAAATTATCGGGAATACCCATAATGATACCCATTGCCGCGAGACCCAATATAAGGGTAAACCATCCCAACAACGCGTTGACAATTTTCCATTTTACAAACCCCAAACCTAATAATACCAGGCCAACCCCGGAAAATATACGTCCAAACCGCACAAAACAAGTAACATATTGGTTTGTAAAAAGAATATTATCCATGAATTCTTGAATTTCAGCAGCTGATAAGCCCATAGTCTTACCAACTCCCCAGGCCCCGAAATTATAATAAAATGCAGATGCAATAGCCAGCGTCATCGTTCCAATCACCACCATTCCAGCACCCGGCACTAGAACAACCCTGTAGGGTTTTTTGGCTGTAATTGAGGCAAGGGCAAAAATAGCTATCGCCATGGTGACCCAGCCAAAGATATGAAACCGAAACATCCATATCCAATACCATAGATCTTCACCAATTGCAGTAAAGTCTGAAGCGACAATATACTCACCAATATGATGAGGTGAAAGTGCCCAGCCACCCCATAATAAAATAGCTGCAAAAATAAATGCCCACCCAGTGAATTTGGTTTCAATATCTTTTTTCATGGTATAAAAATTTAAAATTCAATTCGTTACTATGTAGAATTATAAAGTAGCTGCGTTTTTATTCTGGTATTTATCAAATTTCTTATTGCCAACAGGAGTTTAATTTCGCAAAAATAGATATCCACATATTTTACTATAAAGCGTATATTATTGCTTAAAATGAAATTAAAATACCATTGCAAATAATGTACCTATGTTATTGCGTAGTCTGTAACTTCCGCTAATTTATGTAGAGATACTTGCATATCACTGTCAATAAATACGGCATGGTTGGTAGGGATCTCTTTCCATAAATTCCTGTCATCTGTCAACATTTCCGACGAAATTAAAGCGGCACTTCTTTTAACGATACCCTCTTCTATTTCAAGATCTCCAGTTTCATCATTAAAACTGCAAGCGATCTTTTCTGCAAAATGAAGGGAACGATTGTCCGAAGCGGCATCAGTGCTATAGCGTGTAGCGATCATTCGATGGCCGTTTGACAGCACAATATTATAATTGGATGTGCTATTTATTCCCTTGCTTTGTTTTAAATTTTCTATATCGCTAAAGGTCTTGTTGAAGCAGGCAACTAATTCTTCTGGAGTTGCGGGTTTTTCAATACCCATTTTCCTGAAATTCGTCATGAATAAAGCCAAAATATATTGGGTATCGCTCTGTCCTTGAATCCATAAAAACGCTTCTTCATCTAAAAGAGATACCAAGTCAAGTTTTATTTTCTCAAAATCTTGGATACCCCCATTGTGCATCATTAAATGTTCGTTGTATTTAAGAGGATGACAATTTTCCTGGGAAACACCACCAGTCGTGGCCGCTCTAATATGCGCCAAAAAACAAGTAGTTTTAATGATGGAGGCATTGTTCAATAAATTTTGATCATTCCACGCTGGTAACACCGATTTATATAATCCAGGTTCCTCCTGAATATCTTTATAATACCAACCTAAGCCAAAACCATCTCCATTTACTGTCATAAAAGATTCTTCAGCGGCATAACTTTGATGAACCAATGAATTTGCCGGCTTAACTAATATATCTTCAACGATTATTGGACTCCCTAAATAGGCTACAAATCTGCACATAATAATTAAGTTTTAAAAGTGTAATAAAGTTACGAAATTTGCACTATATTTTTGACCTTTTCCGCCCTAAAGTTTAAACAGAAAAGGGACTTTTTAGGTTTTTCAATTTTTGGACTAAAGACTTTAAATTTTTGCAGTTCAGCCACCTTAATCTGAAGTCTATTCCAATAGGAAAATCACTTATGTAGGTTGATTAAGAAGTAAGTTTTCGCAGCTGGGATAGCAACAGTATAGAGCCCCGGTGCTCCCAAAAATTGGCTCCCAAATTATTAGATACAATTTATGTGATTTCCATAACTCAGGAGGACTGAACCTTTCTATAGTGGAAATATATCTTTAAATCGCGCTATATGGTACCCTTTTGACAACACCTCTTTAGATTCTGAGTTATTTGGGTTGAGTAGTGGATTGGTATGATTCATATGAATAAACCAAACTTTGTTTTTTTCATGAGCAGGCAATTTATCAAAAAGTTCCATGCTTTCTAATACCGTTGGATGTGGAATCTCAGAAATATCCCTATTCTCTATTTCAGTTTCACTAAAAAATCCCGCATCGAGAAATGCATAGTCAACCTGTTTTATCTCATCAACAATATTGGTTTCCCACTTATACCATTTATCAATATCCGGGATAAAAAGTACCGTTTTATTCGGACCTATTATCTTGAATCCGACAGTTTCTGAATATTCATCGCGATGTGGCACAAGAAAAGGGATGACACTTAAATTTGAAGTAAGTGAAATTTCTTGTTCATTATTCAAAGTTTGTATCGATATATTCTGATTCTCTACCAGCTGACTCCATGGACCATTTTCCCTTAAATATGATTCCATTACGGGCATTGCAAACACATTAATGTTTGAAGCACCCATTGCTTCTGTTCCAAGATACATCAGGCCTGTATAATGGCCAATATGGGCATGTGTAAGAAAGATACCATCAGCTGTCTCATTTGTGTTTTTTGGAAGGTATTTTTTTAATAGTTTAAGCTGTTCCGTAATGTCGGGGGTTGCATCAAACAGATATTTCCTGTTATTTTCAGGATCAACAACACCCAGGGAGACTACTTTTCTGCTGTCGTCCGGATTTTGGAAAAGAGCACGGCAACATTCTTTTTTACAGGCAATATGCGGGGAACCGGCATCTTGTACATTACCAAGTATTATCAAAGAAGTTTGAGTTGGCATATTTTGACCTACCACAGGTGTCGTTATTGTTTTGTGTGCATTATTACATGCAAATAGGCAAGAAAAAATTAGTAGATATAGTTCTTTCATTCAAATCAATTTATTTGTAAGAAGGAATAAATTCTTCCAGCACTGCCTTTTTAATTAACTTGGGAGGAAGTAGTCCTTGTCCTAAAACAAAATCATGAAAAGCCAACTGGTCGAATTTATTTCCCAAAATTAGCTCGGTTTCGGCCCTTAGTTCCATTAGTCTTAAATACCCATTGAAATAGGAGGTAGCCTGCCCGGGACCCCTAAACTGATACCGTTCCAGTTCTGATCTTACCAAAGCTTCAGAAAGTGCTATCTCGTGGCTTAAGATATATCTTGCATCCTCTGGTGTAATTGTTCCCAAATTCAATCCCGGATCAAGAAAAGCGCGGCCAGAGCGGACTAACCTGCTCCATAGGGTCATAAATTGTCCTTCAATAGGAAGAAACGGTTGTATTATCTCTTCCGCGTATAAGGCCCAACCTTCTATATTGACACTATTAGCAGCAAAGATGACCCGTGCTTGGGATACCCCTCTTTCTACCATGGCCGTAAACTGTAATTCATGACCGGGACGACCTTCATGGGCAGTCAGCGGCCAGGAAGCAGCCAGGTGCGTAAAATCGTCAATCTTTAATGAAGTACCGTCTGAACCTCCTGTTGCCTTTAAAGGCAATACAAACTCCCCGTATTCGCCTGTATTCCCAATGAGACGCGGAGGGCTCATAAATGGGGCAGGAGCAGCTGCACTTTCCGCAGGAGAAGCCAAACGAATTACCATTTGCCTGTCGGGTAAAGTTAATATCTGCCGGTCTTTTATAATTGCTTCAATCTCCTTGATCTGTTTCCTGTAAACCGTTAAAATGTTTGCACTGTCTAATTGTTCTTCTTTCATTGAACGAAGAACATCCCTGTAGTCGTCTGATTGGTAATTATTTTTGGTCGCAATAATTTTACCTAGTACTTGTAATTGGGTCTGTAGTTCTTTAAAGGCCACCATAGCTCTTCGTTGCAATTCTTCTATAGGCATATCCACCCCATATTCCTTTAAATTAAATGAATAGATAGCCAAAGGAAGTCTAAAATCTGTTCGTGCATTCGGTAAAATCACCTCCCTGATATAATTGTGATAACTTTCCAATTGTGAAACCAACTTTTTATAGTCTTTTTCAAACCCTTTGATCTTATATTTTTTAAACAGACCTTCAATTTCTTTAATATATTCATCACTGGTTTTTAGGTCGCGTTCTATTTCTTCCTTATACGGCGCAATTCTGTTTCTGTTTTTGTGCCATTCCCTTTCCATTTCTTCACGAGCCAGCTTAGTTAAAGGCACATAACCTTTTTCACTACCCACATATTTTTTTAAACGCACTAACGCCCCCTGTCTGCTCTCTTCTGGAATACGGTCTTCCAATAAACTGCGAATCCCCCTATATATCATGCTAGCGGTATTGTAATAGGGGAGTAGATAGGTTTCTTCCAGATTTATTTCTTCTATCTCGTTTTCTGTATTTTCTATTAAGATTAGAAGATCTTGCTTAACGAGTTCATCTTTGGTTTGAGGTAGTTGTGTTTTAAAATATTTTGCAATCTTATTTAAGTCCAAAAGAGCTCGTTCATTAAAACCTTCTGATAGATCAGAAATTTGGTCATCTAATCCGTCAATTCCAAGTCTTGCGGCAGATTCCGGGTTGTTCTTTGCAATTACATCAAGCAGTTTCTCCGTATGCTTATTACTTTCTGCAATCCATTCAGGAGTATCCTGGGCATAGCCGTTTTTAATACCGAGGATATATAATACAATGATTAAGCCTAGAGAGGCTGTTCGCCGGTTTTTAAGGCAATTTATCATTTGAATTATGCTTTAGTATTATCTTTTGCTTTGAGGTTTTCTATCACCTTCATAAGCTTTTCCTGAACTTCCGAAGCAAGACTGCTTAAAGCCTCATTTTTAACAGGACTCATAGAAGCAATTGGATCTACAGCAGAAACTTCAACTTCACCATTTTCATTCTCTTCAACAATGACATTGCAAGGAAGAAAAACACCAATTTTATCTTCACTTTGTAATGCCTTATGGGCAAAATGAGGATTGCAGGCCCCCAAAATCTTGTATTTCTTAAAATCAACGTCGATTTTATTTTTTAATGTCTCTTTCACATCTATTTCGGTAAGTACTCCGAAACCTTCTTTTTTAAGTTCTGTGGTAACCAGTTCGATCGCTTCTTCAAAGCTTTTTCCTTTTAAAAGGGTATTAAAATAATAGCTCATAGTTTAATTTACATTTAGTAGTGGATAATTATAAAGATTATAAGAATAATCAGAAATGTATTTATCATAATTTTATTTAGTTGCATTTACAAAAGGTTAATAGTAGTTGAGAAAACATATTTTTATTTTAATGATTTCCAGTCTTCCCACGATATCTCTCTTCCCGGATAGGCCACACTTTCAAAAGGCCAGTCTTTTTCAATCCACTCTTTAACAGAATCAAATAAAATAGCATCCAGTCCTTTATCCAGCATGCTCGTTCGAATCCACATACTTATTCTGGCGTCATAACCACCTTTAGTTGTAGGGTTGATATAGAGGCAGCCAATAACTTCACTTTCATCTGGCGAAACTACAGTATAAGCAAAAGAACTTCGCATTTGAAATTCTTTCTGGTGCCATCCCAAATCTATCAAATCCTGTTCAAAAGTTAGGTCACTGGACGGCCAACTCGATATGGGAAACATTTTCTGTAAATGATCAATGCTGGTCATTACCGCATCATAGTCCTTAACCACATCATTCACCGTAAGCATCCTTATTCGGAAGTGCTCATTCTCAAGTGTGTCGGGAATAGCAAATTCTGGAGGGACAAATGGGACATTCTGCCCGAATATATTCTCCGTAAACAACAAGGTAAGGGTAAGGACGGCTAAAGAGATCTTTTTTTTCATTATAATTGATTTGAATTACAAAGAAGGTCATAAGACCTTTTCGGCCGATAATTTAGATAATTATCATGGAATTATCGGGAAAATAGCTTTGTAAATGAAAATAAATCCAGTCGGTATCAATTATTTCTAATTGATACCGAAGCAAATAGGTTTTATGTATATTCCTATTTTTAGGATACTTTCAAAACTATCCGATATCTGGCTTTACCCTGTTCCAAATGCTCCATAGCTTCATTAACTTGCGACAGCGGAAATTCTTCTACCATCGGATAAATATCATGCCGTACACAAAATTCCAACATTTTCAGAGTTAATGCCGGACTTCCCAAAGGACTACCCGCAACAGATTTTTCGCCCATAATGAGAGAAAAAGCCGGAATAGCCAATGGTTCCAGTACGGCTCCAACATTGTGAAATCTGCCTTTAGGAGCAAGTGCGGTTAGATAGGAATTCCAATCCAGGGTGACGTTAGTAGTATTAAGAACAAAATCGAGACTACCTGCAATGGATTCCAATTCTTTTTCATCTCTGGAATTAACTATTTTGGTTGCTCCCATTGCCATTATTTGGTCCTTTTTATCAGGGTTAGAGCTAAATGCCACCACTTCGCACCCCCATTTATTTAAGAATTTAAGGGCCATATGCCCTAATCCACCAATACCAATAACCCCTACACGATCAGTGGCTTTAACACCTGCCAGTAAAATTGGATTGAATACGGTAATCCCGCCACATAGCAGGGGGCCAGCCTTTTTTAAGTCGATGCCTTCAGGAAGTGGAATTGCCCATGACCAATGGCTTCTTACGTAGTCGGCAAATCCACCATGCCTCCCAACAATCGTTCCTTCCACGGTGTCACAAAGATGATGACTCCCATCCATACACTGCTTACAATGCATACAGGAGGCTGAATTCCAACCCAGACCTACCAAATTTCCTGGTTCAAGGTTTTTTACATCGCTACCTACAGCAATCACTTCGCCAGCAATTTCATGTCCCGGAACAAATGGGTATTGCGTCATACCCCATTCGTTATTGAGCATACTCAAATCTGAATGACAAATACCGCAGTAGTGCACCTTAATATCCACCTGGTCGGTTCCTATTTCAGGTAATTCGTATTGGAAAGGAATTAATTTATCGCCAGCTTCATTTGCGGCATAAGCGTTAATAGATTTCATAATTTTTTTTATGTTATAAATTGTTTTGACTAATATTCTCTATGCAGATTAAGGACACTAAAATAAGGTTTAACAATAATAAATTAATGGTAATCAAGTTAAGTTTTTGTAAATCTTAAAAACAAAATCTACTAAAAGTTTTTACAATCAATCGTAATAACCTTATCCGCTTTTCGTCAGTCTTAAGTAGGAGATTATTTTTATTACAAAATGTATCTATTATAAGCTAATAAAAAAGGTGGCCCAAAAAAGTGACCACCTCTGATTTTAATATGTAATTGGCTTACTCTTCTTCCTCGAGTTGAGCAGCAAGACCATGTACATCAAAATAGTCTGACGACTGTACAATCTTCCCATCATCGTTGACCGAAGAAAGGTTAAAAAATTTAACGCCTATTTCTTTTCCGCTTTCTGTATGAGTAGCGGACCAGGTGCCGTATACCCGTATAATACCGGCACTGGCGTTCGCATTTTGTACC